>JAQWPG010000001.1 GCA_029268385.1 Gammaproteobacteria bacterium
AACTAAAATTATCAAAACTACAAACATCAACAAAATATTTCTAGTTGCAAAATAGTTGTAAGAAGCATGAAAGGCTATGGCAAAAAATAGAGATTTTATAAGGTTTAGTTTATCTCTTTCTTTAAAAATATAAAGACCAAAATAATAACCCATAATAATCCCGCAGCAAGCATGAAGCGGTATTGCTGTAAAAGATCTTAAAATAGCAATAAAATCTGGATTTCCTGCGTTATACACATATTGAAAATTTTCTAGAGTTGCAAAACCAAGAGATATTAATGTTCCATAAACAATAGCATCCATTGGTTCGTCAAAATCTGTTTTTGTCCTTATGTAAAAGTAAATAGCTGCAAACTTTAAAGTCTCCTCTGTAAAACCAGCTAAATAGGCGTAACTTAAATCTGGGATAAAATAACTATTTAGAGATGCTGCAGGAATACATAGTAGACAGCCTAAAAGAAAAGTACTAATACACAAGCCTACTGGCTCAGGAAATCTGTCAGCTTTAATTATATAAGCTACTATGAGCAAAGGTGGAGCTAAAGTTAGTATTAATGTCGAATTCATTATTCGTTTTCTCTTTTAGTATTCATTATTATATTTCCATCATAATCAATTTCTATACTAATTAAGATAGGACTGCAACAAACTTGACAGTCTTCAATATATTCTTGGTTTTCTATTGAATTATCTACTAATAAAGAAATACTTTCGCCGCAATAAGGACAGTAAGATTCTTTTTCATCAATATTCATTAACTAATTTCGAGTTATTATGTAGTCGTTATTAACCTTATCAACGATTCCGGTGTAAGGCATATCAGATTTTTTCTTTTCATAAAATAATTTTAGATTCTCTGTGATAATTGGGAAGGCTAATTCATCCCAAGGAATTTCATCTTTATCGTATAATTTCGTATCAAAAGATTCCTCTAAGCCTGGACTATGTTTTCCGTCTTTCAAAGTTCCGTAGTACATAATATAAATTTGACTGATGTGCACTAGACTATAAATAGAAAAAATTCTCATATCATCTGAATATGCATTTGCTTCTTCGATACACTCTCTTGCTGCACCTGCTTCCAATGGCTCTTCGTTTTCCAAAAAACCAGCTGGCAGTGTCCAACAATTAATTCTAGGTTCGATTGCTCTTTTGCACAATAAAATTTTATTATCCCACTCTAGAATAGAACCTGCGACGATATTTGGGTTTTGATAATGAATGTAACCACAGTTCTTGCAAATATATCTATTTCTGTTGTCACCCGAAGGCACAGAAAATTCTATTTTATTTGAACCACATTGCGAGCAATTTTGTATTACGGTTTTCAATTTATTTTGTAAATATTTCTTTAAACTTATTTATCGGGTTGTCTGCTGTCATAAATGACTCTCCAACTAAGAAAGTGTTTATACCGCAGTCATTCATCTTTTTAACATCATCACCAGTATGTATACCACTTTCGGCAATTACAAGCTGATCATTTTTTATATATTGTATTAAATCAACTGTTGTATTTAAATCAACATCAAAAGTATGAAGATTTCTATTATTGATACCAATAATATCGCACTCTATTTCTAAGGCAGTCTCAAGCTCACTATGATCATGAACTTCCACAATTACGTCTAAATTTCTTTGTTTTGCTGCATCGTAAAGTTTTTTCATCAAATCCTTTTCTAGCGCAGAAACAATAAGAAGTATACAGTCAGCTCCCATAGTGACAGATTCATCTATTTGATATTCATCAATAATAAAATCTTTTCTGAGAACTGGAAGCCCACATCCTTTTTTTGCCATCTCAAGAATAGCGCCCGAACCCTTAAAATATTTTGCATCCGTTAATACAGATAAGCAAGCTGCTCCCATGGCTTCAAAATCCGAAGCAACTTTTGCAGGAATAATATTCATATTTAGCTCCCCCATGCTAGGGGAGGCTCTTTTAATCTCTGCAATAACAGCATCTTTGTTTTGACTAATTTTATTAATTAGCGCACCTTTAAAATCTCTTTTTAAAGAGCTCATGTAATCAATTTCTTTTAAATCCTGAATTGAAATTTTTATTTTTCTTTCGGCAACTTCTTTTGCTTTATTTTCTAATATTTCTTCTAGAATTTTTGGTGTCTTAATTTTTTCAGGCATAGATTTTTTAATATCCTCAAATTTTTGCATAGCTTTTCCATCACTAATAATTTCGCTTGCTATTCTTATCCCACTTTTTAAGTCATCTGAGATCCCAGAAATATAAATAGCAGCACCTGCATTTAAGCTAACAATATTAACTGCTGCTTCATTTTTATTATTAAGCATATCAATAAAGATTTTATAACTCTCTTCTACAGTATTTACTTTTAAAGATTCTAAAGTTGAAACTTGTAAATCAAAATCCTTTGGATTTATTGTGTATTCTAAAATTTGATTGTCTTTTAGCTCGGCAACATATGTATCTTTTTCACATGATATTTCATCTAACCCTTCTTCCGAATGAACAACCATGGCTCTGGTTATTCCAAGATCTTTTATTACTTTTGCAATTGGTAAAACTAATTCTTTGTCATAGACACCTAAGATTTGGAAATTAGCATTTGCTGGGTTTGACAGCGGGCCTAATACATTAAATATAGTTCTTGTTTTAATACTTTTTCTGACTGCTGAAACACTTTTCATTGCCTTGTGATATTTTGGAGCAAACATGAAGGTTATACCATTTTCATCAAAGCATTTCTTGGCTTGCTCTTCATCAAGATCAATATTTATTCCAGAGTACTCTAAAAGATCTGCGCTACCGGATTTGCTAGAAATCGATTTGTTACCGTGTTTTGCAATTTTAACTCCAGCTGCTGCTGCAACAATGGCAGATGCAGTTGAAATATTGAAGGTGTTTTGACCATCTCCACCAGTCCCACATGTATCAACTAATTGGTTAGAAGGTAATTCTAGTTTTTGACATATTTCTCTTAAGACTTCAGCAGCACCTGCAATCTCCTCTACTGTTTCGCCTTTTGTTTTAAGAGTCATAAGAAAAGCAATAATTTCAGCATCATTACATTCGTTATTCATAATGCTAAGAAATACTTCTTTGATTTCACTTTTTTTCAGACTGTCCCCAGACGAAAATTTTTCTACCGCTTCATTTATATTCATTTTATTTCAAGGAAATTTTTTAAAATTTGATGTCCATGCTCACTCATAATTGATTCTGGATGGAATTGTACACCATACGTATGAAAATCTTTATGCCTAATTGCCATTATTTCGTTATCACTTTGATCATCGGATTTAGTCTCAGCAATTATTTCCAAACAATCAGGAATAGTTTTTTCTTCAATAACTAAAGAATGATATCTAGTAGCTGTATAAGGAGTTGGTATATCTTTAAATATATAATTCTCATTATGATGAATTAGAGATGTTTTACCGTGCATTATTTTTTTTGCTTTAATTATGTTACCGCCAAAAGCTGCACCTATGCTTTGATGTCCTAAACATATTCCTAGAATTGGAAGTTTTTTATGGAAGTAATTGATTGTTTCTATTGAAACCCCAGCTTCTTTCGGGGTGCAAGGTCCAGGAGATATGACAATTTTTTCTGGCTCCATGAATTCAATATCTTTAGTAGAAATCATATCATTTCTTACTACTTTAACATTTGCACCAAGCTCACCAAGATATTGCACGATGTTATATGTGAACGAATCATAATTATCTATCATTAATATCATTTACTTGTCCTCATTATTACCGATATTAGCTTTTTCAGATGCTTTTAATAATGCCATAGCTTTATTCATAGTTTCGTCCCATTCAGTTTCAGGAACAGAGTCATAAACTATACCAGCTCCGGCCTGAACATGAATCAGATCATCTTTTATAACTGCTGTTCTAATAGACAATGCAGTATCAAGATCACCGGTCCATGAGAGATATCCTATAGCACCAGAATATATGCCTCTTTTTAAAGGTTCAAGCTCATTAATTATCTCCATGGCTCTAATTTTTGGTGCTCCTGAAACAGTCCCTGCAGGAAATGTTGCTCTTAATACATCAAGCGGCTTTGTTTCATCTTCAATTTGACCATTCACATTTGAAACTATGTGCATTACATGAGAATACCTTTCTATTATCATTTTTTCTGTAAGTTCAACACTTCCAACTTTTGATATTCTTCCGATATCATTTCTTCCTAAATCAATCAGCATTAAATGTTCAGCAAGCTCTTTAGGATCGGATAATAAATCAGTTTCATTTCGAAGGTCTTCAGCATCACTTTTCCCTCTAGGTCTTGTGCCAGCAATTGGTCGAACTGTTACTTTTTTATCTTCTAATTTAACTAATATTTCAGGCGAAGACCCAATAATTTGAAAATCATCCATATCTAAAAAATACATATATGGAGAAGGGTTCATGTCTCTTAAAGCTTCGTACATACTAATTGGATCACCTTCAAAACTTTTTGATAATCGTTGTGATAATACGACTTGCATTACATCTCCTGACGAAATATATTCTTTGGTTTTGTTTACAGCGTTCATAAATTTTTCTTTTTGAAAAGATGATGTAAACTCGCTTTTATTAGATACATTTTTCTGCACAGATAATTTTTCTTCTTTGTTTATAAGTATTTCAATTTCTTCAATTCTAGAAATAGTTTTTTCATAACTATCTTCTCTATCTGTTTTTGAATTAATAATTATATGTACACATTTTTTTAAATTATCAAAGACAATTATTTCATTACACACGAATAAGAAAATATCAGGAACGTTTAAAGTATCTTTTTTATTTATGTCGATTTTTTTTTCAATAAACCCTATGGTTTCATATCCAAAATATCCAACCAGTCCCCCAGAAAAAGGTACATCAACTGGCAAGTTGCAAACTTGATTTTCTGTATAGAAATTCTCTATCCATTCCAAAGGATCATTTGATTCTATTTCATTAATTTCATCTTCATTTATATAAATAATTTTGTTATTTATAACTTTAATCATTTCATTTGATTTTGTTCCAACAATGGAATACCTACTCCATTTTCCTTTGTTGGAACCTGATTCAAATAAGAATGAATTTTTGTTATTTAGTGATTTATATACATGAAGAGGGTTTTCTTTAAAGTTTTGAATAACTTTATTTACAGAAACCCTAGAATTTCCTTGGTCAGCAAATTTTATAAAATCTTCTTTTAGCATTATTTTAGTTAGCGGAAATTTCTTGCTTCATTTTTTTAATAGCATCATCATAACTATCTGAATTAAATATTGCAGACCCAGCCACAAATATATTGGCGCCTGCTTCTTTAATAGATCTGATATTATTGATACCTATACCGCCATCGACTTCAATTTCAATATTGTAGCCAGATTTATCAATCATCTCTTTACATTTTTTGATCTTGTCTAAAGATTTTTCAATGAATTTTTGCCCACCAAACCCAGGATTTACTGACATGATTAAAATAAAATCTATTTTATCTAGAATATGATCAAGCAAGGATAAAGGAGATGCTGGATTAAGCGCAATTCCAGCTTTACAATTTCTACTCTTTATTAATTCAACACTTCTATCTATGTGTTGAGTTGCTTCTGGATGAAACGAAACCATGGATGCACCCGCATCACAGAACTGAATTATCAAATCATCAACTGGTGTTGTCATTAGATGAACATCAATAGGTTTTTTTATCCCATAATCTTTGAGAGATTTACAAACTAGTGGTCCTATAGTTAGATTGGGGACGTAGTGATTATCCATAACATCAAAATGAACAATATCAGCGCCTGCTAATATTACATCATCGACTTCTTTTCCTAGTTTAGCGAAATCAGCCGATAAAATTGATGGGGCTATAAAATTTTTCATCTTAGTTTAAACTTAAGTTTTTTAGTATCATAATAATTATGAGATAATCATACCGTAATGAGAATAATAAAGAAATTATAATAAAGTTAATAAGCCGCAAGAATAAGGGGAGATAAGATGATAAAACCACATGGCTCAGAAGAGCTAATGCCGAAAATTGTTAATACTGAAGAAGAAAAAGTAGCGCTTTTGGAATCAGCCAAATCAATGCCAAAAATGATAATAAATTCTGCTGCCGCAGCAAATTTGGTAATGTTAGGAGCTGGATACTTCACGCCCTTAGAAGGATTTATGGGAAAAAATGAAGTTATTTCCGTTGCGGACAATATGAAATTAGATAATGGGCTATTCTGGCCAACCCCGGTTGTCAATTTAACTCATCAAAAAGTAGATTTTAAAGAAGGTGATAAAATAGCTTTAATAGACCCAAATGTTGAAGGAGAGCAAATTATTGCCATCCAAAGTGTAAATAAAATAGAAAAACTAACTGCTTCTGAAATAGATAATATAGTTGAAAAAGTTTATGGGACAAAAGATAAATCGCACCCAGGTGTTCAAACTTTTTATGAGCAAGGTGACACGTTAATAAGTGGCGATGTTAGTGTAATTAATTATAGTTATTTCGAAAAAGAATTTGGGGAAACTTTTAGAACTGCAATGCAGATAAGGTCATCAATAGAATCTAAAGGTTGGGAAAATGTTGTAGCTTTTCAGACAAGAAATCCTATGCATAGGGCTCATGAAGAGCTGTGCAGAATGGCTGGAGATAGAGTAAATGCCGATGGGATATTAATACATATGCTACTCGGTAAGCTCAAACCAGGAGACATACCTGCTGATGTTAGAGATACAGCAATTAGAACTATGGTTGATCATTATTTTCCAAAAGATTATGTGATGATAACGGGGTATGGTTTTGATATGTTATATGCTGGCCCCAGAGAAGCATTATTACATGCAGTATTTAGACAAAATTGCGGGTGCAGTTATTTGATAGTTGGAAGAGATCATGCAGGTGTAGGTGATTTCTATGGTGCTTTTGATGCCCAAGATATTTTTGACAGCATCCCAAATGATGCCCTTCTTATTAAGATATTTAAAGCAGATCATACAGCGTATTCTAAAAAACTTAATAAGGTTGTAATGATGAGAGATGTTGAAGATCATTCAAAAGATGATTTTGTAATTTTATCTGGAACAAAAGTAAGAGAAATGCTATCAAAAGGGGAAAGTTTACCAAAAGAATTCGCAAGACCCGAGGTAGCTGAGGTCTTAATGAAACATTATATGAAGGAATGAGAAACTATTAATATATTTATCAAAAAAATAAGCTTGCTTAGATTTTTGTTGATACTACTTGGATTCGTTTTTTTAATATTTGCTCCGGACAAAGATACAGAGCTTTTATTGGAAGATGCTACAAGTACTATATTAACTTTAGGTGTCCCTGCAACGCTTCCGATTTATATCATGGTATTAATGTTTGATATCGTGATGGTAATCGTAAAATTTTCTTCTACAGAATCAATTTATGAGGCAACATTTTTTAAAAAAGTTATGTTATTTGAAATTGGGTTTACAATTTTAATTATATATACATGGATTCCATATTTTTCTGGAGTTTTCAACTAACTTATTTATTTTGTTGTGTGTGATTTAAAAATATTAAACAATGTTTTTTTATAAGCGCATTGTTCGCAACCCTCTCCATTCCACCCGCCCCCACTTTTAGGTAAGTTTTCGGATTTTAAGCATTCATATATTTCTTGAATAATATTTTCTATCCAATCCGTATTGCATGCTAAAGGGTAGAGATGTTCGTCGAAAGTCAATTTACCATTAAATTCTTTTTCATCAGATCTTCCGTTAGCATAAATAATGTAACCTATATCTGAAACCTTAAAGCCATTTTTTTTAAATAACCATTGATATATTTCGATTTGTCTTTTGTAGCATACTTCCCATCCGGTATTAAAATTTGGTTTGAAAGTTTTTTTAGCTGTAGCTTTGTAATCGACAATGTGAAGTTCTTCAGATGAATTTATCCAAACATCATCAATTCCCCCAAAAAATAAAAAATTTGTTTCCTTATCATGCCATGTTATTCCTTTAAAAGCATTCCTCCATTCGTCTAAATTTTCGTTTGCATAGGGAATACAATCCAAATTATTTTTTTCCATTATTGGATGGGATTTTTTCTCTTCCCTATATTTGTCAAATTCATTTTTATATAAATTATCAACAGCATTATTTAATGAAAAGGTTGGTCCTGAGGGTGCTTTTACGCCTTTACGTTCATGCATATAAAAACATCGTGGGCAGTTTAGATAGTTATCAATTCTTGATCTTGATAATTTATATGGTTTATCAGACAGAGGATCATATGGTTTTCTTGAGTATTTTTTAAATGCCATATTATTTTGGAATTAAAAGATAAATTTTATTGTCGTCACATTCTTCTTCTTTATTTATTTCTTCTTCGATTATATCAGAGTAATGATTTATAGTTTTTCCAGAATTTAATTTTGTGGCAACAATTGAAGAATAGTTGCATATATTGTAATTACCATAAATTTCTTTACTTATATCAAGTTTTCCATAAAAAACTATAGCTGCTTTTGGACATATTTCTATTATATTATTTAACAACTTTAGATTATCAGAGTTGAAGACAGTAGAAATAATATCTGGATTATGAGATGCAATATTTTTTATATCCGCTATATCCAGTCTTTCTGTTTCTGGGCTTTTTCTGTAAGAAAAATAATTGTTTAAATCTAAAAAGGCATCATCATTATTAGTAGCAATTATTGTTTTTTTTACCTTTATATAGCTACTTACGTTTATCTCGAAAGGAAGTGATGGATTGTTTCCAAGGTCACAATATGTAATATGTTTCCCTGAAAAATTATCCTGTATTATTTTTTCAATTATGGAGCTAAATTTGCTAGTTAACCAGATATTTTTCACAGTATCTACGTAATCAATTTTTTTGCTCTCTAAGTCATTTCTAAAGTTTTTATTTCCAATTTCTTCGAGATAAAAATTTAGCGTACTATTTATTTTGTCTGGAAATTTTTTCCCAATTCTCATAGACATTACACCATCATTTTCCGCCCACACATTATTTCTACCTGTCCATCCAGTCCTGCTAGTGAAAATATTTTCTAAAAAGCTTCTTGACCACATACCTTTTTCATTTGCTTGCTCTTCGGGGTAGACAGGAAGTATTATTGCGCCATCTGTTTTTATAATTTTCAAAAGATATCTTAAGTAAGAAGCAGCCCAATTATTAGAAAACAATGGAAAACTTAATCCAATATATATCTTATCAATACTATTTTTCTTGAATGGGTATAAAACATTTGATATCTGTTTTTCTTTTGGGCCCGACAGGTTCTCTGACTCAACAGTCATACTTATTAAGTCTTCTTTTTTAGGTTTGATCATAGAGTGTTTGTCTCTTTGATCGCTTATATAATAAAAAATATCTTCTTCGATATATTTTTCAGATTTATGAAAAATTAGTTCCATTTTTTCTTCTTTATTCTTGAATTATTGTGTCGTAAACCGTAATTTTATTCGCCAGTGGCTTGATTACTTCATTTGCAATTTTAATATGAATTGGGTGAACTAGATAGTCTTTCAAATAATCTTTTGAAGCAAATTTAATTATTATACTAACATCAAAAGTATCATCCACGATTACTCTCGCACTTCTTAGAACTCTACCTGTTGATACTTCTAGTACACCAGGAATTTTTTCTAACTCTCTACTAGCGTTTATTATTTTATTTATCCTCATTTCATTTCTATATGTCTTTAGCCAAATTAATACAACATGGTAAACCGGCTTTTCATCTAAAAATTCATCTGCATAGCTTGGAGAATTTATTAATCCAATCACTATGAAAATAGATATATATTTTTTTAGTATGCTCATATAATTTTTTTCGCTGTAAATTAATGCTATTATGCATGATTATTATATAAATGTTATATTTACATTTAATAAATAAAGGCGCGTAGCTCAGTTGGTTAGAGCGCTACCTTGACATGGTAGAGGTCGTTGGTTCGAACCCAATCGTGCCTACCATTAATTTTATATTATAAGATATTAGAATGCCAAAAATTACATTACCAGATGGTCATAATAAGGAGATTCCTGATAATACAACCTTATTTGATGTTGCTAAAGATATTAGTAATTCTTTAGCAAAAGTTGCTGTTGCAGGAAAAATTAATGGTCAATTAAGAGATCTTTCTGTGGTAATAGAAAATGATAGTAATATAGAAATAATAAAGAAGAATGACGATGATGGAATCAATATTGTTCGCCACTCCTTTGCCCATTTAATAGGCCACGCAATAAAACAATTATATCCAAATGCTAAAATGGCTATTGGGCCTGTAATCAAAAATGGCTTTTATTATGATATTGATTGTGACGAACCTATTAGTATTGATGAATTAGTACTAATAGAAAAAAAAATCAAAGAATTAACTAAAAGTAATTATGACGTTATAAGAAAAGTTGTAACTCCTCAAGAAGCGTTAAGTGTTTTTGTTGAAAGAGATGAGCCATACAAGCAAGAAATTGTTCGCGAAATTCCTGATGGTGAAGAGATAGCTTTATATTTCCATCAAGAATACGTCGATATGTGTAGGGGCCCACATGTGCCAAATACAAAATTTTTAAAGCATTTTAAACTTACAAAAGTAGCTGGAGCATATTGGAGAGGAAATTCAGACAATAAAATGCTTCAAAGAATTTATGGTACTGCATGGGATAAAAAAGAGGAATTAGATAATTACATACAAAAAATAGAAGATGCTGAAAAGTTAGATCATAGAAAAATTGGAAAACAGCAAGATTTATTTCATTTTCAAGAAGAAGCTCCAGGAATGGTTTTTTGGCATAGCAAAGGTTGGACAATATATAATATTATAAAAGATTATATTAGAGATAAAACCTTGAAGAATGGATATCTAGAAGTTAATACCCCGCAAATATTAGATAGAAAATTATGGGAGAGGTCGGGTCATTGGGATAAATTCGGAGATATGATTTTTACTACAAATTCTGAAAAAAAAGATTACGCGATCAAGCCTATGAATTGCCCAGCTCATGTTCAAATATTTAATCAGGGTTTAAAAAGCTATAAAGATTTACCTATAAAAATATCTGAATTTGGTTTAGTTCATAGAAACGAGCCTTCGGGTACTTTGCATGGCCTTATGAGAGCAAGACAATTTGTGCAAGATGACGCACATATTTTTTGCACTGAAAGTCAGTTAAGTGATGAAATAAAAAGTTTAATTAAAATGACTTTTTCTGTTTATGAGCATTTTGGTTTTAAAGATATAAGTATAGCTCTATCTACAAGGCCTGAGAAAAGAGTGGGAAATGAAGAATTATGGGATAAGTCAGAAAATATACTTAAAGATGTGCTCACTGAAAGTGTTGAATCTTTTACTATTCAGGATGGAGAAGGAGCATTCTACGGGCCAAAAATAGAATTCTCACTCACAGATTCTTTAGATAGAGTTTGGCAATGTGGAACAATACAACTGGATTTCTCTATGCCATCAGCACTAACAGCATCTTATGTAGATGAAAACGACAATAAATTAGTGCCAGTAATGATACATAGGGCTATTTTAGGCTCAATAGAACGCTTTATTGGCATACTTATAGAGCATTATGGTGGAAATTTACCATTTTGGTTAAGTCCTAAGCAAATAATAATTGCTAATATAGCCGATAAGCATGTAGAATTCGCAAAGAAAATCAAAAAAGTATTAGCTGAAAATGATTTTCGCTGTTCTTTAGACTTGAGAAACGAAAAGATTGGTTATAAGATTCGTGAACTTATTATTGCAAAAGTTCCTTATGTTGTGATAATTGGCGATAAAGAAGTTTCATCCGGCAAAATTTCAGTCAGAGAGTATGACGGCACTGAGCATGAATTAATCAGTGTGGATGATTTTATCGGAAAATTGAATAGTAAAAAATAATTATAAATTAGTATATAATAGGAGAGTAGAAATTAGTTCAGACAAATATACAAGGCTTAATCAGAGTATTAAAACTCCTGAGGTAAGATTAATAGGCGTTGAAGGAGAAAATCTAGGTGTTGTTAAAATAAGTGATGCCCTAGAAATAGCAAAGGAAGCTGATCTTGATTTGGTAGAAGTGACTCCAAATGCTAAGCCTCCAGTTTGCAAAGTAATGAACTATGGAAAATTTAGATTTGAGCAAAACAAGAAAGCTCAACAAGCTAAAAAGAAACAGAAGCAACAGCAGGTAAAAGAAATTAAATTAAGACCTGGTACTGAAGAGAATGATTATCAGACCAAGCTTAATAATATTAAAAGATTTATAACTGATGGAGATAAAGCAAAGATTACCATCAGATTTAGAGGAAGAGAACTTGCCCATAAAGAAATAGGTATGAAGCAAGTCGAGAGGATAGAAAAAGATTTAGAAGATATTGCTGAAGTTGAGCAAAGGGCTAAGTTTGAAGGAAGGCAGATCGTAATGGTAATTGCCCCAAGAAAATAAATTAAGGAAAAGAGAATGCCAAAGTTAAAAACAAATAGAGGAGCTGCAAAAAGATTTAAAGCTACTTCATCTGGAAAATTTAAATGTAAAAGATCACATTTAAGACATATTTTGACTAAAAAAAGTACAAAGCGTAAACGTACACTAAGATCGCCAGATATGGTTGAGAAAGTTGATACACCAGCAATAAGAAAGTTATTGCCATATATTTAATTTGGAGTAAGTAAAGATGTCAAGAGTAAAAAGAGGCGTAACAGCACATGCGAGACACAAAAAAGTTAAAGCAAAAGCTAAAGGATATTACGGCGCTAGAAAAAATATTTATAGAGTTGCAACTCAAGCGGTTACAAAAGCCGGGCAATATGCTTACAGAGATAGAAAGCAAAAAAAGAGAACATTTAGGGCTTTATGGATAGTTAGGATCAACGCTGCAGCAAGAATGTATGACTTGAGCTACAGCACTTTGATTAATGGTCTAAATAAAGCAGAAATAGATATAGATAGAAAAATTCTTGCGGACTTAGCAATGAATGATATCGAAACTTTTGCTGCAATAGCAAAAGAAGCGAAGTCACAACTTGCAGCGTAATGTCTGGCAAAACTTTAAAAAGTGATTTAAAAAAAGTTTTAGAGGATGCATCAAAGTTAATCAAAGACGCAAAAGACCTATCTGAATTAGAATTATTTAGAGTAAAGTTTTTGGGTAAAAAAAGTTTGCTGAATAGTTTTATGAAGTCTTTATCAGATTTAGATGGCGAACAAAAAGCTAAAGCCGGAAAGAGTTTAAATATCACTAAGACTAAAATTAATGATTTAATAAGCGAAAAGAAAAAAGTATTAAGCAATAGTGATGTTAAAAAAGATGATGGTTTTGACCCATCAATGCCAGGAAAAGAGTCATCAATTGGTAGTTTGCATCCAATAACAAAAACAATGAATTATGCCATTCAAATATTTGAGTCATTGAAATTTGAATGTGTAGAAGGTCCTGAAATCGAAGACGATTTTCATAATTTCACTGCTTTAAACATACCTGATACCCATCCTGCACGAGCAATGCATGATACATTTTATCTTGCAGATAATAACTTGCTTAGAACACACACCTCATCAGTACAAGTGAGGATAATGGACAAAGAAAATCCGCCCATCAGAATAATAGCTCCAGGAAAAGTTTACAGGAAAGATTCTGATATAACTCATACCCCAATGTTTCATCAGATTGAGGGTTTATATATTGATAAGGATATTTCCTTTTCAAACTTAAAATCAATTATAAATATATTTCTAAAGAGTTTTTTTGAAGAAGATGAGTTAAAAATTAGATTTCGTCCGTCATACTTTCCATTTACCGAGCCATCAGCTGAAGTAGATATTGAGTACATAGATAGCAAGGGTAATAAAAATTGGCTAGAAATTTTAGGATGCGGCATGGTGCATCCCAATGTTCTCGATATGGCAAATATAGATTCATCTATTTATAGTGGTTATGCTTTTGGATTAGGGGTTGAAAGATTGGCAATGCTCAAGTTAGGTATAACAGATTTGAGATTATTTTATGAAAACGATTTAAGATTTTTAAAACAATTTCAGAGAACATAGAATATGAAACTAACTAGAAACTGGCTAGAAGATTATTTAGATATTCCTGTAAATACTGAGGATCTATGTCACCAACTTACCATGGCAGGACTCGAAGTTGATAATATATCTTTAGTTAATAATGATGAGCTTATAGATATTGACCTAACTCCAAACAGATCAGATTGCTTATCTGTAAATGGAGTGGCCAGAGAACTTAGAAGTATTGATAAGAAATACAAAAGAAAAGTATTAAATAAAAATATTGAAGTAGATTCGTCTTGCGAAAATATAAAAATAAATTTTCATATTGCTGAAAAGGAAGTCTGCCCAAGATATGGATTTATGTACCTTGAAAACGTTTCATCATCTTTAAATACTCCAGAGCAAATAAAGAAAAGATTAAAAAGTATTGGAATAAAATCCATTCATCCAGTTGTAGATATATTAAATTATCTGATGATCGATATTGGCCAACCTATGCATGCATATGATGCTGATAAAATTAAAGGTGATATTTCAGTAAGATTTGCAAAAAATAAAGAATCTTTTAAAGCTTTGGATGGAAATGAATATAAGTTAACAGATAAAAATATTGTAGTTTCAGACGATAATGAAATTATTTCCCTAGCTGGAATTATTGGATCCGAGCACTGCTCAGTAACTTCAAAATCAAAAAATATTATTATTGAAAGTGCTTTTTTTAAGCCAAAAGCAATAGCAAATAAAGCTAGAGAATTAAAATTACAAACTGAGTCATCTCAAAGATTTGAAAGAGGTGTAGACTTTAATCTTCCAGAAGAAGCATTATTGAAATTAAGAAATATTCTTTGTGAGAACAAAATATGCGACTTTTCTGATATTAATATAATTAATCAAACAGAAAATTTACCTCAAAAAAATAATGTAAAATTAGATTTTAATAAGATACGAGCTCTAATTGGTATTGATATTAGTGATCATGATATTATAAATATACTTTCATCAATTGGTTGTCAAATTGATAAAGAAACTAGCAGCGTAAAGAGTTCAAGTTATAGATATGATTTAAGTATTCATGCAGATTATATTGAAGAAATTGCAAGATTATACGGGTATGACAATATTCCTATTATTTCTGAGAAAATATCTGCGCATCCAATTAAAAAATATTTACCATTTGACGTAACAAATGAGATTAAGAAATATTTTTATAATAATAGCTTTTCAGAATGTATTAATTATTCTTTTGTTAATAATAGCTCACTTGAAAATTTTGATTGGAAAAATAACGAATTTGATAAACATCATAAAATTACAAATTATATGAGTTTAGAGCAGAATAAGCTTAGAAGTAATATTGACTCATCTTTAATAAAGAATATTCATTATAATAATAATGTTAATTCTCAAAATTCTTATAAGTTTTTTGAAGTAAGTAATGTGTTCAGCGATAAGATTGAGAAAGTATTGACATGTGTGGTCAGCGGAGATAGATACGCAGAAGGTTGGTCATTGAAAAATAGGAAATTTGATAAATATGATATGACATCAGTGGTTGAGGATATTGCGAGACTATTCGGGCTTAAAAAAAGCGAAATAAACTACATAATCAAAGACACTATTAATGATAAAATGCATTTTATAGTTTTAACTTTATCAATTGATGATTTAATCAATACTATAAAAAAAAGTCCTGAAGAAAAATTTATAAATTACTCAAAATTTCCATATATTAGAAGAGACTTATCTTTCTTAATCGACGTTTCAATAACCTATGCAACAATACTAAAATTAATAAAAAAAATTAATGTACTTTCTCTAAAAAAAATATTACTCTTTGATTTATATATAGGAAAAAATGTACCTAACGGCAAAAAAAGCTTAGCGATGGGATTTATCTTTCAAGATAAAGAAAAGACGCTTACACATGAACAAGCAGACTTATATATTGAGACAATATTGAAAGAACTTCAAAGTGAATTTAATATTGAATTAAGAAAATAAATTAAGGCATTTGAAATGGCACTCACAAAAGCAGAGATTGCAGAAAAACTTTACGAAGAACTTGGTTTAAATAAAAGAGAAGCAAAAGAATTTGTAGAGATTTTTTTTAACGAAATATCCGAAACACTAGTGTCAGGTTTAGATGTAAAAATTTCCGGTTTTGGTAATTTTATATTAAGAGACAAGAAAGGTCGTCCAGGAAGAAACCCAAAAACCGGAGAAGATGTACTTATTAGTCCTAGAAGAGTTGTAACTTTTAGAGCTGGTCAAAAATTAAAATCTAGAGTTGAAAATAATGCAATTAGTGACTGAAAATAAACATAATGAATCTATACCTAGTAAAAGGTACTTCACAATCGGCGAAGTAAGTGATTTATGTGATGTTAAATCTCATGTTCTTAGATACTGGGAGCAAGAATTTCCATCCCTTTCTCCAGTTAAAAGAAGAGGCAACAGAAGATATTATCAAAGACACGACGTATTACTAATTAGACAAATTAGAAGTCTTTTATATGAGCAAGGATACACAATTGAAGGAGCTCGAAAGAAACTAACAGGAGAAGATGCAAACAATGATAATAATCAGTCGTCTCAATTGGTTCATCAAATAGTTTCAGAATTAGAAGATGTTTTGTCGGTTCTAAAAAAAGATTAAATTAAAGATAAATTTAGCAGAAGATAAAAACAAATGAACAGTATAGATTTGGAATTTATATTAGTTTTATTAATTATTATTAGTTTTATTTTAATTTTAATTAATAAAAATAAGATAAGCAAAAGAAATAAAGTCTTGTCATGGTTTATTTATCAAGCCAAATCTTTTTTGCCAATTTTATTAATAGTGTTGTTTCTAAGATCATTCATTGCAGAACCATTTAGAATACCATCAGGGTCAATGCTTCCAACATTATTGATCGGCGACTATATACTTGTAAATAAGTATGAGTATGGAATTAGGCTTCCGCTAACAAAAACAAAAGTATTTGAGATTTCAACTCCTTCTAGAGGAGATGTTGTAGTTTTTAGATATCCTGGCAATGAAAAAATTAACTTTATAAAAAGAGTTATTGGCATTCCTGGCGACAAGATTAAATATATAAATAAAAAATTATATGTAAATAATATCGAGTATAAAAAGGATAAACAAACAGTTCATACATTCATGAGTGAATTTACAAGGCCAGAGCTAGATATATATTCAGAAAATAACTCAGATCGTTCTTACATCACATTAAATGATAATATGGCTCCACCAAATGACGATGAATTTATTGTCCCAAAAAATAAGTATTTTGTAATGGGGGATAATAGAGATCATAGTAGTGACAGTAGATATTGGGGTTTTGTGCCGGAAAAAAATTTAGTAGGAAAAGCATTTTTAATATGGATGAATTTTAATAGCAAAAAGTTTAATATGAAATTTAATAGAATCGGAAGTTCTATAAAATAATATTTTATGAATAAACTAGATATAGAAAAATTACTATCAAAAAAAATAAAAACATCTCAGCTGTACTTAGATTCTCTTACCCATAGAAGCGCAAGTAATATAAATAATGAGCGTTTAGAGTTTTTTGGAGATGCTATTCTTGGTTTAATAATCGCAGAGTATTTGTATAAAAAATTTCCTAATGATGATGAGGGGTCTTTAAGTAGAAAAAGATCGCATTTAGTAAGAAAAGAAACCTTATATAAAGTAGCTACTAACTATAATTTGGGAAGTAAAATTATTCTTGGAGAAGGTGAGAAAAAAAGTGGAGGACATAGGAGAGAATCTATAATATCAGATGCTTTGGAAGCGCTGATAGCGGTAGTGTATATAATAGAAGGATTTGATGCAGCAAAAATTTTTATATATGAAATTTTCAATAAGAGTATAAATTCAATTCCAAGCAATGATGATTTGAAGGATGCTAAAACAAAATTGCAGGAGCTATTGCAATCAAAAAATTGTGGACTTCCTGAATATGAAACACAGGAAATTAATAAAAATAATAAAATAAGTTTTAAGACGCTTTGCAAAATCAAGGAACATAATATTTGTGAAAATGGAGTTGGAGGTAATAAAAGAAAGTCCCAACAAGAATCGGCAGCAAAAGCACTTAATAAAATAACCCAAGTATATAAAAAAAATGAGTAGCGGAAATATTTCTATAATTGGAAAACCTAATGTAGGAAAATCTACATTATTTAACCTCTTAATAAAAAGACATTTATCAGGAGAAACAAATAAGCCTCAAACCACAAGACACAAGATTGATGCTGTATTACATGAAGACGAAACAGAGTATTTATTTGTAGATACTCCGGGAATAAATTTCAATATTAGAAAAGATTTTAATAGAATTTTAAATAAAAATGCATTATCAGCTATTTATGAATCTGATATTATTCTTCATTTGGTAAATTACTTTGATTTAGATAAAGATGATATAAAAGTTATCGAAAATATAAAAGATATAGACTCTCCAAAAATACTAGTATTAAACAAAACTGACTTAGATAAAAATAAAAAGAAATTACCAAATATACTCTCTAAAATCCCAAAAGATATTTTGGATATTTATGATGAGATAATACCAATTAGTTCAAAAGAATCAGACAATATTATTAATTTAAAAAAACTAATAAGAAATTATATTCCGAAAAATAATCAAATTAATCACAGTAATATTATTAGCAATAAGCCAGATGAATTTTTTGCGGCAGAATATATCAGAGAAGCCTGCATAAAATATTTATCTGTTGAGCTTCCTTATTCATTACATGTAGAGATAAATAAATTTGATAAAGAAGATAATATAATATCTATTGCTTCAACAATTTATTTAAAGAAAAAAAGTCATTTAAGTATCGTTGTTGGAAAAAATGGGTCAATGCTTGTGAAAATAAGTAAACTAGCCAGAATAAATTCAGAGAATTTATTTAATAAAAAAGTATACCTGAAAATATTTGTTAAATATGATCCGAAATGGAAAGACTCCGAATCCTTTCTTAATTCGTATAGTTAAATATGCAGACATCAGATATTTACATTATAAAAATTACTCCATACAGAGAATCCAGTAATCTTTATGAGGCCATAGCTAAAGATTATGGAAAAATTACGCTAATTCATAAAGGTGTAAAAACAAATAAAAAGAAGTTTTCTTTGGAACTATTTTGCTCGTATAAAATTAATTGGTCGGGAAAAGGGGGTATAAAATTTCTTAGAGAATATGATATTATTGAGAGGCTGGATTTACTTCCTAAGCATAATATTGTTGGTATGTATTTTAATGAATTGATGCATTATCTAACAAAAAATGATTATCAAATTGAAAAACTATATAGCCATTATGGAGATAGTTTAAAAAGTTTAAAGACCTCTAATAATTTTTTAATTGATTTAAATAATTACGAGATTGGGATTTTAATTTTAACGGGTCATTATTTAATTTTTGATACTGACGCTAATGACCAAATTATAGATAAAAGAAAAAATTATTCTTATATTCCTGATTTTGGACCAAAAATAGATTCAAGTAGTAAAAACACATATTCGGGTGAAACCTTGGCGGCTCTCTCAGGCAGCTATTTCTATAATGATAAAACTATAAAGGAATCAAGGGTTTTAATGAAAAGATTAATAGATTATTATATACAACCAAAAAAAATTAAAACAAGAGAAATATTAAAATATATTTCATTGTAATTAAAGGAAAAAATATGGTTAAGCTAGGTGTAAATTTAGATCACGTCGCAACAATCAGGCAGCAAAGATATACACCTTATCCTGATATGCTAACTGCTATTAAAATATCTGAGGAAAGTGGCGCAGATAGTATCACTATGCATTTAAGAGAAGACAGAAGACATATTCAATTTGAAGATATAAAGATAGCAAGAAAAAATATTAATACTAAATTAAATTTGGAAATGGCTCCAACGAACGAAATGTGCAGAATTGCAAATCAGGTTAAGCCAGATTTTATTTGTTTAGTGCCTGAAAAAAGACAAGAACTTACTACTGAAGGTGGTCTGGATATTAAAAAAAACTTTAACTCTTTAAAAAGTGTAGTAAGCAAACTTCAAGAATCTAAAGCATTGATATCTTTATTTATAGAGCCAGACTTGAGTTCTATTAAATTAGCCAAGGATTTAAAAGTGGATGCGATTGAGCTGCATACTGGAAAATATGCAGAAGCTGGAGTCTCTAATAAAGAAGTATATTTAAATCAAATAAAAACAGCCTCAGAGTATGCAAATAAATTATCTTTGGTTGTAAATGCAGGGCACGGACTTGATTATACTAATGTTAAGGAAATTGCTAGAATAAATTACATGGAAGAATTGAATATAGGTCATTCAATAATAGCAGAATCAATATTTCTTGGTTTGGCTGAAGCAATTAAGAAAATGAAAAATTTAATCGAGAGCTCGTAAAATGGATATATTTGGGATAGGTGTAGATATAGTTGAACTTGATAGAATAAGGAAAATTTATTCCAAATATGGTGACAAGTTTGCTCAAAAAATTCTTAATAAGTACGAGCTGTCTAGTTATAATTTAACAAAGAATAAAATATCTTTTTTAGGAAAAAGATTTGCTGCAAAAGAAGCCATTGGTAAAGCATTGGGTATTGGTATTTTAAATGGATTCTTATTAAAGAATATATGTATAAGTCACGATGGTTTTGGAAAACCACTAGCCAAGTTAAATAAAAGAAAAGAATTTGAAATATATCTAAACAAAGTTATTCATATTTCAATATCAGACGAAAAAAATTTTGCAGTAGCAAATGCATTGATTTTAAATAAATAAATATGGAAATTAAAAACATAAGTTCTCTTATAGGCAATACTCCTTTAGTTAGCTTGCAGAGGCTAAATAAAACTGATAATAAGGTATTCTTGAAAATGGAGGGTGATAACCCAGCAGGCTCAGTTAAAGACAGGGCTGCCATGAATATGGTTTCTGGAGCAGAAAAAAAGGGTCAAATAAAACCAGGCGATACAATAATCGAAGCTACTAGTGGAAATACTGGAATAGCATTAGCAATGGTTTGCGCTATCAAAGGTTATGATTTGATTTTAATAATGCCAGATAATATGAGTCTCGAAAGAAGAGCTGCAATGCTGGCTTATGGAGCTAAGATAATACTCGTTACAGAGAAACAGGGAATGGAGGGAGCAAGGGACTTGGCAATAGAAATGCAAGAGAAAAATAAAGGCCTAGTTTTAAATCAATTTGCAAATAATGATAATGTAGAAGCACATTATAAAACAACAGGACCAGAAATATGGAAAGATACAAAAGGAAAAGTTACTCATTTTGTTGCATCAATGGGCACTACAGGAACAATAGTTGGAACGGCTAAATATCTAAAATCTATGAATCCAAAAATAAAAATAATCGGAGTTCAGCCCGAAGAAGGTGCATCAATTCCCGGAATAAGAAAATGGCCAAAAGAATACGTGCCGAAAATATTCAGTGACAAAAACATTGATGAAATTATTTACATATCTCAAGACCAAGCAGAAAATACAGCAAGAAATTTAGCGAAGAAAGAAGGAATATTTTCAGGACCTTCTTCGGGCGGGACAACATTTGTAGCATTAGAGATTGCAAAAAAAGAAAAAAATGCAGTAATAGTTTCAATTATATGTGATCGTGGTGATAGATATATATCTACAGGAATTTTTAATAAATGAATATATTAGTTTTTGATATTGAAACAGTACCTGATACTGATGGCGGAGCTAAGCTTCTAGATTTAAAGAATTTAAGTAAAAAAAATATTATTAAGGCAATGGAGCATGTGCAGCTTCAAAAAAGTGGAACAATGTTTCAACCACTTCATCTTCATAAAATTGTTGCCATATCTGTTTTATATAAAAATAATGAAAAATTATCATTACTCTCTTTAGGCGAAGAAAGTTCAAAAGAAAATGAACTCCTTAAATATTTTTTTTCTGCTATAGACAAGTATCAGCCTCAGCTAGTAAGTTGGAATGGTAAAGGCTTTGATTCACCTGTCATTCATTATCGCTCCTTAATACATGGGGTATCATCTATTAAGTACTGGGATAGAGGCGAGGATGATAGAGAATTTAAATGGAATAATTATTTAAATAGATATCATGATAGACATCTAGACTTAATGGACGTTTTATCAGGCTTTAAAAAACCAGCTTCTTTAACAGATATTGCTCAGTTAGTTGGAGCTCCAGGAAAATATGGAATTGATGGCAGTAAAGTTACTGAATATTATCTTGATAATAATTTACAAAAGATAAGAGATTATTGTGAGACAGATGTTCTTAACACATATTTCGTATTTTTAAGATACCAATTAATCTCAAATAATATCTCTAAAGATAAATATAGCGAGCTAATGAAAGAAATTCATGATTTTCTTGAGGCTTCAGATAAAAAACATTGGAAAGAATTTAGTTCTTTGTGTGAAAAAAAACTATAAGAGAATCTCGCATAAAGCTGCGTAATATATTTTTTCTAAATTATCTAAATCCTTTAAATTGATATTTTCATTTACTTTATGTGCTGTTTGATTTAGCGGCCCAAATTCTACGGTCTCTTTTGCATGTTTGGAAATAAATCTTGCATCTGATGTCCCGCCTGTAGTAGATAAATTTGAATTTACACCTATAGTTTCTTTAATTACTTTTTGCAAAATCTTTGTAAGCTTTCCTTCGTTTGTAATAAATGGTTCAGCAGAACAATTCCATATAATTTCATACTGACAATCTAAACTTGATAAAATTTCTTCGAATTTAATTTTGATATCATCTTGAGTCAGTTCATTTGAAAATCTAAGGTTAAATACAATATCTATAGACCTAGGTATCATATTTGAAGCTACTTCATCAGATTTAATTGATGATATTTGTAGAGAAGTTTTTGGAAAATATTTATTTCCAGCATCCCATTCATAATTATTTAGTTTGCTTATTAGATTTCCAGCGAAATGAATAGGATTTTTTGCTAGATCTGGATAAGCTATATGCCCTTGAATACCAATAAGCTTTAAATTTCCTGTTAAAGACCCTCTTCTTCCATTTTTTATTGTGTCGCCAAATTTTTTACTACTTGTAGGTTCGCCAACAATACAATAATCTATATTTATCTTTTCTCTTTTAAATTTCTCAATTACTTTTCGAGTACCATATTTTGCAGGTCCTTCTTCATCACTAGTTAATAAGAAACCTATAGATCCTTTATGATTAGGATTATTATCTATAAATCTCTGTGTAGCAGCAACCATAGAGGCAATACTTGATTTCATGTCAGATGCTCCTCTACCGTATAAGACATTACTCTTGACTTCGGCCTTGAATGGATCTGTATTCCACTCATCAATATTTCCAGGCGGAACAACATCTGTATGACCTGCAAAAACTAAAAGAGGCTCACATGATCCTTTCCTAAGCCAAATGTTTTTGACATTTTCAACATCAATATTCTCATGCTTAAACTTATAATCTGCCAACTCGTTTTTTATATATTCTTGGCAGCCACCATCTTTTGGAGTAATAGATTCTTTTTCTATTAAATTTTTAGCAATAACTTCTACATTAGAAATATTAGTCATCAATCAAGATCCCTTAAGATATTATTTATACCAACTTTTGAAAGAGTTTTTTCATCTACCTTTTTTACAATTATTGCTGCATACATACTATATTTACCATCTTTTGAAGGAAGGTTTCCTGAAACTACTACAGAACCAGCTGGAATTAAACCGTACGAAATCTCACCAGTACTTCTATCGTAAATTCTAGTGCTTTTACCTATATAAACGCCCATAGATATCACAGATCCTTTTTCTACAATGACACCCTCAACGATTTCAGATCTTGCGCCTATAAAGCAATTATCTTCTATAATTGTTGGGGTAGCTTGTAGTGGTTCTAATACACCGCCTATGCCAACACCGCCAGATAGATGAACATTTTTACCAATTTGAGCACATGATCCTACTGTTACCCATGTGTCCACCATAGTGTATTCATCTACGTATGCGCCAATATTTACATAAGAAGGCATCAAAATAACTCCTGGAGCTTGATAAGAACCATATCTAGCTGTTGCACTTGGTACTATTCTAACTTTATTATTTAAAGCTTCTTTTTCAGATAAATCTTTATACTTAAGTGGTACTTTGTCATAAAAGTCTGACTCTGCGCCTTTGACAATAGAATTTTTGGAAAAACTAAAATACAATAAAATAGCTTTTTTAATCCAGTCATTTACAATCCACCCTGAATTTATTTTTTCAGCAACTCTTATTTTTCCTTTATCAAGATCTTTTAACGTAGCATTTACAGCATTAACTAAGTCATTATTATTCGATATATCAATTGAGTTATTTAGATCTTCATATCCTGCTTCAATTATTTCTTTTGTCATCACGTCCTCTTATTTTATTTAATTATATAATTCTGAAATTTTTTGTTTTAAGTTACTTTTTATACTATTTATATCTTTACCAAACCCAGTATTTTTATTAGTTGGTACCACAATAAATATATCGTTTGCCTCTTCACCAAGTGTAGATATTTTCGCATCTTTTACCATTAAATCACAACTATCTATAGATTCACATATTTTTGATAAAAGCCCAGGGTGATCTAGTGTACTTACTTCTAGCAAAAGATTATTTGATTTTTTGGTTATATCAATATTTATAAAATTACTAAAACTTGCAACATTTTCTGTCTGTTTTTTTGTAATTTTTTTAATTTTATAATTTGAATCTCTTAAAACATTAGAAATTGTATTATTTAAAAATTCTAAAGTATATATATCCCGAATATATTTGCCTTCTTTGTCTATAAGTAAATACGTATCTAAGGCCTGATTATTTTTTAATGTTATTATTCTAGCGTCGACGATGTTAATATTTAGATTATCAATTATATTCGCTACATAAGAAAATATATTTTTTCTATTATTTTGATAGATTGTTAGCTCAGAACAACCCTTAACTTCGCTTTTTCTAATGGAAACAGCATTATTAGGAGTATTATTAACTATTAATTCAAAATGCCACACAATTTCATCATCACTATGTCTTCTGAAGTAATCTGTATTCATAAGTGACCAAGTTTTTTCAAAATCTTTCTTACTAATTTTTTTTGAAAGTTTTTTTGCTACAGTTGTCTTAAGATTTTTTATATATCTGTCTGGTTTCGCAATACTAAAAGTATTTTTTCTAAAGTATAACTTACAAGATAAATATAGCTCCTTTAGTAATGAATCTTTCCAGTCGGTATATAGCTCAGGATTTGTTCCACGAATATCAGCAATAGTAAGTAAATATAAATAATCCAATCTTTCTTGTGTCTTCACAATATCTGCAAAATTTTTTATTACTTCATCGTCACTTATATCTTTTTTTTGTATTGTTAAAGACATTAATAAATGGTTTTCTACAAGCCAACACACCATTTCGGCTTTGTGTTTACTCATTCCATGAGCTTCGCAGAATTTTAAAGACTCTGTCGAACCGACCTTCGAATGATCTTTTTTTCTACCTTTTCCAATATCATGGAAAAGAGCGCCTAAATATAAAATTTCAGGGGAAAGTAATTTTTTAAATATTTCATAAACAAAGGAATACTTTGATTTACAGTCTTGCGTACTCATATATCTTGTATTTGAAAGCACAGAAAGCGTATGCTCATCAACCGTATAGATGTGAAATAAATCGAATTGCATCATGCCAACAATTTTTGAAAATGGCTTGAGATAGGCAGATAACACTCCATAATCATTCATTTTTCTTAAAGTGCTTGAAATGCCATTTTTTTGATAAAATATATCAATAAACATTTTCCTGTTAACAGCACTACTCCTAAATTGTTTATTTATTAAATGCAAACTTTCTCTAATATATCTAATAGTATTTGCGGAAATATCATAAAAATTATCTTCGTCATTTTTAAGTAAAAATATTTCAAAAATGTTACTTGGATTTTCAATAAATACGTTTTTATCTTTTACACTAATGCTATTATTTCTAATATAAAATTTCTCTCTTATTAGTATGCTATTTTCTTTTAAATAACTGTTTTCAGTACTCTCTATATATTTGATTAATATTTCGTTTAACTGTTTTATATTGGTGATATGTTTATAAAAATTTTGCATAAATTTTTCAACACCAAGGTTTGTTTTGCAATTGTGGCCAAATAATTCAGCTAGTTTTTTTTGGCTAGTAAAGTAAAGTCTTTCTTCTGGTTTATTGTTAAGATAATGTAATAAAAATCTTGTTTTAGATAAAAATCTTTCTGATTGAAGTAGATCTAAATATTCTTTTTTTGTAATAATATTTATGCTGTGCAAATCAAACAAAGAATTTGTTTTAAAATTTTTTTTTGCTATCCATATTAAAGTCTGTAGATCCCTAAATCCACCTGGTCCCTCTTTAATATCTGGTTCTAATAAATAAGCAGTATTAGAATATTTTCTATATCTTTTTTTTTGCTCTAATTTTTTTGCAGACAAAAAATTTTTCTTTGACCAAATACTTTTACTTTCAATATTTCTTAACATACTTTCATATAGCAATCTATCGCCAAGAATTATTCTGCAATCAAGAACGCTTGTGAACGTGGCAATATCTTCATTAATTGCAATAATACAATCGTCTACGCTTCTGACTGAATGACCTACTTGAAATTTAAGATGCCATACATCTGCTATAAAATTCTCTATATTCTTAAGAATTTTTTTATCATCATAATTTCTAACTAATATTAATATATCTATATCTGAATAAGGAAATAATTCTGATCTACCATATCCTCCTACAGCTATAAGACAAATGTCTTTCTTTTTAAGGCTATTCTTTTTCCATGCTTTTTTTACTAAGTCATCAACAAGCAATGATTTATTTTTTAATAATTTTCTTATGCTAATATTTTTCTCATATTCCGAATAAATATAATCATTTATTATATTTTTTTTATTTTGCGAAAAAGAAAAATTATTTATTAATTCTTTTTTTGACATTATATGTTTTCTTCAGGTCTTTTGGTTAGAACTTCAAAACCGCTTTTTGTTACAAGAATAGTATGCTCCCATTGAGCTGACAAACTATGGTCTTTAGTTACTACTGTCCAATTATCAGGCAAAAGCTTCACCTCTTTCTTGCCAAAATTTATCATTGGCTCAATTGTAAAAGTCATGCCTTCCTTAAGTTCAATCCCTTCACCTCTTTTACCATAGTGCAATATCTGGGGTTCTTCATGAAATTCTTTTCCAATTCCGTGGCCACAATATTCGCGAACAACTGAACAATGATTTTTTTCCGCAAAAACTTGTATATTATTTCCAATATCTCCAATAGTTGCACCTGGCTTAACAGTTTTTATACCTATTGAAAGAGCTTCATATGTTAATTCCACAAGTCTTTTCGCCTGTATCGAAGGTTTTCCAACGTAAAACATCTTACTTGTATCTCCATGATAACCATCTTTTATTACTGTAACGTCAATATTCACAATATCTTGTTTTTTTAGAATTCTTTTATCTGGTATGCCATGACAAACTTGGTGATTAATAGAGGTGCATATAGATTTTGGAAAACCTCTATAATTAAGAGGGGCTGGAATACAATCTAATTGTTTTGTAATGTAATTATGGCAAATTCTATCTAATTCTTCCGTAGATATTCCTGGTTTGACATAATCTTCGATCATAATGAGAACTTTTGACGCTAGATTGCCAGCAACTCGCATTTTTTCAATTTCAGCAGCATTTTTTATCATAATATATGGTTATATTGAGTATAATTGGATACTATTATACAGATTGTTCTTAGACTAAGTCTATGATATAAACATTTGCAGTAACATAAAACTAACCTAAGATTGTAAAAGTTGTATTGGGTGCTTTTAAATGAAGCTTTATAACTTAATTTTAGGTAATAATTAACCCTAGGAGATAAAAAATGACAGATATAACAATACCTGCTTTATTAGAAGCGGGGGTTCACTTCGGACACCAAACAAGTTATTGGAACCCTAAAATGGCTCCCTATATATACGGTAATAGAAATCATATTCATATAATAGATATTCAAAAAACTGTGCCGCTATTGAATGACGCATGCACTTTTGCAGAAAAACTTGCTGCAAAAGGTGGAAAAATTTTATTTGTAGGCACTAAACGAGCAGCGCGAGATAGCATTTCTACTTCAGCCGAAGAATGCAGTATGCCTTACGTTAATCATAGGTGGTTAGGTGGAATGATGACAAATTTTAATACCGTAAGACAGTCAATTAGGAGGCTAAAATCATTAGAAGAGGATTCTGCAAAAGAAAACCAAGAGTTGACAAAAAAAGAACAGTTATTGCAATCACGAGAAATTGAGAAATTAAATAATAGCTTAGGCGGAATAAAAGATATGAAATCTATCCCGGATGCATTATTTATAATCGATGTGGGATATGAAGATATTGCAGTAAAAGAAGCAATGAAATTAAATATACCAATAATAGCTGTTGTTGATACCAATAATTCTTTTGATAATATAGATTACTTCTTTCCTGGAAATGACGACTCAATGAGAGCGATAAATTTATATTGCACAGAGATATCAAACTCAATAAAAAAAGGTCAAGAATTTCTAAAAACACAAAAACCTTCGGTAACGGAAGAAGAAATTATTGCTTCATCAGCAAAAAACTCATCTGACGAAAAAGTTGTTGTCAAAAAGAAAAAAGTAGCAACCAAAAAAGTAGCAACCAAAAAAGTAGCAACCAAAAAAGTAGCAACCAAAAAAGTAGCTGCTAAAAAAACTGATATTGAAGAAAAAGAGCAATCATAGTTTTAATATATAAATAAATTTTTAGAGAGATTAAAATGAGTAATATAACCGCACAAATGGTAAAAGAGTTAAGAGATAGAACAGGCGCTGGAATGATGGAATGTAAAAAAGCGCTTTTAGAAGCCTCAGGTGATATGGAAAAAGCTGTTGAGGAAATGAGAAAAGCTGGCCAAGCTAAAGCAGACAAAAAGTCTTCAAGAATTGCAGCAGAGGGAGTTCTTACTCTTTCTGTAAGCGAAGATAATAAAATAGCAAACATGATTGAAATTAATTGTGAGACAGACTTTGTTGCGAAAGATGAAAATTTTTTAGAGTTTGTGAAAACTATATCTGAAGTATCGCTACAAAATTATAACGGAAGTCTTGATGATTTTAATGATTCAAAATGCACATCTGGCAAAACAATTGAAGAGACAAGGTTAGAACTTGTTAGTAAGGTTGGGGAGAATGTTAAAATAAGAAGAATACAATCTATCGCAAATGACGGTAATTATATGGGTCATTATATGCATGGAGCTAAAATTGGTGTAGTTGTAATCCTTGAAAAAGAAAATGAGAATCTTGCAAAAGATATATGTATGCATATCGCAGCAATGAAACCTTTGGCATTAAACTCGAGTGAAATTCCTCAAGAAGATTTAGATAAAGAAAGAGAAATATTTTCAGCGCAAGCAAAGGAAAGTGGGAAGCCAGATGATATAATTCAGAAAATGGTTGATGGAAAAATGAAGAAATATATCTCAGAAGTTACTCTTGTCGATCAGTCGTTTGTTAAAGATAGCGAAATCTCGATTAATAAGCTTTTAGAAAAACATGACAATTCTGTCTTATTATTTTATAGGCTAGAAGTTGGTGAAGGAATTGAGAAAAAAGATGAAAATTTTGCAGATGAAGTTATGGCACAAATAAAAAAATAATTTTTGATGAAAAGATATTTATTAAAACTAAGCGGGGAAGCACTTATTGGTAAATATGAGTATGGTATCGATCCAGATGTGGTAAGTGAAATTTCTTCAAATATCGTCGAGGTTAGTAATACGGGCAATCAATTAGCTCTTGTTGTTGGCGGTGGAAACATTTTTAGAGGTGCTGGATTAGCTGAAGCTGGAATAGACAGAGTTACAGGTGATAATATTGGGATGTTAGCTACTGTGATTAATTCTTTAGCTCTTCAGGATGCTATAGAAAAGTTAGGAGTACAATGTAGAGTGATGTCAGCAGTTAGGATAAACCAAATATCTGAAGATTATATTCGAAGGAGAGCGATTAGGCATCTTGAAAAAAACAGAATTGTAATATTTGCTGCTGGAACTGGCAATCCATTCTTTACAACTGATACCGCCGCAAGCCTAAGGGCTATTGAGATAAATGCAAATATGGTTTTAAAAGCTACTAAAGTAGATGGTGTATATGATAAAGATCCAGTAAAACACAAAGATGCAAAATTATACAAAGAATTAACATACAATCAGGTTTTAAATGAAGAGTTAAAGGTTATGGATACAACAGCTGTAGTATTATGTAAAGAAAATAAAATTCCATTAAGAGTTTTTAATATGTTGAAAAAAGGAGCATTAATGAGCATTATTAATGGTGAAGATTCAGGAACATTAATCAAATAAAAAATGTTAGAAAATATAAAAAAAGAATCAGAGCAAAAAATGATCAAATCTGTAGAATCTCTTAAAACTAATTTAGCAAAAATTAGAACAGGGAGAGCACATCCGTCAATATTAGATGGAATTAAAATAGATTATTACGGAAATGAAAGTCCACTTTCGCAAGTTTCAAGTATTAAAGCCGAAGATGCAAGAACCTTAATATTGGTTGTTTGGGAAAAGGAAATGGTTAGTAAGATAGAAAAAGCAATAATAGAGTCTGAGCTAGGATTAAATCCAGCAGTTGCGGGAACAAACATACGAATACCAATGCCACCATTAACTGAAGAAAGAAGAATGGATTTTATAAAATTAGTAAAAAATGAAGTTGAGCAAACTAGAGTGGCAATTAGGAATATAAGAAGAGACGCAAACTCTAAAGCTAAAGATTTAGTAAAAAAGAAAGAAGTTTCAGAAGATGAAGAGAAACAGATGAATGAGTACATTCAAAAAATAACAGACTTAAATATCAGCAATGCCGACGAGCTATTAAAAGATAAAGAAGCTGACTTAATGCAAGTATAAAAAATGAAAACTAGCAAAAATAACCCAAATCATATTGCAATAATTATGGATGGTAATGGGACGTGGTCAAAAAGAAATAAATTACAAAGAAAAGATGGGCATAAAGCTGGTGTAAAAACGGCAAAAAGGATTATTGGCTATTCATTAGAGAATAATATAAAAAATGTTACTCTTTACGCCTTAAGTAATGAAAATCTAACAAGGCCAAAATTTGAATTAAGAAATTTATTTGATATTTTTTTTTATTCATTTACAGAAGAAAAAAACTATCTGATTGATAATAAAATTAGTATAAAATTTATTGGTAATTTGGATGATCTTCCAAAAAAAATAAAAGAAAATGCAATTTTCTTAGAGCAAAGCACAAAAAAAAATAAAAAATTAAATTTATTTATTGCTCTTAATTATGGTGGAAAGCAAGACATCAAGCAAGCAGTTAAGAAAGCAATAGATAGCAAAAATAAAAACTTTGAAAAATTTTTATATTCAAAAGATCTTCCTGAAGTTGACTTGTTAATAAGGACTGGTGGTTTTAAAAGATTAAGTAATTTCATCCTTTGGCAATCCTCTTATGCAGAGCTATATTTCACAGATGTGTTGTGGCCAAATTTTAGTAAACAAAACTTTTTAAAGTCTTTGGAATGGTATAGTTCAGTAAATAGAAAATTTGGGAAATTCTAGTGATGAATAATAATTTAAAAAAAAGAATTATTACATCTTTTCTAATTTATCCTCCCATAGTTTTTGTTATTTTATATTCCAACGAAGTAGTGGTTCGACTTTTTTTGAATATTATAATATTTTTATCAGCATTTGAAATTTCAAAAATGTGTTTTTTTAATAATCCAAATGAAAATGGAAATAAAAAACATTATTATTTTATAATTTTGATTTTTATTTCAATATTTATTTCAAATATTTTAATTAAAAATAATATCTGGCAATATCTTATAATACCATCATGCTTTATATGGCTTTTTATAACTTTTTATTTATCAACTCTAGAAAATGTTAAAGTTATAAAAAAATTTAATATAATGTACTTTCTAATATACCTAATAGTATTAAGTGCTTTTTATTGTTCGCTATATACTATTTATTTAATGTCACCAAAATCTTTATTATTTTTAATATCCATTGTTGCAATTAGTGATATTTCTGCTTTTTTTGTTGGAAGAAGATATGGGAGTAGGTCTTTTTTTAGCTATATTAGCCCTAATAAAACCAGAGAAGGATTTATTGGATCTTTGGTTGTATGCTTAATTTTATCTTTTATTTTTTGTTTATTTGAAAATTACGATTTTTATTTTAGTGCGAAAGTAATTGCATTGACATTTTGCGTAGTTCTTGCATCTGCGATTGGAGATTTGTCAATAAGTTTAATTAAAAGGTATTCTGGAAAAAAGGATAGTGGAAATATTTTGCCAGGTCACGGTGGTATTTTAGATAGGGTTGATAGTCTTCTTTCTGCAGCTCCTATTTTCTTAATAATTAGTTATTTAATATCTGCTATAATTCAATAATGAAAAATAATGTAGTTATTTTAGGTTCAACTGGAAGTATTGGTGTAAATACATTAGAAGTTATATCAATCCATTCTAAAAAATTTAATGTGTTTGCTTTAGCTGCAAACTCTTCTATAGAAAAACTATCATGTCAATGTCAAAAATTTAAACCAAAATACGCCCATGTAAAAAAAGAAGGTGATGCGCATAATCTTCAATCTATCTTAAAAAAAAATAATATAAATACTCAAGTATTATTTGGTCGTGAAGATTTAAATGAACTTGTGTCAAGCAGTTCAGTCGACACTGTTGTTTGTGCCATATCTGGTTCTGCTGGTCTTGAATCTTCAATTAATGCAGTTAAGTCGGGAAAAAGAATTTTATTAGCAAATAAAGAATCATTGGTTATGTGTGGAAGTCTTTTTATGGAGCTAGCTAAAAAAAGCGGAGCTAGTATATTGCCTGTTGATAGTGAGCATAATGCATTACACCAATGTTTTTCTCATAACAAAAAAAAATTTATTAAAAATGTAATACTCACTGCTTCGGGTGGCCCATTTTTAAATAAAGATATCAAGGAATTTGATGACATTACTTTAGAGCAGGCACTTGACCACCCAACGTGGAATATGGGTAAGAAAATTTCTATAGACTCTGCAACTATGATGAATAAAGGATTAGAAATAATTGAAGCTATGTATTTATTTAATTTAAAGTCAAGCCAAATTGATGCTGTTATACACCCTCAAAGTATTATTCACTCAATGGTTTGTTACAAAGATGGATCAATAATATCTCAGTTAAGCAAGAATGATATGAAATCTCCAATAGCATATTGTTTAGGTTGGCCTGAAAGAATAAAGTCAGGCATAGACTTTATAGACTTAACAAAACAACCTCCATTAACATTTAAAGAGATTTCAAAAGAATTATTTCCGTGCTTTTACTTAGCTAGAGAAGTAGCGAAGGAGGGTAATTCGTTGCCAACTGCCATGAATGCAGCAAATGAAGTAGCGGTATCAGCTTTTCTGAAAAAAAGTATCAAATTTAATGATATCTATAGAGTGATAGCTAAAACTTTAAATTTGCATGATAAAAGTAAAATAATGTCTATTGAAGATGTGTTAGAGATAGATAAAGTTAGTCGGGCTAGCGCAAAAGAAATTTTAAAAAATATATAATTAGATATGAGTTTGATATATACAATATTAATTTTCATTTTAACAATTAGTATCATTGTTACATTTCATGAGTATGGGCACTATATAGCCGCAAGACTTTGTGGAGTAAAAGTGCTTGAGTTTTCCGTTGGCTTTGGTAAGAAAATATTTGGAAAAAAATTAGGAAAGGACCAGACCGAATATAAAGTTTGCGCTCTTCCACTTGGTGGTTATGTTAAAATGCTTGATGAGAGAGAAGGCGAGGTAGACAATCATGAAAAAAATAGAGCTTTTAATAATCAAAGTTTATTAAAAAGATCATTCATCGTATTTTCTGGGCCATTATTTAATTTTATTTTAGCAATAATTTTTTATTTTTTAATATTTATTGGAGGATACGAAGGATTTAAGCCAATAGTTGGAGCAGTTGAAAATAATAGCATAGCCGAAAATATTAAAATTAAAGAAGACGACATAATTCTCTCAATCAACAATATTAAAGTCAACACATGGTCAGACGTTACCCTGCAGCTAGTAAAATTTTCTTCTGAAGAGAAAAATATATTTTTTGAAGTTATGAGAAATAATAATAAGGTTAAGTTAAATCATATTGATTATCAAAAAATTCATCTAGATAATCAAAATATTTTAGAGAACTTAGGAATTTATAATTTTATTAGTAAAACCTTAAAAATTGGATATATTGAAGAAGATTCTCCAGCATACAATTCAGGACTTTTGAAAGGAGATAAGATTATTTCTGCTAAGGGCGTAAAAGTAAAAAATTGGAAAGATATAGTTAATATTATAAAAATTAATCCAGAAAAAGAAATTGTATTAAAAATTAAAAGAAAGAATGATATTAAGCTTGTTAAAGTCATTCCAAAATCTATCAAGATTAACAATAAAGAGTTTGGAAGATTGGGCATAAGCCCACTTATTGAAGAGCAAGATATTCTTAAAAATAAAATAAATATTAAATATGAATTAATTGACAGCATCAAACTGTCATTTTTAAAAACTTATGATTTCACAATACTAACTTTTAATTTTATTTTTAAACTTATTAAGGGAGAAGTTTCATCTAGTAGTATATCAGGACCAGTTGGAATAGCTGGATATGCTGCAGATTCTTTTAATAGTGGATATTCTAGCTTTTTAGGACTTCTTGCAATGCTAAGTATTAGCATAGGAATACTAAATTTATTACCAATTCCTATGTTAGATGGAGGCCATTTAATGTATTATTTAATTGAATTTATAATAAGAAGGCCAGTCCCTGAGAGGGTTCAGCTAATATTTCAGCAAGTTGGAGTAACTTTTCTAATAATGCTTTCTTTTTTTGCTTTATACAATGACTTATTGAGAATAATGAAATGAATTTTTTTAAAAAAGTATCTATAGTTTTATTTCTTTTTAGTATGCTTCAGAATTCGTATGCAAATGAAAGATTTATTATAGATGATATTATTTTGAAAGGTTTGCAAAGAGTTGATACGGGAACAATTTATGCATATTTACCATTTGAAGTTGGTGATATTTTTGATACTTCAATGACGCCACAGATAATAAAAACTTTATTTAAATCTAAATTTTTTAATGACATCATAATTGAAAGAAATGATAACACTTTAATAATCACTTTTGACGAAAGACCGACCATAGTTGATATTGATTTTGATGGCTTTGAAGGTATAGAGGATGAGCAGCTTGAAAAAATCTTAGATGCAGCAAATATTGCATCCGGAAGAATCTATGATAGCTCGGTGTTAGAAAGAATTAAGTCAGAACTAAGAGAGCAAAGTTTTGCTCGCGGTATGTATAGTGTAGATATAAAAATTGAAGAGACTATGCTCAGTGACAATAGAATTTATTTAAAAGTTTTAGTAAATGAAGGAGTGAGAGCTAAAATTAAACAAATAAAAATAGTTGGAAACAAAAAATATTCGGACGACAAACTTAAAAAAGATTTTCAGACAGCTTTGCCAATTTGGTATATGTTTTGGTCAGATAGCGGTGTTTATTCATCACCAATGTTGACAGCAGACTTAGACAGATTAATAGGATTTTATCAAAATAAAGGTTTTATGGATTTTGCAATTGAATCAACGCAAGTTACATTAAGTAAAGACAAGACAGAAGTTTATATAACTATAAATATAGTTGAAGGCAAGCAGTATATAGTAAATAAAATTAATGTAGCTGGAAAACTTATAATTCCAATTGAAGAAATTGTGGATTTGATAGAGATAACCACAGGAGAGTATGTATCAAAAGCAAGCATATTAAAATCCAGTGAAAATATAAAATCAAGATTGAGTGAAGAGGGTTACGCGTTTTCTAGAATAAATCCAGTCCCCAAAAAATCTGATAAAAATGAAAGTGAAGTGGACATAAGTTTCTATATTGATCCTGGCAATAGAACATATGTAAGAAGAATAAATATAACTGGTAATGTTAGTACACAAGATGAAGTGTATAGAAGAGAAATCAGGCAAATGGAGGGTGGATGGTATTCGGCGAATGCAATTAAAATCTCTAAAAATAGATTAAAGAGATTAAATTATGTTGAAGGAGTTAATATTGATGAAGTTAGAGTCCCTGGTTCAGCAAATAAAATTGATTTAAATGTAGTTATTAAAGAAAAATTGGCTGGTAATTTTAATATCGGGGCTGGTCTTGGTGGCTCAGGTGTTGGTTTTAGTCTGAGCGCGGGAATAGAACAAGATAATTTTCTTGGTTTAGGAAGTAAAGTATCTTTTAATTTAAACACAGCTAAAACAAGTAAAACATACGCATTTAATTTTTATAATCCTTATCATAATATGGACAATGTTAGCAGAAGCTTTGGCTTTAATATACAAACAACAAATACAGATAATACAGATACAGTATCTGACTATGAGGCAGATAAAATAACTTTAGAATATAGTTATGGGCTCCCAATGACAGAAGATAATCGTTTTAATTTGTCTCTTAGATATATGAATTGGCAAGTTGAAACAACTACCAGCAGCCCTACGGAAATTGAAGACTTTGTAAGAGATAATGGAAATGATTTTGATAATTTTTCATTTCTTGTGTCTTATGGTATTGATACTAGAGATAGCTCTAGGTTTACTAGATCTGGGTTTAAAACTAGCTTAAGCACAGAAGTTTTTGTTCCAGGAAGTGATTTAGAATATTACAAAGTGAATTTTAAAACAGATTCATATTTCTTGCTAAATAAAGAGCGAGACTTGGTATTGAGACTAAAAGGTACGACAAATTATGGTCAGGGTTATGGTGGCACAAGTGGTTTACCATTCTATGATAGGTTCAGAGCCGGAGGGCCCAAAACAATTAGAGGTTATGAAAAAAACAGCCTATCTCCATATGATTCAACAAACAAACCTATTGGTGGAGATTTTATGGTTGCTGGTACAGCAGAAATAATTTTTACACCTCCTATTGAGGTAGATAACCTAAGAACCGCATTTTTTGCTGACTTCGGAAGAGCTTATAAAGACTATGATTCATTTGAATTTGGTGAATTGAAGGGTTCAGTAGGGCTATCAGTAAAATGGCTATCTCCATTCGGTGGTATAAGTGTAAGTATAAGTACTCCACTAAATAGCGAAGCTGGTGATAAAACTGAATCGTTTCAGTTCAACCTTGGTACCAATTAGTTTATAATATTAAAATAATTTATTTTATAGGGGTAATAGATATGAAAAATTTTAAAAAAATATTTGGTTTAATAACATTAACATTAATGCTTAGTACAGCTAATGCAGCAGACTATAAAATAGGTTATGTAGATATAGCAAAAATACTAAATGAATCTCCAGCAGCAAAAGGTGCGCAAAAAAAATTAGAACAAGAATTTAGCCCTAGAAATAAGCAACTAGAATCTAAAGCAAAAAAAATTAAAAAACAGAAAGAAAAACTTCAAAAAGAATCAGATATAATGTCTAAAGATCAAATAGAGTCTTTAAAAAGAAAAATTATGAAATCAGAAAGAGAGCTTCAGCGAGATGCAAATGAGGCGCAAGAAGATTTTAAATTAAGAAGAAGAGACGAGCTTGGTAAGATTGAAAGTAAATTAAAGGAAGTTATTTTAAAGATTGCCGAAGGCGGTAAATATGATCTTATTTTAACAAATGCAGATGTAACGTATGCAAGCGATAACTCAGGTATTAATATTACAGACCAGGTATTAAAAAAATTTAATTCTAAATAAAATTTTGTGAACATTACTTTAAAAAAAATATCAGAAAAATTTAATGTTGAATTTATTGGTGATGGAAGTTATGAAATAAATAATGTTTCTAGTATTGCTAACGCAAATGAGAATAGCATAATTTTTTTATCAGATAAAAATTTTTTAAAATTTTTAGATGAAACAAAATCAAAAACAGTAGTAACAACAAAAGAACTTTCAAAATTTTGCAAAAATAATATTATTGTATGTGATAACCCTTACCTTTTATTTGCAAAAATATCGCAATTAATTAATAAACAAGATAAGTTAATATATAAAATTCATAGTTCCGTAGTGAGTTACACGAACGATTTAAATAAAGAAATATTAATTGAGCCAAATGTCGTAATTGGTAAAAATGTAACGATTGGAGAAAAATCTTTTATTGGTACTAATTGTTATATTGGAGATAATGTTAAAATTTCAAGTGGTGCAAAATTATTCCAAAATGTCACTATTTATAGCAATGTCACTATAGGTAGTAATGTAATTATTCATTCAGGGACCGTTATAGGTTCTGATGGATTTGGTTATGCAAAGGAAAATAATAGCTGGATAAAAATACCCCAAATAGGCGGTGTCAAAATTGGCAATAATGTAGAAATTGGTTCAAATACTTCTATAGACAGAGGCGCGCTAGACAATACAATAATTGGAGATGGGGTTAAAATAGACAATCAAGTTCAGATTGCGCATAATGTTCAAATTGGTGAGAACACTGCTATTGCAGGTTGTGTTGGTATTGCTGGAAGCGCAAAGATTGGAAAAAACTGCTCTATTGGCGGTGGTGCTGGTATTCAAGGACACATTGAAATATGTGATAATACTCAGATAACTGGCATGAGTAAGGTTTCAAGTAATATTAAAAAAGCTGGAGTGTATTCATCGGGAACACCGTTGATGTTAAACAAAGAATGGTTAAAAAATGCTGCAAGATTTAAAAAGCTAAATGAATTATTCTTAAAGTATAAAAAATAAATAAAAAATGGAGTTTCGCATTGAAAAATAATGGTGATATTTTAGAGATAATGAATCTCTTACCGCACAGATATCCTTTTCTGCTTGTTGATAAGATTTCGGAATTTGAAGATGGTAAATCTATAGTCGCCATTAAAAATGTAAGTTTTAATGAACCATTTTTTAATGGTCATTTTCCAGGTTACCCAGTAATGCCAGGTGTTCTTATATTAGAATCGTTAGCTCAAGCGTCAGGGTTGTTAGTTTTTAAAACACCAAGTTTGTGTCCTCCAAACGAAAGTTTATATTTATTTGTCGGCATTGATAAAGCAAGATTTAAAAAACCTGTAACTCCAGGTGATCAATTAAATCTTAAAGTTGAGCTAAAAAAAAGTAAAGCAGGCTTTGCGATATTTGATGCCTTAGCAACAGTTGATGGAGAAGTAGCAGCTTCAGCAGAACTTATGTGTGGATTTAAAGAATTACCGCAAAAATTATAGGTTAAATATTTTGTCAAAAATACATCCAACAGCAATTGTTCATAAATCATCAAGTATAGATACTTCAGTTGAAATTGGACCATATTCAGTAATCGGAGAAAATGTTTCCATTGATAAAAATACTATAATTGGACCTCATGTGGTAATTAGTAGTAATTGTGAAATAGGTCAAGATAATAAAATATATCAGTTTGCTTCGATTTCTGAGATACCCCAAGATAAAAAATACGAAGGCGAGGATTGCAGATTAATAATAGGGTCAGGAAATACAATACGCGAATATTGCACCATAAATCGTGGAACAAAAGCTGGTGGTAATTCAGTAACTAAGGTTGGAGATAATAATTGGATCATGGCATATGTCCATATTGCGCACGATTGTGTAATTGGTAACAATAATGTTATGTCTAATTCAACTTCGTTAGCAGGCCATGTAATTATGGGAAGTAATATTGTTTTGGCTGGTTATGTATTAGTCCATCAATTTTGTAGGATTGGAGACTACTCTTTTGCGGGTATGGGCGCAGCATTAAATCAGGATCTTCCGCCATATCTTTTAGCTACAGGAAGTTTTGCAAAAACACATGGTTTAAATAGAGAAGGCTTAAGAAGAAATAATTTTGATCAAAAAAAAATTAATACACTTCATAAAGCATATAAGCTTATATTTAGATCTAGTAATAACCCTACGAATACAAATGAATTGGAAAATTTAAGCAAAGAATATGATGAAGTATCATATTTATTAGATTTTATAGAACAAAGCGAAAGAGGTGTGATTCAGTCCTCTAAATCAGATTAACTCTAAACTGATTTTTCAACCAAACTACTTATGCTAATTTTATAAGTATCATCTAATAATATCTTTTCAACCATACTAATATCATTAATCAAATTATTTCTATAATTTAAATTAGAATTAATTTTTTCAATCTCATTAGTGATATTATCAGCAGAAGCATCCCCTTGAATAAACTCTTCTACAACTTTTCTCTCTAATATAATATTTACTAAAGAAATAAACTTTGTTTTAATTAAAAACTTAATTATTAAATATGTTGCGTTTGATAACTTGTAGAATACACACATAGGTATTTTTTTTAATGCGATTTGAAGAGTTATAGTTCCAGATGCTGCAACGGCAATCTTGCAAGTTTCAATAGTCTTATAAATATTTTCATTGGTAACCACTGAAACATGATTTTTTCCTGAAAAATATTTAGAATATATTTTTTTATCTATATTGCTTGATCTAGAAATAAGAAATTTTTCTTCCGGACTCTTTAAATGCATCTTATCAATAATTTTGCTGATTATTGGTAAGTGATTTTTTACCTCAGATATTCTGCTGCCGGGGAAAAAACCTATATAATTTTTCTTTTTCGAGTAGTCTTTTTTGTAATCTTTATTTTTTACAAGTGGATGCCCTACATAATGTGATTTAATTCCAAGATTTTTATAGTATTTGTTTTCAAATGGGAAAATCACAGCCATTTCATCAATATAATTTTTTATATTTTTTAGTCTTTTCTCTCTCCATGCCCAAACTTGTGGGCTGATATAGAAAAGTACCTTAACACCATGCGATTTCGCATATTTAGCTAACTTCATATTAAATTCTTGATAATCAATTAACACAAGTAGGTCAGGCTTTATTTCTTTTATAGATTTCTTCATCATGTTTAGTGATTTGAGAAGCTTTGGATATAATTTTAATATCTCAAAAAAACCTACTACTGATAAGCTTGATGAGTCTAAAAGAAAAGTTGCTTTTGTTTTTTTTACCTTGTTTGAGCCCATGGCAAAAAACTTTAAGTTTTTATTCCTCGAAAGATCATTGATTATCTCTGCTGCATACATGTCGCCAGACTCTTCACCTGCCACAATTATTATTTTCTTAATTTCACTCATTTTATCTTTTTTATGGTATCACATACCTTTATTACATTTTCTTCAGAAAGGTGTGGGTACATTGGCAATGAAAGGCATGTATTTGATAAATAATTTGAGTTTATACAATTCTGTTTGTTGTTAAAGCTATTTTTATATACATTTTGTTTCTCTAAAGAAATAGGATAGTATATTGCCGAGCCTATATTATTTTTTTCTAGTTCTGTTTTTATTATATCTCTGTTTTTTGATAAAACTGTATACTGGTGGTACACATGAAAGCCATTTTTAGTTTTCTTTGGTGTGATAATATTTTTGCAGTTATTTAAATTTTCATCATAAATTTTTGCTATTTTAGCTCGCATTAGATTAAATTGATCAATATATTTTATCTTAACATTTAATACTGCAGCTTGTATTTCATCAAGTCTACTATTGTAACCAATTATGTCATGATGGTACCTTATGGAGCTACCATGATTTCTTAACTTTTTAATAATCTCATATGATTCTTCTGAGTTTGTAACTACCATTCCACCATCACCATAGCAACCTAAATTTTTTGTAGGATAAAAACTTAAGCAACCGATCTCACCAATACTCCCTGTCCTTTTGCAATTAATACCCGCACCAAAACTTTGAGCACAGTCCTCAATAATTTTTATTGAGTCATTATTAATTACATTTTTTATTCTTTCAACATCTACGGGATTTCCAAAAATATGGACAGGTAAAATAGCCCTAGTCTTTTTTGTTATCTTTTTTAAAATTTCTTCGCAATTAATATTGTATGTATCCAAATCAATATCGGCAAAAACTGGCTTTGCTCCTACATACATAATTGCTTCAATAGTTGAAATAAAAGTGAATGGCGTAGTTATTACTTCATCTCCTTTTCCTATACCCAATGATCTTAATGCAAAATGCAATGCGTCTGTGCCAGAATTGCAAGATATTGCATACTTCACGCCAAGATAATCTTTTATATTTTTTTCAATTAAGTCGACATTACTCCCACCAATAAAACTTGTATTAAAAAAGACTTTTTCTAATTCATTCTGAATTTCATCTCTTAAAAGAGCATACTCATTTTTTAAATCAAACTGTGATATCATTTTTTTATTAGGTTAGAAATTGTTATAGCATATTTTAATGCTTTTATGCCATCAACAGCGTCAACTAAAGGTTTTTTATTTTCTTTAATGCAATTTATAAAACTTTTTACTTCTTCATTTAGAGGGTCATTTTCTAAAAAGGTGTCTCTAGTTTTTTCAATTTTTTTGTTTTCTTCAACTACTATTTTTTTGTAAGAATCAAGTTTGCAAGCTTGGTAATCTAAAGAAAAATATGAATTTTTTTGAAATACTCTCATCTTTCTCTCTATTTTATCACTAATTCTGCTTGCTGAAAGATTACATACACAGCCATTCTCAAACTCAACTCTAGCATTTGCAATATCAGTTGTATCTGTTAGAACACTTGCGCCACTAGCTTTAATACTCTTAATATTTGATTTATTTAATGACATCACAATATCAAGATCGTGAATCATTAAATCCATAACAACGTTAACTTCAGTACCCCTTATTTTAAATGGTGATATGCGATTACATTCAATAAAAAGTGGATTATTAACTTTATCTTTTAATTTGGAAAAAGCTTTATTAAATCTTTCAAGATGACCGATTTGTAGAATGATATCTTTATCTCTTGCTTTTTCTTCAAGCTTTTCAGCTTCCGCAACATTGCTAGCAAAGGGTTTTTCTATTAAAATATGTTTATTATTTTTTATAAAATAGTCTGCAACTTCGTAGTGCATATCTGTGGGAACAACTATACTTACAGCATCAACTTTATCAACAACATCTTTGAAGTTACCATAAGATTTTATACCAAGTTTTCCAGACACTTCCTCTCTTCTTTGTTTATCAGTATCCACAAGTGCTATTAAATCAGCATTTTTATTGTTTTTATATTTTTCTGCATGGAATTCTCCAAGATAGCCAATTCCAACTACAGCAACTTTAATTTTATTCATGATAAAATATATTTTTCTATCTAGATTACTGATGTATGATAATTACTAATTATTATAATCTAATTTATGAAAAAAAAATATACAATTGTTGGTATAGACGAGGCTGGAAGAGGTCCTTTAGCCGGGCCCGTAGTTTCAGCTTCTGTCTCAATAGAAGAAAATCTTCTTCCAAAATTTATTAATGATTCGAAAAAGATAAGTGAGAAAAATAGAGAACTTATGTATGAGGAAATTGTAAAAAATGCAACGTATTGCGGAATTGGAATAATTAGCTCAGAAGATATTGATAAAATTAATATTCATAATGCTACTTTACTTTCTATGAAAGAATCATTTCTTAAAATTAAGTGCAAAAACTGCAAAGTCTATGTTGATGGAATTTTTACTCCTGATATTGATGCAAAATTACATGCTGTTAAACATGGCGACAGACTTGTTCCAATAATTAGCGCAGCCTCAATAATTGCTAAAGTTACAAGAGATAGAATTATGCTAAGCATTGATAAAGAATATCCCGAGTATGATTTTAAAAAACATAAAGGGTACCCAACAAAGCATCATATAGAAATGATAAAAAAATATGGTATTTGTAAATATCATAGAAAAACTTTCAAACCTATAAAAAATTTATGAAAAAAAGCTTTATACATCTTCATCTTCATAGCGAATATTCTATATCGGATAGCCTTATAAGAATAAATAACTTGATAGAAAAAGTTTCTAATGATGGTTGCCCTTCAGTAGCAATTACTGATCATAATAATATTTTTTCTTTGGTAAAATTTTATAAATCAGCTATTAAAAAAGGTGTTAAACCAATAATTGGAATCGAAGTTGATATGAAAAGCAGCAACTCTAAAAATGATTATTCTAGAGTTATACTACTTTGTAAAAATATGACTGGTTTTTATAACCTGAGTAATCTTATAACTGATGCATATGTAAATCTTGATGAGGGGAATAAATTTTTAGTATCTAGCGAAGAACTTTCAAAAAGATCAGACGGATTAATAGCGCTATCAGGAGGGATATATGGTGATTTGGCAAACGCAATAAGATCAGGAAAAAAAGACTTAATAGATACAAGTATAAATTATTGGAAAAAGAATTTTCCCGAGAGTTTTTATATAGAAATTACTAGAACAGGTAAAGATTTTGAAGACGAGTATATTTCATATGCTAGGGAGATCTCTGAGAATCATAATATTCCCCTAGTGGCATCTAATGATGTTCGATTTATCGATAAAAGCGATTACCAAGCGCATGAAGTAAGAGTATGTATTAATAACGGGAGTTATTTAAAAGATGAAAAGAGAAATTCAGAATATACTGCAAACCAGTACTTTAAAACAAGCGAAGAAATGGAGGAATTATTTTCTGATATACCATCAGCAATTGAAAATTCTTTTGAGATAGCAAAAAGATGTAATGTACAACTTTCTCTAGGAAATATAGCAATGCCAATTTTTCCATTAGATGATGGACAAGATGAAAATGAATACTTTAATTCCTTAGTGGAGCAAAGTTTGAAAAAAAAAATCAGTGATGAGGATATTAAAAATAAAGAGCCTTATTTAAAGCGTATAAAAATTGAATTAGACGTTATTATTAAAATGGGATATTCAGGATATTTTTTGATTGTTTCAGATTTTGTAACTTGGGCAAAGAAAAACAGTATACCTGTTGGTCCTGGACGCGGATCTGGTGCAGGATCACTCGTTGCATATGTTTTAAATATTACGGACATAGACCCTATTAAATATGATTTATTATTTGAAAGGTTCTTAAATCCAGAGAGAGTATCTCTTCCAGATTTTGATATAGATTTTTGTATGGACAAAAGAGATAGTGTGATTGATTATGTCGCAAAAAAATATGGAAGAGATAAAGTTAGTCAAATAATTACATATGGAACTATGGCTGCAAAAGCTGTAGTTCGAGATGTCGGAAGAGTGCTTCAATTTCCATATCCTTTTGTCGATCAAATCGCAAAGTTAATACCTTTTGAAATAGGCATTACCTTAACCAAGGCTCTTGAAGATAAAGAGCTAAAAAAACTATATAGTTCTGATGACGACGTGAAAGAAATTCTAGATATGGCAATGATATTAGAGGGCTTGCCTAGAAACGCAGGTACGCATGCAGGCGGAATAGTAATTTCGCCAAAAGAACTTATAAATTATACTCCACTATACAGAGACACTTATAGTAGTTCTTTATTAACTCAGCTTGACAAAGACGATGTTGAAGAAATAGGATTAATAAAATTTGATTTTCTGGGATTAAGAACTCTAACTGTCATAGAAAATACCTTAAAAATAATCAATAGAAATAAACTTGCCGACGACCAATTTGATTTGGGAGAAATTCCTCTTGATGATGAAAAAACATTCCAACTGTTGAGAGAACAAAAAACAAATGGTGTTTTTCAGTTAGAGTCACAAGGCTTAAAAGATATAATTAAAAGACTTAAGCCTGATAAATTTGACGATCTTGTTGCATTAGTGGCTTTATATAGACCGGGTCCATTACAATCTGGAATGGTTGACGACTTTATTGATAGAAAGAATGGGGCTAATGTTGAATACCTGCATCCACTTATTGAGGATGTGCTAAGACCTACTTACGGTGTAATTTTGTATCAAGAACAAGTAATGAAAATAGCCCAAGTTTTAGCTGGCTATAGTTTAGGGTCAGCTGACATATTAAGAAGGGCAATGGGTAAAAAGAAATTTGATGAAATGAACCAGCAGCGAGAGATTTTCGTTAATGGCGCTATAAAAAACAAAGTTGATAAAAAGCAAGCTGAATATATTTTTGATCTGATGGAAAAATTTGCAGGTTATGGTTTTAATAAATCACATTCAGTGGCATATGCTTTAATAGCTTATCAAACAGCATATCTTAAATCTCATTTTAAAGAACCTTTTATTGCGGCAGTACTCTCAAGCGATATGGATAACACCGACAAAGTTGTTAGATTTGTAAAAGAATGCTCATATATGAATATTACTTTAAATCCACCAAATATTAATTTATCAAATTATTCGTTTAGTACAACAGAAGCCAACGAAATTGTTTATGGTCTTGGAGCTATAAAAGGAGTGGGGAGCTCAATTATAGAAATAATTATTGAAGAGAGGAGCAAAAATGGAAATTTTAAAAGTTTGGATAATCTCTTGAAAAGGTGTGGCTCAAAAAAAATAAATAAGAGAATTATCGAGGCGTTGATAAAATCTGGTTCATTTGATGTTTTTGGCGAAACTAGATCTTCATTATTATCATCATATCCTGAGTCAATGAAGATGGCTGACCAAAATTCAAAAAATATCTCTCAAGGACAAATAGATATTTTTGGATTTTCTGAAGAAGACTCTAATGTTAAGTTAGAAAGAATTGAAGAGTGGCCCAAAATAAAAAAATTATCTTTTGAAAGAGATGTTTTGGGGTTTTATTTAACAGGCCATCCAATTACAGAGTTTAAGAATGAAATAAAAGACATTATTAGTAATGATATCTACTCAGTCAAAAATAATTATAAAAATAATGGAAATAGAGGCGTGTCGTATAAAATTGCAGGTGTTATTAATAGCATTAGAATTAGGACAACAAGCACAAAAGATAAATTAGCTCAAATTAATCTTGGTGACGATACCGACAATATAGATGTAATAGCCAATAATAATCTTCTAAATGAATCTATCAATAGAGATGAGATTGTAATTATAGAAGGGACGCTTAGATTGGATGATTATACTAATAGGTTGAGCTTCAGAGCTAAATCAATAAATACAATTGAAAACGCAAGAATTCTTTTAGCAACAGGAATTAAGTTCAAAGTTGTTAATGAAGAGGATTTGCCAGAATTAATAAACGAGCTTGAGTCATTATTCTCTGATAGAGATAATAATGGCAAATGTATGGTAAGAATTGACTATATGACTTCAGGAATAACAAAATCCCTAGTTTTGGGTGAAAATTATAAAATATTGCCAACTAATGATATAATTAACGGATTAATAAAACTTGATTGTATTGAAGATATAGAACTTATCTATTCCTCGATGTAAATATTTTAAGGTACCGAGATGCTAGAATTTGAAAAACCTATAAAAAATTTAGAAGATAAAATAGAAGAGCTTAGAAACATCGGCTCGGATGGGCAAGTAAATATTATTGAAGAAATAAATGTACTTCAAAAAAAATGTAATATTTTAATAAAAGATATTTATAGTAATCTTACACCATGGCAAATTACACAAATCGCACGTCATCCTGACAGGCCTTATACGTTAGACTATATAAATTTAATATTTAAAAATTTTCATGAGCTCCATGGTGACAGGGCTTATGCTGATGACAATGCAATCGTAGCTGGCATTGCTCAGTATCAAGAAACATCTGTAGCTGTAATTGGACATCAAAAAGGAAGAGGTACTAATGATAAAATTAAAAGGAATTTCGGCATGGCTAAGCCGGAAGGTTTTAGAAAAGCTTTAAGAGTCATGAAGCTTGCAGAAAGATTTAATATGCCAATCATAACATTTGTAGATACACCTGGAGCATATCCAGGCATTGATGCTGAAGAAAGAGGGCAAAGTGAAGCAATAGCAAATAATCTCTTAGAAATGTCAAACTTATCTGTGCCAATTTTATCATATGTTATCGGCGAGGGAGGTTCAGGGGGAGCACTTGCGATAGGCGTATGCGACCATTTATCAATGCTAGAATATAGTATATATTCTGTTATATCACCGGAAGGATGCGCATCTATATTATGGAAATCACCAGAAAATGCTCATTTAGCTGCTGAAGCTATGTGCATTACAGCTGACAATCTATTAAAACTTAAGTTAATAGATGAGCAAATATCTGAACCATTGGGAGGTGCACACAGAAATATTTCCAAGGTAAGCAAAGATATTTCGCAGTCAATAGCTAAGAATTTATCAATATACCATGCGATGGACCCAAGAGTTCTTGTTAAAAACAGAAAAGATAAATTAGAATCTGTAGGGTATTATCAAGAATAAAATGGAAGCGCCAGATTTTGATTTAGAAAACCTATTTTCAATTTTTGAAAATTCTATTACAGATAAAATTGAATCAAAAAATTATGATGAATTTCTCATAGCATATAGTGGAGGAATAGATTCTACAGCCTTATTATATTTCTCAAAAAAAATTGCAAGAAAATTAGATAAAAAAATTAAAGCTATACATGTTAACCATAACTTAAATAAAGAATCAATTGAGTGGGAAAAACACTGTAGTAATTTTTGTAAAGATATTGAGGTTCCACTAATAATTAAAAACTTAAATATAGTCATGCATAAAGGAGATAGCATTGAGGAAATCGCTAGAAAAGATCGCTATAAATCTATTTGTGATGAAATAAATATTAAGACAGTAATGATGACTGCTCATCATATGGAAGATCAAGCAGAAACTTTTTTATATCAACTATTGCGCGGAGCTGGAGCGAAAGGTTTATCTTCAATGCCAGAAATAAAAAAATATAATAATGGATACCACATTAGACCATTTATAAAATTTAGTAAAAAAAATTTGGAAAATATTGTTCAACATAGTAACTTGGACTATGTCTTCGATACTTCTAATAACGATATAAATTTTTCAAGAAACTTTATTAGAAAAAGCATTTTCCCAATTATAGAAAAAAAGTGGCCTAGCTACGCCTCAACAATTTCTAGATCAGCAAATAACTTATCTGAGCTTGTTAAATTAAATGATGATTTAGCTAAAATCGATATTAAAGAATATCTGTTAGAAGATATCAATAAAATAAATTTGAATGTTAAAAATTTAGATAGTTATAGGTTTAATAATGTTATTAGATTTTGGATAAAGAAAAATAACTTTAGAATGCCATCTTTGAGTCAAATAGAATCTATTTATAGAGATGTTTTTTTAGCTGGAAAAGATAAGTCTCCATTCTTTAAATGTTCTGAATATGAAATTAGGAGATTTAATGATTGTGTAGAGATCATGAGCCCCCTAACCAAACATGATTCTTCAAAAGTATATTTGTGGGAATTTAAAAAAAATTTAGTTATCACTTGTTTGTCTATAAATTTAAGTTGGGACAACTTAGAAGATAAATTAGGCTTTAAGGTAAATAGAAATGTTGAAGTAAAGTTTAGAAAGACTGGCGAAAATATTCAAATAGGTGATTCAGGAAAAAGTTTAAAAGACTTTATGAGAGAGAATAAAGTTCCTCCGTGGATGAGAGACAGAACTCCGTTAATATATATTGATAATGAGCTAAAATTTATATGGAAATAAATGCTAAAATATTATTTAAAATTAAGTAATAATTATATTATTTGTTTGTATTAATTTTAAATGGTAAGTATAAAGGACACCATCCAAGTATTCCTGTGATTACCGGCACTAATCCTATGAAACCCCATAACTGCGCTTCTAATGGAGAAATAACTCCAATATAAAATATCAAAAAACCTACAAATACTCTAATTAATCTTTCAAATTTACCTACATTTATACAAAACATTCACTGCACCTTATTATTGAATCATTATTAATATTACATGAATAATTTTTTTTTGGAATTATTAATTTATTGATAAATTGTAGAATATAATAATATTTGATAAACTATATTCCCGTCTTATATTACTTTTATTTTAGTGTGACAAAATACATATTTATTACTGGTGGCGTTGTATCATCTCTTGGAAAAGGGATAGTGGCAGCTTCTTTAGGGTCTATACTTGAATCTAGAAATCTAAGTGTTTCTGTCATTAAGCTTGATCCATATATTAATGTAGACCCAGGTACAATGAGCCCTTCGCAGCACGGAGAAGTTTTTGTGACTCATGATGGTGCAGAAACTGATTTAGATTTAGGACATTATGAGAGATTTGTAAATTACAAAACCAACAAGTCAAGCAATTATACGACTGGTCAAATATATGACATTGTTTTAAAAAGGGAAAGAAAAGGCGAGTATCTTGGAAGCACAGTTCAAGTTATACCACATATTACTGATGAAATTATCCTCAATATAAAGAAAGGGTCTTTTGATAAAGATATTTGTATTGTAGAGATTGGAGGAACAGTTGGAGATATAGAATCTCTTCCATTTATAGAAGCTATTAGACAAATGGGGGTTGAATACGGTAGAGAACTTGTAAGTTACATACATTTAACTCTAGTACCTTATATAAGAGCAGCCAATGAAATAAAAACCAAACCTACACAACACTCTGTGAAAGAATTAAGGTCTATTGGTATTCAGCCAGATATTTTAGTGTGTAGATCTGAAAAAGATATTAGTGATCATGATAAGAAAAAAATTGCATTATTTACAAACGTTGAGGCAAAAGCAGTAATTAATTCAATAGATGTAGATGATATATATGAAGTTCCCTTGATACTTCACAATCAAGGCTTGGATGACATCATAGTTAAGAAATTGAATCTATCTTGTGATAAAACATCACTTTCGGCGTGGGAAGAATACAAAAATAAAAGAAATAATATTAAAAACAAAATTAATATAAAAATTATTGCAAAATATGGAAATTATACTGAGTCATATAAATCACTTAATGAAGCGATTAAACATGCTGGAGTTCATTCAGGAGTTGATATTAATATAGATTATGTGGACGCTGAAAAGCTAAATGACAAGGATCATTCGTCTTTAGCAAATGCAGGCGGAATAATTGTTCCAGGTGGTTTTGGAGGGAGAGGAATCGAAGGAAAAATAAATGCCATAAAGTACGCTAGAGAAAATAAAGTACCTTTTTTAGGAATATGCTTGGGAATGCAAGCCGCAGTAATAGAGTTTTCAAGAAATGTGTGTAAGTTAAAAAATGCAAACAGCACAGAATTTGATAAAGAAACTAAGTATCCGGTTATTGGTTTAATAGAGGAGTGGTTGGATAATACGGGATCAGTAGAATATCGTGATATAAACTCAAACATTGGTGGTACAATGAGGCTTGGAGAACAAGAGTGTGCTCTAGAAAAAGAGTCAAACGCTTATAATGCATATAATATGAGTTCAATTTTTGAAAGGCATCGTCATAGGTTTGAATTTAATAATGAATATAAGAGTTTACTAGAGGAGAATGGTTTAATTATATCTGGGAAATCAATTGACGGAACGTTGGTGGAAGTAATTGAGTTGAAAAACCATCCTTGGTTCTTGGGTTGTCAATTTCATCCAGAATTCACTTCTAAGCCAATTAAAGGCCATCCTTTATTCGAAGCTTTTGTTAAATCAATAAGAGATAATAAATGAACAAAAAATTTGATTTTAATAAAGATAGAAAAAATTGTTTTTTTTTAATAGCAGGCCCTTGTGTTATTGAAAGTGAAAAAATAAATTTTAGTACAGCTGAAAAACTAAAAGAAATTACAGAAAAGCATTCAATCCCATTCATATTTAAGTCGTCACTATACAAGGCTAACAGAACATCTAATGATGCATATAGCGGTATTGGTTATTCAAAAGGCTTGGAAATATTAAATAAAATTAAATCTGAATTAGATTTAATGATTTTAACAGATGTTCATGAGGACTCTCCACTAGATGAAATAGCAGACATTGTTGACGTATTACAAACACCAGCTTTCTTGTGTAGACAAACAAACTTTATTAAAAATGTAGTATCTTACAATATTCCGGTAAATATAAAAAAAGGTCAATTTTTGTCGCCTTGGGAGATGAGTAATGTTGTTGATAAAGCAAAGTCGACAGGCAATAATGATATAATGGTTTGCGAGAGAGGTTTTAGTTTTGGTTATAATAATTTAATATCTGATATGAGGTCTTTAGTTATTATGAGAGAAACTAATTGCCCTGTAGTTTTTGATGCAACCCATTCAACTCAATTACCAGGTTTAAATAAGAATAGTTCAAGCGGGCAAAGTCAATTTATTGCTCCATTAGCAAGAGCAGCCATCTCTGTTGGAATATCAGGAATATTTATGGAAACTCATCCAGATCCTAAAAATGCTTTGTGTGACGGTATGAATTCTTTACATTTGGATGCAATTGAGAAAATATTAATAACCCTAAAAAAAATTGATGCGGCTTCAAAAGAATAAATTTATACTTATTCATCGATTGTATGGCATCTTTAAAGTAAAATAAAAAATATGAAATCAAATATTAAAAAAATTACAGCAAGAGAAATTATTGACTCAAGAGGAAATCCTACTTTAGAGGCAGAAGTATTTTTAGAATCAGGCTTTATGGGAAGGGCAGCTGTTCCCTCTGGTGCCTCAACGGGCTCTAGAGAAGCTTTAGAACTGAGAGATAAAGATTCTTTAAGATATGGTGGCAAAGGTGTGGCTTCTAATGTCGATTTTATTAAGGGAGCTATAAATTATGCTCTAACTGGCTTAGATTCTAATAATCAAGAATTAATTGATAAAACTCTTATAGAGTTAGATGGAACCGACAATAAGTCAAAACTTGGAGCTAATACTCTCTTAGCAGTTTCTTTGGCAAATGCAAAATCTTCAGCAAATAATAATAATGTTCCACTTTATAAAAATATTAAATCATCAAAAAAATATACTATGCCAGTTCCAATGATGAATATTATCAATGGTGGGTCTCACGCAAATAATAGCGTAGATATACAAGAATTCATGATCATGCCAGTTGGAGCAAGTTCCTTAAAAGAAGCCGTAAGATATGGAGTAGAAATTTTTCATGTATTAGGAAAAATATTAGATAGCAAAAAATACATAACAACAGTTGGAGATGAAGGAGGATATGCACCAAACTTATCTTCTAATAAAGAAGCATTAGACGTAATTATGCAGGCAATAGAAAAAGCTGGATATACTCCAGGTGAAGATATTATGCTTGCACTTGATATAGCTAGTAGTGAATTTTACAAAAATGATAAATATGAGTTAACATCAGAAAATAAAAAATATACAAGTGCAGAATTTATTGATCTAATTAATTCTTGGACAAAAAGTTACCCAATAGTATCAATAGAAGATGCTTTAGATGAAAATGACTGGAAAGGTTGGGCAGATTTAACAAAAGTTTTAGGAAAAAAGGTTCAATTAGTAGGTGATGATTTATTTGTTACAAATCCTAAAATTTTTAAAGAAGGAATCGAGAAAAACATTGCTAATGCAATCTTGATTAAATTAAATCAAATTGGTACTTTGTCGGAAACAGTTTCGGCAATGGATTTGGCCAAAAAAAATAACTATAATTCAGTAGTCTCACATAGATCCGGCGAAACAGAAGATACATTTATAGCTGATTTATCAGTTGCACATTCAGTAGGTCAAATTAAAACCGGATCATTATCTAGATCCGATAGAGTTGCAAAATATAATCAGCTAATAAGAATAGAAGAAGAGCTTGGCTTGAACGCAAATTACCCAGGGAAATCAATTTTTAATAAAATTATATAAAATGAATAAAGTAATTTTAATATTATCTTTTATCTTAATTATTTTACTTTTTAAGTTCGCCTTGGGTGATGCAAGTTATAAAGAATACAGAGACCTAAAAAAAGAAGTTACTAATCTTGAGGAGAAAAATTCTAAATTTAAAGAAAAGATTAAATTAATAAAATATGAAATTGAGAATTTAAAAACAGGTTTAAGTGTGATAGAAGAGAAAGCAAGGAATGAACTAGGCTTAATAAAAGAGAAAGAAACATTTTATCAAATCTTAAAATAATGAATGATAAGTTAAAAAATAACGCTGAACTTTTTTGCATAATACCAGCAGCAGGAAAGAGTACAAGATACAAGAAATCAAATAAAATTTTTGAATGTATAGAAGAAGAGCTAGATATTTTAAATGCTTCTATATTAAACATTAATAATTTAGGTGTAGTAAAAAAAACTTTTGTTGGATATGATGATTCCTCTAAAGAAACTAGTGACTTTAAAGATATAATCCAGTCCGATTTAGATCAAGACACCTCCCTAGAATCAAAAAATGCAAAAAAATTATTTAAAAAAATTGAATTAGTTAAAGGGGGGCGAACAAGACAAGATACCGTTTTCAATTGCATGCAACATATAAAAGATAATTTTGATAACACTGATGATACGTGGGTTATTGTTCACGATGCAGCACGACCATGTATATTTCCTTATGAAAATTTAGAATTTATTAATAAAACTATAGAATGCGATACCTCCAGTATTATGGCTATACCAATCTCTGATACAATTAAAAAAATTGATGGTAATTCAACAATCGACAAAACAGTACCAAGAGAAAATTTATGGCTGGCACAAACACCCCAAATGTTTAAATTTAATATTTTATATGACTCATTAAAACACTGTCATGATAATAATATTACTGTAACAGATGATAGCCAGGCTCTTGAGGTGCTAGGACATAAATGTAGAATACATATCGGCAAACCATATAACTATAAAATAACTTACGAAAGCGATATGGCTTATATGAAATGTATTTATGAGTATATGAGTAAATACTATGAAAAGGGGTAAACTAGTATGATAAAAATTGGTCAAGGATATGATTCGCATAGGTTGCAAGATGGCGAATTTATTATTATTGGTGGTATTAAAATTAAATCAAAAAGATCTATAGTAGCTCATTCTGACGGAGATATTTTAATACATGCCATATGTGATGCGCTCCTAGGTGCATCTGGCAAAGGTGACATGGGATTATATTTTGATTCCTCGGAAAAATATAAAAATAAAGATAGCTCATACTTTCTTGATGAAATAGTAAAGATGATAAGTAAAGATGGATATCAAATAGTTAATATAGATGCAACAGTAGTTACTGAGGAACCTCCAATTTCAAAACATGCAAATAAAATACAAAAAAATCTTAGTAGCCTTATAAAAATCAATAGGGAGCAAATAAATATCAAATCAAAGTCTAATGATAAATTAGGGTATATTGGAAGACATGAAGGGATAGAAGTGCATGCTTCGGTACTATTAGAAAAAAAATGATTTTATTCATAAATACTGCATTTGATAAAACTGTTCTGGCCTTAAAAAAAAATAAAAAACTTTTTGTAGAAGAGATTAATGAAGATACAAAAATATCACAGAAATTAGTAGAGCAAATAGACATAATTTTAAAAAAAGCTGGTGCAAAAAAAAAGGATATTAAAATAATAGGTTTTAATAGCGGGCCTGGAAATTTTACAAGTTTAAGAGTCTCATTAACTTTTATTAAAGCTATGTCATATTATTTAAATATACCTGTAGTAACATTAAATTCTTTTCAAGTTTTAGCGCTATCAAATTTAGATAAAAGTTATACCAATCCAATAATAGTTTCTATTGATGCTAGGATGAATGAGATTTTTTGGGTTAGGTATAGAAATTATTCTGAAATCATATCTTATAATGAAAATTATAATTTGAGCTCAGAATCAGAACTTTATGAAAAAAACAATTTAGGTAATGATCAATTAACGCTAGTAAAAAATAATAGAAACATTTTAAATGCTGACGAAAAAAATCAGTTAATATTTGATAAAATCATTATTGATAATAAAAACAACTTAGGAAATATATTTTCTTTTATCGAGTATTCTTTAAGTAAAAATTTAGAGAAAAATATTGATAAGGTAAATTTACTATACGTAAGAAATGATGTTGCAAAAAAGAAGCATGAATAAAGTTTTGTCAATTATGGGACCCACTGCATCTGGAAAAACTGATCTAGCAATACGCCTTTCAGAAAAATTTAATTTGGAAATAATAAGTATAGATTCAGTAATGTTATATAAAGAATTTAATATAGGTTCTGCAAAGCCAAATAAAGATACTTTATTAAAATTTCCACATAAGATGGTAGACATTTTAGAGCCTTATGAGAAATATTCTGTTGCTCTTTTTTATAATGAATTGATCAATCAAATTAAAATAGCTCATGACTTAAAAAAAACCCCAATCCTAGTTGGTGGATCTATGATGTATTTTAAAACTTTTTTTTCAGGCGGTCTTTCAAAATTAAATGATATATCTATAGAAACAAAAAAATATGTTAATAGCATGTTTGAAAGCCATAGTTTGAAGTATTTATATAATTATTTAAAAGATATTGATCCCGAATCTGCGAAAAAAATACACCCAAATGATATATACAGGATACAAAGAATGCTAGAAATATTTTTTTCAAATAATGAAAAACCAAGTATAACTCTTAAAAAATGTTCAAAGAATGTTCAGTATTTTAATAATCTAAATTTGTCTATACTGCCAAATGATAGAAAAAGTATTCATAAGAATATTGAAAAAAGATTTAATATTATGATTAATGATGGATTAATTGAAGAGGTATCGTTTTTGTTAAAAAAATATGTTGATTTAAAATTGCCTGCAATGTCAACAATAGGCTATAAAGAAGTAAATAAATATTTGTCAGGTAGTATTGGCTTGAATGATATGAAGGAAGAGGTATTGTCAGCTACAAGACAATTAGCTAAAAGACAAATAACATGGTTAAGACACCTTGATTCTACAACGGTGTATAGTTTCATAGATTATGATAATATTGAATCTAGAATAGAGTTTTTTTTAGCAGAATAATAATAATAAAATAAATAAAGCCGGAGATATAATAATGACAAAAAGCCAGATACTTCAAGAACCTTTTTTAAATACCTTAAGGAAAGAAAAAATTCCTGTAGCCATATATTTGGTAAATGGTATTAAACTCCAGGGTCAAATTGATTCATTTGATCAGTATGTGATTATTTTAAAAAATACAGTTAATCAAATGGTTTACAAACATGCTGTTTCTACTATAGTCCCATCAAAGACTGTAAAATTCCAAACAGAGTCTTAATTTTTGAAATAGGAATATGAGATTTGATTGATATAAAAAGCTCTTCAAATAAAGCCCTTTTGGTTCATATTGAAAAATTTCCAATAGACGTAAATAATTCAAAAGAAGAGTTCCAGGATTTAGTAAGATCTGCAAACATTCATATTTTAGACACAATTTTTTTTACAAAAAAAAATAAAAATATAGGTATAAGGTACTACATTGGAAAAGGTGAAGCTGAAGAAATAGCTAGCGAAATAAAAAAGTCTGGAGCAAAATTAGTTATCTTTAATACTGATCTTAGCCCTAGTCAAGAAAGGAATCTTGAATTATTGTTTTCCGCGAGAGTTTTAGATAGAACAGGTCTGATCTTAGATATATTTTCTCAAAGAGCATTTTCTCATGAGGGAAAATTACAGGTTGAGTTAGCTCAACTTAATTATATATCAACTAGACTTGTAAGAGGGTGGAGTCATCTAGAGAGACAGAAAGGTGGAATTGGTCTTAGAGGACCTGGAGAAACTCAGCTTGAGACTGACAGAAGATTGCTAAGAGCTAGAATTAAAACTATTCAAAAAAGACTGTTAAAAGTTGGGAATCAGAGAAGTTTGAGTAGAAACCAAAGATTAAAAAAAAGTGTTCCTAGGATTAGTATTGTTGGTTATACAAATGCAGGAAAATCAACTTTATTTAATTTATTGACTGACATGAATACATTATCAGAAGATAAACTTTTTGCTACCTTGGATCCTATTCATAGGAAACTCGAATTAGAGTTTAAAAAAAACGCTATTGTAAGTGACACAGTTGGATTCATTAGAGAGTTACCGCATCATTTAATAGAATCATTTAAGTCTACATTATCAGAAGTAGCAGAGAGTAATTTGCTATTGCATGTAATAGATTTAAGTGATGATAATTTTTCGGCTTACATAGAAGAAGTAAATAGTGTTTTAAAAAATATTGGCGCTGAAGAAATTCCTAAAATATTAGTCTTCAATAAAATTGATCAAAATTATAACCCAGATAATTTTTCACATCTTCAGAAAGATTCCTTTTGTTATATTTCTGCAAAAACTTCCTATGGTGTCGATAATCTTAGAAAAATGATTTCAGAAAAATTATTTGAGGATTATATGCTCTTTACAATTAACCTAAAGCCTGAGCAAAATAATATAAGAGCTGCAATATATAAGAATTGTAATGTAGTGAGTGAAACCTTTACAAAATTAGGACGCTGTGAGATAAAATTTCGCGCATCGCAAAGTTATGCAAAATACTTGCGTAAAAAAGGCTTCTTAAGCAGAAATATACAAAAAAAATTAAAAAATTCACAAGAAATTTATAAAACTGGATAATTATTCTATATAATACATATATAAAAATAGTATTTTAACTTTAAAATTAAAACGGAGATCATTAGAATGCCTTGGAATCAGCCTAATAAAGAAAAAGACCCTTGGAATAGAGATAGAAGACAAGCACCGCCCGACCTAGATGCAGTATTAAATAAACTAATGTCATCGTTAAATGGTTTATTTGGATCAAAAAATACAGGCGGCAATTCAGGTGGCACAGGAAAAGGCAAGTCATTAGTAACCTTGCTTGTTTTTATATCATTAATTTGGGCAGCAACAGGTTTTTATATTGTTAGCGAAAACGAACGAGCAGTTATTTTAAGATTCGGAGAGTATCAGAGAACAGCTATGCCTGGACCTGGTTGGCACTTACCAAGACCAATTGAGACGCACGAGACAGTAAACTTTACAGGGATTCGAAGCGTCGAAAAAAGAACAACAATGCTTACTCAAGACGAAAATATCGTAGAACTAGCATTCTCAGTTCAATATAGAATAAAAAATGCTGAAGATTATTTATTTAATGTCGAGAACCCAGATATCAATGGGGACAGAACATGTAGATTTGGAAGCAGAAGTACAATTTGTGGAGTGCTCGATTCTGCAATTAGAGATGTTGTTGGTAAGAACAAGATGGATTATATACTTAGAGAAGGAAGGACAGAAATATCAAATAAGACAGAAGAGTTAATGCAGCAAGTTTTAAATAGTTACCAGGCAGGAATTCAAGTGACGTCAGTAAATTTACAAGATTCACAGCCGCCAGATGAAGTTCAAGATGCGTTTCAAGATGCTACTAAAGCAAGGGAGGATATGGAGCGTTATAAAAATGAAGCTCAGGCATATGCTAATGAGATTGTTCCAAAGGCCAGAGGTGAGGCAGCGAGAATGATTCAAGACGCCTTAGCCTACAAAGAGATGGTGATAGCAAATGCCGAAGGTGATGCTGACAGATTTTTAAAATTATTAAAAGAATATAAAAGAGCCCCAGATGTAACTAGAAAGCGTTTATACATGGATTCAATTGAGTCAGTATTATCTAATAGTTCAAAACTAATGATAGATATAAAAGAGGGAAATAATCTAATGCTTTTACCTCTAGATAAAATTATTAATTCTAAAGAGTTGAATGAAAATATAGAAGAAGACGATGATAGTGATGATTATATTAGTAGCGAAACAAATAATAGGGAGGGGAGATAATTATGAATAGTAAATTATTATTTTTAATAGGTGGTATATTCTTAATTTTTAGCTCAACTACCTTCTTTGTGAATGAAACCCAAAGAGCAATGGTTTTCCAGCTAGGTGAAATAAAAAGAGATGACTTAAAACCTGGGCTACATTTTAAATTACCTTTAGTGAACAACGTAAGAAAATTTGATGCAAGAATACTCACAATGGATGCAAAACCTGAGTTATTTTTAACAAGCGAAAAGAAAAATATGTCGGTAGATTTTTTTGTTAAGTGGAAAATTGCTAACGTGAAGACATATTATAAATCAACTTTAGGAGATAGAGCTAGAGCAGAAGGAAGAATCACACAAATTGTTAAAGATGAATTAAAAAACCAATTTGGAATTAGGACAATTCAACAAGCTATATCAGGTGAAAGAGAAGAAATTATGCAAGAGCTTGAAACAAAAGCACAGTTAGTAGCTTCTGAACTTGGTATCGAGCTAATTGATGTGAGAATTAGCAGGATTGAGCTACCTGGAGATGTCAGTGAATCTGTTTACCAAAGAATGCGCGCTGAAAGAAGTAGGACAGCAAAAGATTTTAGAGCTAGAGGAAAAGAGACAGCTGAAAATATTAAAGCACAAGCAGATAAAAAAAGGACTGTTATCATAGCTGAAGCTTATAGAACATCAGAGCAAGAAAGAGGTTCTGGCGATGCTAAATCAACCTCTATATATGCAAATGCATATGGTAAAGATGCTGAATTTTACGCATTTACAAGAAGTTTGAAGGCCTATGTCAATTCATTTAAAAATAAATCTGATATGTTAGTAATAGATCCAGATTCAGAATTTTTTAAATATTTTAAAAACATAAAATAGGGTTTCTATAAATAAATTTAAATAACATACATATAATAATAATAATTTAAAATGCCAACTACTAAATGGATACTACCAGAAGGTATAGAAGATATATTGCCTGAGCAAGCTTATTGGCTTGAGATGAAAAGGAGAGAAGTAATTGATATTTTCATATCATCTGGATACGGTTTAATTATACCACCGCTTTTAGAATATACAGATTCATTGGAAAAAAATGCTAGCGAAGATTTAAACTTACAGACTTTTAAGTTAATTGATCAAGACACAGGAAAACAGTTAGGGATTAGGGCTGATATAACATCGCAAATTTCAAGAATATATTCAACATATAACGATACCAATATAAATAGATATTGTTATTTTGATCATGTTGTAAGGGCTAAAACTATCAGTTCAAAAAAATCAAGAATACCAATTCAAGCTGGAGCTGAATTAATAGGTAGCAAAGAAGTTGAAAGTGATGCTGAGCTTGCAATACTAATGCTTAATGTGTTGAAAAAATTCACAAATAAAAAAATATTTTTAGATCTAGGACACGTTGGTGTTTTTAAAAAATTAATGAAATATGCTAATTTAGAAAACAATCAAGAAAAATTAATAAAAAATCTCATAAGAAGTAAATCAAGCTCGGAAATTAAAAATTATTTAAAAGATCTTGATATCAAAGATTCATTAAAGGAATGCTTTAAGAGTTTTCCAAAAATGCATGGCTCAGTAAAGGAAATTGAGAAATACTTAGATCAGCTCAAATCATTCGATAATAATATTGAGAATGATATAAAATATATGAAAAAATTTTCAGATGTAATAGCTCAGTCTCATGCAGATGTAGAGATTAAGTATGATTTTTGCGAGCTAAAAGGGTTTGATTATGAAAGCGATATTATTTTTAGCGCTTATATTGAAAGTGATAGCGAAGAGGTGGCTATTGGAGGAAGATATGATATAGATAGCAGCACGATTTCAGGCATTGGTTTTAGTATAGATATTAGATATTTATTAAAAAATCAATTCCTAAGTAAGCCGTTAAAAAAACTCGTTAATAAATCTGGAAAATGGCTTGTAGAGGATTACAATGAACAATAGTATTGCAATATTAGGCGCACAATGGGGAGATGAAGGAAAAGGTAAGATTGTAGATCTTTTAACTGAGAAGTGTGATGCGGTTGTGAGATTTCAAGGAGGGCATAATGCTGGCCACACACTAGTCGTTGAAGGAAAAACAACAATTTTACATTTGATACCTTCTGGAATTTTGCATAATAATGTAAAATGCATAATTGGTAACGGAGTAGTGTTGTCGCTAGATGCCTTAAGTGAAGAAATTGAAATTTTAAGAAAGAGTAATATCACTGTTGATGGAAAATTACTCATTTCAGATGGCTGCCCATTAATTCTACCTGTTCACATAGAGCTAGATAAAGCTAGAGAGCTAAAGAAAGGAAAAAGTAAAATTGGTACTACTGGAAGAGGGATTGGTCCGGCATACGAAGACAAAATTTCTAGAAGAGGAATTAGACTTGGCGATCTATCAAATCCTGAGACTCTAAAAGATATATTAAAAGAGTTATTAGATTATCATAATTTTGTATTAAAAAATTACTATGAATGTAAGACTTTTGATGATGTCAAGATGTATGAAAAATTATTATCAGATTATGAAACGTATAAAAAATACATAATTGACGTTCCTGAGTATATAGATTTAGCATTTAAAAATAAAAAAAAGATAGTATTTGAAGGTGCTCAAGGAACACTTTTAGATATCGATCATGGCACATATCCATTTGTAACATCGTCAAATACAACGGTTGGAGGAATATTTACAGGATCTGGCGTATCACCAAAAAAACTAAACTATATACTAGCTATAGTGAAAGCATATACAACTAGAGTTGGTTCCGGACCATTTATGACAGAACTATTTGATAATGATGGAGAGCAGCTATCAAAAATTGGTCACGAGCTTGGTGCTACAACAGGAAGAGAAAGAAGATGCGGATGGCTTGATTTAGTTGCATTGAAACGCTCAATAGTAATTAATGGATTTACAGGAATATGTTTAACTAAAGTTGATGTATTAGATCAGTTTAAAGAAATTAAAGTATGTATTGAGTATAAAAATAATGCTCCAGTTTATAAAAATTTTGACGGATGGATGACTGATATCACAAAAATAAAAAATTATGATGATCTTCCAGAAAAAACTAAAATTTATATCGGAGCAATAGAATCATATCTTGGGGTTCCTATAGATATTATTTCTAATGGGCCAGGAAGAGAACAAAATATCTTTAAAAATAAAATTTTATAAATATTTATTAATATAAAAAAATTATATGACTAAAAGACTGAACTTTACAGAGCATATCTATTATAAACTTTCAGAAAATAAAAAAAAATTAATGAAAGATTGGCAAACACCGAAAAAAACAAATACCAGGCATTTAATTATTGACAATCTACTTCCAGATGACCTATGTTATGAAATATATAAATCATTTCCCAAAAAAATAGATAATTTTTACTTTAGGAAATCATTTAGAGAAAGAAAAAGAACTTTAGCAAACTTAAGTAATTATAATAAAAACATCAATAATGCAATTTATGCTTTTCAAGATAAAAAGATATTAGATATAGTTTCAGATATAACTAAAATTAATAATTTAGAAGCAGATGAAAATTTATATGCTGGGGGATTATCTTTAATGACCAAAGGAGATTTTTTAAACCCTCATATTGACAACAGTCATAATATTAATAGAGATAAATATAGAAGATTAAATTTACTATATTATGTAACACCAGGATGGGTAGAAGATAATGGTGGTAACTTTGAACTTTGGGATAATAATGTATCAAAACCAAAAAATATAACTTCATTATTTAATAGAATGGTAATTATGGAAACTACTAGAAATAGCTGGCATTCAGTTAATAAAATCATAAGTAATCAAGCAAGATGTTGTGTTTCAAATTATTATTTTTCAAAAAATTCGCCTTCAAAAATTAATGGTCAGTATTTTCATGTAACATCTTTTACTGGCAGACCTAATGAAAAATACAAGAGAGCTTATGGCTTGATTGATAACACTGTACGAAACAGTATCTCAAAAATTTTTAAATTTGGTAGGGGAAGAAAATTAATCAACTATAAAAAATTATGAATGAGTATATTCAAAAAACTAAAGGTTTTAATAAATTTAATATATGCAACCTAGAAAAATTATTTTTACCTTTAGCGGCTTTTTTTTTATTAATTTCAACAGCATTATTGAATGTGTTTGTATTGTTAGCAGTTATTTGTACAATTATGCATTTGATTTATGAAAGAAGTTTTTCAGATCTAATTTCTAAAAAATTTATGCTCTATGGGCTATTAATATTTTTATTTCTCGCTATGTCATTATATTTTACTATCGGTGATGTTGATTCTATAATTTCCTCCCTGAAAAAATATATTAAATTTTTATACATTCCATTCTTGTACATAAATATAAATCGTAATAAAAATAGTGATTTAGTAATAAAGTACTTTATAGCTGGCGGAGTTGTAGTACTTTTTATGTCATATTTAAAATATTTCAATTTTGTAGATTTAAAACCAATATATGATTACTACAATATGAATTTGGTTGGAACAATAACTCAAGCAAGTGTATTTCAGACTAGCATAGTGCACGGCGCAATTTTTTCATTCATTTCATATTTGTCAATATTTGTCGCCAAAAGAGATAACAATAAATGGTTATACATTTTTTCCGCACTATGTTTAATAAATATTTTTTTTATGAACGACTCGAGAAATTCATATATCATAGCTTCTATTTTTATTTTTTTAATAATTTATTATCATTTTTATAAGATAAAATATTTATTTACAACTTTATCACTTTTAGTGACTTTTTTTATTTTTCTCTCACCAATATCAGAAAATCTAATAAAATCTATGCATGACACAAATAAAGATATTAAATTATTAATTGATAAAAATTATACAAGTTCAATTGGTCTAAGGACCCTTTGGTTATCAATTGGAATACAAAATTTAAATGATGAGCCTATCTTAGGAAGTGGTGTCGGAAGTTATAAAAATTCAGTACAACATTTTCTTGAAAAAAATACAATAAATGTGAAGCATGATTTAGCAATTTCAAATAACCCACATAATGAATTTGTTAGTATGTCAACCCAGCTTGGATTATTCGGCTTATCATTATACATATTATTTTTATATTCTTTATTTAAGGAGGCAAGAAAAAGGTATCTTGCAATAGGCGCATTTGTTATTATTTTTGTAAGTTCTTTCTTTAATTCAGTATTTTATGATAATGTTTTCGGCTTATTTATTGTGATTATGCTGAGTTTAGTTTACCAAAAAAATTACTTAGAATAAAATTGACAAATTTTTTTAAGAAGGTTAATTTGTAGTATGATTAAAATAATATAAAAATATGAACTTTAAATCTGTAATTCATTCACATATTCAAGATCATAAGGATGTTGTAAATCATCTTGACGAGGAAACAATTAAAAAAATAGAAGAAGTTTCGAATCTGCTAGTAGATTGTTTATCTAATGGGAAAACAATATTTTGGTGTGGGAATGGAGGTAGCGCTGGTGATTCCCAGCATTTAGCCGCAGAACTTATTGGAAGATATAAAAATGATAGACGACCATTAAGATCTATTGCATTAACAACAGACTCATCTGCCATAACTTGTATCTCAAATGATTATTCGTATGATAAAGTTTTTGAAAGGCAAATTGAAGGCTTGGGCACAAAAGGTGATGTATTAATAGGTATTTCCACATCTGGTAATAGCTTTAACGTAATAAATGCTGTTAAAAAAGCTAATAAAATTGGGGTTACTACAGTTTGTATGTTAGGAAATAATGGAGGCGCCGCAAATGAAATAGCTGACCATTCAATAATTATAAACTCACAATCAACTGCAAGAATTCAGGAAATGCATATTTTTGTAGGGCATATATTCTGCGACTTAATCGAACATGGCTTATCTCTTAAATAGATGGCTATTCTGATTACAGGTGGAGCAGGGTTCATTGGTTCAAACTTCGTACTAGATTGGTTTGAAAAAACAAATGAAGAAATAATCAATATAGATGCACTAACCTACTCAGGAAATATAAAAAATCTAGAATCCTTGAAAAATAATTCAAATTTATTTTTTTTACAAGGAAGCATTAATGATAAGACATTTCTTAAAAAAGCTTTCGAAGATTTTAAGCCAAGAGCTGTTATTAATTTTGCTGCTGAATCCCATGTTGATAGATCGATTAGCTCTCCAGAAAATTTCATTCAAACTAATATTATTGGCATTTTTAATCTTCTAGAAATTTCAAGAGAGTATTGGGAAAGTTTAGTATTGGATAGTAAAAATAATTTTAGATTTTATCATATATCTACTGATGAGGTTTATGGGGAATTGAAACCTGATGACCCATCTTTTAAAGAAGATAATCCATATATTCCAAATAGTCCATATAGTGCTAGTAAAGCATCATCGGACCATTTGGTAAGAGCTTGGAATAAAACATATGGACTACCTACGCTTATTTCAAATTGCTCAAATAACTTTGGCCCATTTCAATACCCTGAAAAATTAATACCACTTTGCATTATTAATGCTTTGCAAAACAAAGAAATTCCAATATATGGTGATGGAAAGCAAGTTAGAGATTGGCTCTACGTAAAAGATCATTGTTCTGCTGTTAGGAAAATATTAGACAAGGGTTTACCAGGCGAAACATACAATGTTGGAGGTAATAATGAAAAAACAAATCTCGAAGTTGTTTCTTGCATTTGTGATGTACTTAATAAAATTAGGCCTAGAGAAAATAATAAATCATACAAAGAATTAATAGTGCATATAGAAGATAGACCAGGTCATGACAAAAGATATTCAATAAACTCATCTAAAATTTTTGAAAATATAAACTGGGCACCAAAAGAAAGTTTTGAATCAGGAATTTATAAAACAGTTAATTGGTACTTAGAAAATCCTGAATGGCTAAAAGAATTAATGTCAGAAGAATTTAAAAAATGGATGGAATTTCAGTATAAATGAAAATTATATTAATAGGGAAGGATGGTCAAATAGGAAAATCTTTATTTAATATATTAAAAGGTCGTCATGAGATACTCCCTTTAGGGAAAAAAGAATGTAATTTGCTTATTAAAGATGAAATCACTTCAATTTTTAATAATATAAAAGCCGATTTAGTTATAAATTCTGCTGCATATACAGATGTTGATAAAGCTGAAAGTGATAAGAAAAAAGTATTTTCAATTAATTCTGATGCTGTTCATATAATTTCTTCATTAACAAAAAAACATAATATACCATTCATTAATTATTCTACAGATTATGTATTTGATGGAGAGAGTAATAAAAAATATTCCGAGGAGGATACAGCAAATCCTATAAATATTTATGGTGAATCAAAATTAGATGGCGAAGAAAATACAAAGATCAATGATCAGCATATAATTATTAGAACAAGTAGTGTATTTAGTTTATATGGAAATAACTTTATTAATAAAATTATAGATTCGGCTAAAAAAAAAGACAGTTTAGATGTTGTTAACGATCAATTTATCACTCCAACATCTTCTGAATTTATATCAAATGTCACAGATATCTTAATTAGAAATATGGAAAACTATAAAAATAATGATATATATGGTACATATCACGTTGTAGCTAACGGGTCATGCAGCTGGTATGATTACGCTAAAGTTATTATCGCGGAAGTTCTAAAAAATAACTATCCAGTAAAAACAAATTTAGAGAGCATATATGCGGTATCTTCAAGTAATTATGAATCAATTGCAAAAAGGCCAAAAAATGCAGTTTTAAGTACAAATAAAATAAGATCTCTTTTATCGGTAGAAATACCACAATGGGAAGATGATGTAAAAAGTGCTGTTAAGGGTATTATAAAAAAAATATAGTAAATTATTAAATATGAAACATAAAGCTAGAAAGGGAATCATACTTGCAGGCGGATCAGGAACAAGACTTTATCCGCTAAGTAAGTCTGTAAGTAAACAGCTTATGCCAGTTTATGATAAACCTATGATATATTATCCATTATCAATACTAATGCAATCTGGAATAAGAGAAATTTTAATAATAACAAAACCAAACGATAAAAAAAATTTTTACGATTTGTTGGGTAACGGGAATCATTTGGGTATAAATATTAATTATGAAGTTCAAAAATCCCCTGACGGTATTGCACAATCTTTTTTGATAGCAGAAAAATTTCTATCAGGATGTAAATCAACTCTAATACTTGGAGATAATATATTTTACGGTCCTAATTTTAATACATTGCTGAATGAAGCGTACGACAATGATACTGGAGCAACAATATTTACTCATAAAGTAAATGACCCTGAAAATTATGGTGTTATAGAGCTTGAAAATCATAAAATTAAGTCAATTGAAGAAAAACCAGAACTTCCAAAATCTAATTATGTGGTCACAGGTTTATATTATTATGATGAACAAGTAGTGGAGTATGCAAAATCTTTAAAACCTTCGCATAGAGGCGAGCTAGAAATTACAGATATTAATAATATTTATTTAGAAAATAGTGCATTAGAATATAAATTGATGGATGAAAAATATTCTTGGCTAGATACAGGAACGCATGATTCATTGCTTCAAGCAGGAAACTTTATAGCTTCATTAGAAAGTAAAAATAATAAAAAAATTTGTTGTCCTGAGGAAATTAGTTTTAATTCTGGATGGATAACCAATAAACAATTGCAAGCATTATCAGAATCTTTGATTAATACAAATTATGGTAAATATTTAATGAGCTTAATAGAAAAAAATAATATATGAATATAAAAAATTTTAGACTAAAGGGAGCTATTTTAATTGAGCCTAAGACATACAAAGACGACAGAGGTTTTTTTTCTGAAGTTTATAATCAAGATGATTTTTCTAAAATAATTGGAAAAAAAGTAAATTTTGTTCAAGATAATTACTCAAAATCTAAAAAAAATGTATTAAGAGGTTTGCATTATCAAAAAAATCCAAAAGCTCAAGGGAAATTAATTAAGGTTGTAAGTGGTGAAATTTTTGATGTAATTGTTGACATTAGAAAGTCATCTAAAACTTTTAAGTGTTGGGAAGGCATTGAGCTTTCTAGTGAGTCTAATAAACAAATATGGATACCAGAAGGATTTGCACATGGCTTTTTAGCATTAACAGATCTAGCTGAAGTGGTATATAAAGTAACGGAGTATTATAGTCCAGAATATGAATGCTCAATTAGATATGACGACCCCAAATTAAATATAGATTGGCCAAAAAAATCAAATTATTTTTTATCTGAAAAAGATAAGGACGCTGGTTTTTTGGAAGAAAACAATTTATTTGAGTGATTAAAATTATTAAATTTATGTATAATTAAATTAATATTAATTTTTAAAAGGCTAAAGCATGGTAAAAAAAGCAGTTATATTGGCGGGTGGCCTAGGTACGAGGATATCTGAAGAAACCCATTTAAAGCCTAAGCCAATGATAGAGATTGGGGGCAAACCAATACTTTGGCATATAATGAAAATATATTCTTCTCATGGAATTAATGAATTTATAATATGCTGCGGTTACAAAGGTTATTTGATAAAAGAATATTTTGCTAATTATTTCCTTCATATGTCAGATGTTACTATAGATATGATTGAAAACGGAATGGAAGTGCATCACCAAAATGCCGAACCTTGGAAAGTTACACTGGTTGATACTGGTGAGCAAACAAATACAGGCGGAAGACTAAAAAGAGTTTACTCTTATATTAAAGATGAAGAATCATTTTGTTTTACATATGGAGATGGAGTTTCTAATGTAGATATCTCATCGTTGATAGAATTTCATAACAACCATAAGAAATTCGCCACTGTAACAGCTGTGCAACCCCCAGGTAGATACGGCGCTTTGAATATTGATGGAGACAAGTGCAATGGTTTTATCGAAAAACCAAAAGGTGACGGCGGATGGATTAATGGTGGTTTTTTTGTCTTATCACCTAAATGTATTAAATACATAGATAATGATAGTATTGCATGGGAATCTGAACCCCTTACAAATATTGCAAAAGACGGTGAGTTTATGATCTTCAAGCATGATGGATTTTGGCAGCCGATGGATACTCTAAGAGAAAAAAAATTACTAGAGGATTTGTGGGACAGTGAAGAAGCACCATGGAAATCCTGGAAATGAATTTAGATTTTTGGAAAGGAAAAAAGGTATTCCTTACTGGGCACACAGGTTTTAAAGGAAGCTGGTTATCATTATGGCTAAAGAACCTAGGTGTTGAATTGACAGGTTATTCTATAGATTTAAATTCTCAAAAATCTTTTTTCAATGACGCTAATATTAGTGATGGAATGAATTCTATTATTGGTGATATTCGAGATTTAGATTTCCTAAAAAAATCAGTTACAGAGGCTAAGCCAGATATAATTATACATATGGCAGCTCAAGCTCTAGTTAGAGATTCATACAATAATCCTGTTGAAACTTACAGTACAAACATCATGGGAACAGTTAATGTTTTTGAGGCGGCTAAAGAATGTGACTCCGTAAGATCACTAGTAAATATAACAAGTGATAAGTGCTATGAAAATAAAGAACGAGAAAAGGGCTATAGTGAGGATGAGCCAATGGGTGGATACGACCCATATAGCAGCAGTAAGGGATGCGCAGAGATAGTTGCATCTGCTTATAGAAGTTCATTTTTTAAGCCAAATATAAATAAAATAGTAATGGCATCTGCAAGAGCAGGAAATGTCGTAGGAGGGGGAGACTGGTCAAAAGATAGGCTTATTCCAGATGCAATAAAATCTTTTTATAAAAATGAAGCTGCAATAATACGAAATCCAAGTGCAATCAGACCATGGCAGTTTGTTTTAGAGCCATTAAGAGGTTATATGATGCTTGCTGAGAAACTTTATAATGGAGATTATAAATATTCTTCTGGTTGGAATTTTGGTCCAAAAAATGATGATGTAAGAAATGTTGAGTGGATTATAAAAAATTTGTCTGATAAGTGGGGACAAAATGCTAATTGGAAATATGAAAAAGAGGAGTCAGAAATTTTACATGAGGCTAATTACTTAAAATTAGATATCACGAAAGCAGAAAATTATTTAGATTGGCATCCAATATTAAATATAAATGAAACGCTAGAATTAATAATTGAGTGGTATAAAAGTTTTGAAGCAAAAGAAAATATTAATAAAGTATCTGTAAATCAAATTATTAAGTATCAAAATTTGATTAAGTAGAATTATTTTTTTAATATAGTTTTTGCGGCATCCAGTAAATTTTTGCAATAATGATCTGGAGTGATAGGAAATTTATTATCTTTACCCCCAAGACCACACTTCAGCAGTATAGACTTTCCACCAATATCTTTTGTGACAGCAATATCTCTAGTTGTATCACCAATGAAGATAGAACTGCTGAAGTCAATATTGAAATCTTTTTGGGCTTGCATATACAATCCAGATTTTGGTTTTCTGCATGAGCAATTAATCTGATAATCCTTATTACCATTTTTAAATTTATTAGGCGGACTATGTGGACAATAATAAATCCCATCTATTTTTGCATTGTCTTTACTAAGTAAACTAGTCATTTTATCATGCATTTTATTTACATCATTTTCTAATAGCAGCCCTTTAGCAACTTGTGGTTGGTTAGTTACAACTATTACGAGCCATTTTGATTGATTAATTAATCTTATTGCTTCTGATACTCCCTCTATAAGCTCAAAATCATCAATATTATTAATGTATGGTATATATTTATTAATAGTTCCATCTCTATCAATAAAAAAAGCTTTGTTCATATTCTTGAAATTTAAATTATTTTAATTAATTCTATAGGATATAAGACTTATTATCTATTCTAAATACTAGTCTATAGTAAGTTGATCAATACACATATTTAGATTTAATAGTTTTATTTATTACTATATAATCTACTAGAATTTAACAATGGTAACGAGAATCTAAGTTATTCAGAAAAAATCTTATAAAATCTCGTTCATATTACTAATATGATTATCAAAGATAATGTATACAAATTAATGAATATAGTATTATTTTTCTCATTTGTTTTTTATGCGCTATTTTTTAGATATTATGGAGATGTAAAAATAGCAGTAATTGCAATGTCTGCCTGGATAGCCTTATCTTTTATTTATATTCAAAACCAAATTAATATTAAAAATATTATTAATACAAATACTTTAATCAATAGAATTAACCCAACATTAATTTTCTTAATAAAAAAAATAGCTCCTCATGTATTGTTTATAGTATTTTGTATTATTTTTGCTACTGAGATTAAAAAAACTCCCGGTATGCCAATAGCGAACCTTATGAATATTCTGAGTATAGTGTTTATAATTTGCGCATTTCAGCTTAGGTATTTTAATAGCAAATCAAGCAAGCAATCTATGGATACAGTTTTAGAATATAGTATTTATTATATATTATTTTTAGGCATACTTACCGGACATGGAGTAAGAGATTCAATACATTCACATATAATAACTTACAGTGTTATAGGAGTATTAAGTTCTTACTTATTAGTATCTCAAAATTTGATTACAGAAAAAGTTATTTCTTCGAATATCAAAATATTTCCACCGTTTTTAAAAAATCTAGAAAATTTTACAAAAAAAAGTATTTTAATATATGTAATTTTAATTATACTTTTTTTATTTTTTTCATTAAGAACAGATGTACTCGAGTATGCAAGTCCAGTATTACATTGGGCTTATTTTACAGGCCCAACTTACGAAATAGGTTTTCAAAATATTTTTTTAACATTGTCTCAATATTCATTAATGTTTAACTTATTGGCAAGCAAAATATCTCCAAATCCGCATTTCTCAGTTTGGCTTGGCCAAGCAGTTTTACTGAATTTAATATTTCTTATGGGAATTTTTATGTGTAGTAAAAATAAATATATTTTTATTGTGCCTTTAAGCTTAGCGATTTTAATACTTTTTGTTGATCCATCTTCCGTGGGTCCACAAGCTTATCCTTCATCAAGTGTCGTTAGATTTTTCCCATTTTACTTAATGGTTTTTTCATATGTCATAATTTCAGCCAATCCAAATTCTATAAAATCTAAAATTATATTAATTTCTACTATTCTTTTTGCTATGATTTGGAGCTCACTATCTCTTTTGTCTCTTGCCACTTCATTAATAATGTTAGTTTCATTAAAATCAATAGTTAATTTTCTTAATTATAATAACTATAAAGATAAGTTTGTAAATTTTTTTAAAGAAACAAAATTTCATCTTTTACTTATATTATTAGTATTATCAATAATTATTTTTTTAGCTTTTAATACTTATATATTTGATCATCAATTCTATTATGTATCTACAAGATATGGCTGGCATTCCTCAGGAAGTATTTGGGTAACTGCTCCTCTACTATTTGCAACCGTAATGATAATACGCAACATATTGATTAAAAAAGATCCTTATATATTTCTTCTAGCAATGCCACTAATAGCATCGTTTGCTTATTATTCTTATAGACCTTTATCGCATAATTTACTAGCTGTTTTCCCGCTAATTTTTTTTACATTATTGGCAATGCAAATTAGTAAAAGGCAAAAAAAAGATAATATTAAAGTATTAGATAAAAATAATATAGGAGAACGACTAAAAAAAAATATATCAATTATTTTTATAATATTTGCTGTAGTTTCATTAACTTTTCAAATACCTAATAAAAAAGAAACTCCATTTAGCATAATAAATATTACAGAAAATAATTTTAATGGACTTTCAAATATATTTTTTTCAATTCCAGACCCAGATAAAGTTTGTAAAGACAATGAAAAAAAATATAAATATTTTTTAAAAAATTTTTATAGCAAATATGAAAATTATGAAAAAGTAGATATACCGTTCATTGTACTTGCTGATTTTTTTGAAGTTTCAAGTTTTGGAAGTTGTTTTATAGACGAAAAAAATAATTCAAAACAGCGTAGAATTTTCTATACATCACCATTATATAACGACCCACTTCCCAGAGTATATAGTAAGAAGTTAATTAATAAATATATATCAAGGCATAGCGTAAAAGAATTTTTTGTTCTTACTTCAAGCCACAATATATATGCAAAAAATGCATTCAATGGTTTTATAAGCCAGCTTCCCGAAAATTTTAAAATGCAAAAAATTAACTATCCTAAGATTAGCGCCAAATATTTTGATGGTACTGAAAATATGGATATTTCATTAGAATTAATGTATTTTGGACCAAGAATCTTTAAATAAATTTTTTATAGAATAGGTTATTTTAATAGATTTTCAATTTTTTGGTAAAAATTTATATATGATTAAACAAATGAGAGAATTTTTATATTACTTAAAAAATTTAATTTTGAAAATAAAAGGTAAAATTCCATTATATTTTCTAAAATATAAAATTTTTCCTTCAATAAAAAAAGATGTAAATTATGCGCGTTTAAATTTCGTTTTATTTACAATGTTTTTCGGATTTATTTTTGCTATATTATTTCATTATGTTCATTGGCAAGCAGTGCCTGGACCAGATGGCTACACAAGGGTATATAAAGAATCTTTTTTTTTACCAAACCCAAGAACTATGTTTTCAGATTTTTTCTCTCTTGCCGACATGTGGTGGAGATTTAGATGGGACATAAAGTTTAATTATCTTCCAGCCGCTATTATTCCCTTAAGTATCCTTGAGGATATTGGCAGAGGTTTATATGGTTATCCAAATCCTTATGTTACAGCTTTCATATTTGTATACTCATATTTAATTTTTCTAGGACTTTATTTATACTTTAGTTTTAATTCTCTAAAAGTTACTCAAAGGCTAATAATCGTTCTGGCTTTGGCTATATGCTCCTATCCAGTATTGCTAACACTTCATACTTCAAATTTTGAAAGCCATTGTTTTATAATGATATCAATTTCTATTTATTTATTTATTAAACGTAAATATTTTTGGAGCGCTGTTTTTATTGGTTTTGCAGCTTCTGTCAAGCTGTACCCTTTGATATTCATAGTTGTAATATTAAGTAAAAGAAAATTTTGGAATATAGCAGCAGGCTCTTTTATTGGTTTTATATCGCCAAATATTTTAGCCTTAAATATTCGTGGAGAATTTTTATCAAATGTTTCAACATGGGCTAATGGTTTTTTAGAAGGATTGAACTCTTACTCAGTTACAATGATTCAAGGCTGGAGTGGCATCCCATTTTCTCACTCATTGCTAAATGCATATAGACTTATTATAGGTCCACATTGTTGCGGACCTCATAATGCAATGTTTAATCCGTATCCGTACTACTATATCTTTGCTGTAATTTTTTTATCATTTATAGTATATAGAATTGTAAACATGAGGAAAATCTCACATAAATTTATTTTGGCTGCATCGGCTTTATGTTTACTACCAGTTACATCAACCGACTACAAGCTAATGTATTTTTTAATACCAATTATAATTTTAATAAAATCAAGCAGAAAAAGTATTTTTGAGAATTTTTTATTATTCTTCATAACATTATTGATGATTCCAAAAGGTTATTACTTTGTCCATAAGTTCTTATTTGGTTATCCTGGAGGTCAATATTTTTATTTTAATAGCAATACCATTATTAATGCTACAATACTATTATTGCTGATAATTACAATATTATGGTCTTCATATGACTTTAAAAAAAACAAACTTAATAATAATAAATAAGTAAAAACTATAAGATATTATGTGTGCTGTGGAAAAAGACATTAACGAAATTATAGATAATGGATATTCTTTATGGGGAGATCTAAAAAATAAAAATATTTTTTTAACAGGCGGAACTGGTTTTATTGGAATTTGGCTGTTAAATACCATAATTGAATTAAATCGTAAAAATAATGCAAATATAAGTGTTACTGTCTTGTCCAGAAACATTGATAGATTTAAGGAAAAACATCCAGAAGTATTTAGTTCAAAGAATATATCCTTTATTAGTGGTGATATATGTAATTTTCAATACCCAAAAGAAAATTTTACTCATATCATTCATGGCGCTACAGATGCTAGCGCTGATTTAAATGAGAAAAATCCTTATTTAATGTATAGCACGATAGTTGATGGTACAAAAAATATTTTAAACTTTGCAAAAGAAAATAAAGATTCTTTATTTTTATTTATGAGTTCAGGTGCAGTTTATGGCAACCAGCCTTTTGATTTAGATAATGTAGACGAAGAATTTCTTGGCGGGCCTGATATTATAAATACTGTAAATTGTTATGCTGAATCAAAGAGAGCTGCAGAAATGTTATGCTCAATCTACTGTAAACAGTATAATATTAATGTTAAGATAGCTAGAATTTTTGCTTTACTTGGACCCTATTTGTCTTTGGATATACATTTTGCTGCTGGTAACTTCATTAGAGATGCTTTAGAGGGAAGAGAAATTATCGTTAAAGGTAATGGTAAACCTGTAAGATCATATTTGTACCCAACAGACTTAATATTCTGGCTTTTTTATATTTTAATCAAGGGAAGAAAAAATGCAGCTTATAATGTAGGCTCACCTTATGGATATTCAATTGAAGAATTGGCAATAAAAGTAGCAAATCTTATAGGTAACAAAGAATACCAAATACTTGGGAAAAAAGACGGTGGTTGGAACTTGGGAAGATATGTGCCTGATATTACCTTGATAAAAAAAGAATCAAATTATGATCTGACAGTAGATATTGATGAAGCAATAATAAGAACAGCAATTTGGAATAAAAAATGAAAATAAAATTATCTGATTGGGTAGCAAACAAAATTCACGAAATGGGTATTGAGCATGCATTTATGATTACTGGTGGCGGTTCAATGCATCTAAATCATTCAATATCAACTCACCCAAAAATTGAAACTTTGTATAATCATCATGAACAAGCTTGTAGTATTGCTGCAGAAGCATACTACAGGGTGAATAATAAATTAGCCTTGTTAAATGTGACATCAGGCCCCGGTGGAACAAATACTATTACCGGAGTATATGGAGCATATGTTGATAGTATCGGAATGTTAATAATATCAGGCCAAGTTAAATATGAAACTACTGTTAGAAGTACTGGGCTAAAATTAAGGCAATTTGGCGACCAAGAGTTAGACATTGAAGAATTGATTAAGCCTGTTACAAAATATTCTCAAATGGTTACAGACCCAAATTCAATAAGGTATCATCTAGAAAAAGCTTTTTATTTAGCAACATCTGGCAGACCAGGACCATGTTGGCTAGATATACCATTAGATGTTCAAGCCTCAGAAATTGAAACAGATGATTTAAAAGGCTTCGATCCTATGGAGTTAAATAAAAACACAAAAAAAATTAATTTAGAAGGCGTTTCAAAAGAGATATTGAATCTTTTGAGTAAAGCAAAAAGACCAGTAATTTTAGCTGGAAGTGGAATAAGATTAAGTGGGCAACATAAAAAATTTATTGAAATTATTGATAAGTTAAAAATACCTGTAGTTACTGCTTGGAATGCTCATGATGCAATTTGGAATGAGCACCCTTGCTATATGGGTAGACCAGGAACTGTAGGAGATAGACCTGGAAACTTTGTTGTGCAAAATTCTGATTTACTGATAATTTTAGGAAGCAGGTTAAATATTAGGCAGGTTAGTTATAATTTTAAATCTTTTGCTAGAGAAGCTTTTAAAGTATGGGTTGAGATTGATGATATTGAACTAGACAAGTCGACAGTTAAACCTGATCTTAAAATTAATTCTGATTTAAAAGATTTTCTACCAAAATTCTATGAAGAAATTTCGCAATATAATGCTAATAATATTGAGCATAAAAAATGGAAGGATTGGTGTAACGTTAGAAAGAATAAATATCCAATCGTTTTAGAAGAATACTGGGATAACGATAAAATAAATCCTTATTGTTTTATGGAAAAACTATTTGAAAATTTAAAAGAAAATCAAATAATTATTTCAGCAAATGGAACAGCATGTGTTACAAGTTTTCAAGCTGCATTTCTTAAAAAAGGACAAAGGTTGTGGACAAATTCTGGGTGCGCGACTATGGGTTATGACTTGCCTGGTGCTATAGGCGCATGTAAAGCCTCAGGTAACAAAAAAACTATTTGTTTGGCTGGAGATGGTTCAATAATGATGAACCTACAAGAGCTTCAAACTATAGTTGGCAATAATTTACCAATAAAAATTTTTATATTAAATAATAGTGGGTATGTTTCAATGTTTCAAACTCAAAAAAACTTTTTTAATGGCACAGAGTTTGGAGCGGGTCCAAAAAGTGGCGTAAATTTCCCAGACTTTGAAAAAATTAGTAAAGCTTTTGATATGCAATATGAAAGATGTCAAAATCATGATGAATTAGAAAATAAAATAGCTAAAGCATTGGCGACCGATGACCCTGCTATTTGTGAAATTATGATAGATGAGAAACAGGTTTTTGCTCCTAAGCTAGGTGCAAAAATTCATTCAGATGGCACAATTACATCCCCACCTTTAGAAGATTTATCTCCATTTCTTTCGAAAGAAGAATTAGAGGAAAATATGCTAATAAAACCATTCGATGCTGAATAATAACTTAATAAATTTTTATAACAAGTCTAGAATTGCAAGATTTGGATTTTTTGGAGCCATTAATACTGTAATTGGTTTTATTACGTATCCAGCAATATATTTCTTTTTTAGTAATAATTTTAGTTATATAGAAGTCCTTTATATTAGTTTTATTATAAGCACTCATTTTGCTTTCCTAACAACTAAATATTATGTTTTTAAGTCGCCAGGCAGTATTCACAAAGAGTATATAAAATTTATGATATTTCACTTGCTTATATTAGGAGTAAATTTAATATTTTTGCCTATATTTGTAGAAATTTTCCTCATTCATCCATCTATCTCTCAAATTATATTTAGTGTTATACTGATGTTGTTAAGTTATTTTTGGCATTTAAAAATAACTTTTAAAGATAGTTAATTTATATAAATAATTTAGGCTTAAATTAAAATATATAGTATTATAAAAAAATATTTGAGTGAATTGTGATTATGAAAATTGATTATATAAAAAGAAATTGCCCAATCTGCGGATCTAAAAGCTCAAAAGAAGAAATATACTCAAAGAGCAGGGCTGAGAAGACAGAATTTTCATTATTAAAGGAAATCTGGAATGGCTTTTTCAAAGAAAAAATTATTTTTACATATTCAAGATGCAACAAATGTAAGACTCTATATTGCCCAACTTTTTTTAGTAATAAACACTTAGAAGAGCTGTACGGACAAATGCCTGCAAATATGGATCAGGTTCCACTTTCGGCATTAAAAAAAACTCAAAAAGGATATTTTGATTTCTTAAAAAAACATTCAGATTTAAGTGGTAACTTTTTAGAAGTAGGACCTGATATTGGTTTGTTTACTGAAAATTGTGTCAAGGAAGGTGACTATCAGAATTATTGGTTGTTAGAACCTAACATCTCTGTAAAAAATGAATTGAAAAGTGTTGTTTCTGGCAAGGAATCGTCAATTATTCATGAAATGTTTGATTTCTCAAAAATTCCCGATAATTCAATCAGTACTGTTGTAATAATTCATGTGATGGATCATTTAATAGATCCTCTAGAATATTTAGAAAGCATGAAGAAAAAATTAAAGAAAGACGCAAAAATTCTTATCGTGACTCATGACGAAAAATCTATTTTAAGAAAAATATTTAAAATAAAATGGCCCCCATTTTGCTTGCAGCACCCACAGTTATTTAATTTAAAAACAACAGAAAATTTTTTAAATAGGTTAAATTATGAAATTATAGCTCAGGATAAAACAAAGAACTATTTTAAAATAAGTTTTTTACTTAAGCATTTATTATGGGGCTTTGGTTTAAAAATCAATAGTGTTCCAAATTTTTTTGGCATTACAGTTGGCTTGAAACTAGGAAATATAATAACGGTAGCAAAGTATAATGGATAATCATAATTCTAAACGCAATTTAAAACCTCTTATAAGTATCGTAGCGCCAACTTATAACGAAAAAGAAAATATAGAAGAACTTTATGAGAGAATCATAAAAGTGGTTTCTAGTATTGAAAGCTATAGATTTGAAATTATTATTATCGATAATGATTCAAGAGACGGAACTCAAGACTTATTAAGGAAAATAGCTTCTCAGGATAAAAATTTTAAGGTGATCTTAAATAATAGAAACTTTGGTCATATCAGGTCACCATATTTTGGAATACTTCAATCTAAAGGTGACGCGGTAATTTATTTAGCCTCAGATTTGCAAAACCCACCTGAATTAATACCAGACATTATTGCTAGATGGGAAAAAGGGTTTAAGTTAGTAATGGCAGTTAAACCAGAAAGTGAAGGATCAATAGTATTTAATTTCTTTAGGAGAAATTATTATAAAATTTTAGATCATATATCTGATATACAAGTAATTAGAGATTCAACTGGGTTCGGGTTATATGATGCTGATGTAATATCAGACTTAAAAAAAATTAAAGAGCCTTATCCGTTCATGAGGGGATTAATATGTGATCTAGGATATGATTTTGATACAATACCTTTTATACAGCCAAGTAGGAAAAGAGGTATTACAAAAAATAACTTTTCTACATTATACGATATTGGCATGCTAGGAATTATAAGTCATTCAAAGTTTCCGATAAGATTCTGTGCATTCTTAGGATTTTTAATTGGAGCAGTTAGTTTTCTAATTGGGGTTATATATTTAATTTTAAAAATAATTTTCTGGGCCTCTTTCCCAGTAGGCATAGCTCCATTAATAATAGGACTATTCTTTTTTATAGGTCTCCAATTCATTTTCATAGGCGTAATTGGCGAATACATTGGCTCTATACATACATATTCGCAAAATAGACCATTGGTTGTTGTAAAAGAGAAAATAAATTTCTAACAATAAAAAATCAACAGATTGATGTTATTATTGTATAATAATTTCTAAAATAATTTCTAAAAGTTATGAAAAATAAGTACCTGTACTTTTTACTATCAACAAATATAATTTTTATAATTTACTCTTTAGTTTATGTATATCAAAACGAATATTTACCATCACCTTTTTTATATGATAAAAACGATACATTTATGGATTTTTTTAATCCTTTGTACTGGTCAGATAATGATACAAGATATTCAGTATGGAATTCAATATACCCGCCTCTGTCATTTATAATATTAAAATTTTTAAATGCAATATCTGGCCCAATTTTTGCATCAGATCCATTTTTACTCAGAGAGGCTGGAACAAATATCAAGTATTTATTATTTTTAATTTTTTTAGTTTCTCCTGCTTTAACGATTTATTACTATAATCATAAATATTTTTCGTTTAAAAAAAAATTTATTATATATTTTATTTTTATTTCAAGCCTACCATTCATTTTTACTTTAGAAAGAGGTAATTTAATAATTTTCTCTTTACCTCTTTTGTCTATATTACTTTTTAATAAAAATTGTTTCCTTAAAATTTTAAGTTTATCATTATTAATTAATTTAAAGCCTTATTTTGTAATATTAATTATTCCATATGTGCTGCAAAAAAATTGGATAATTTTACTAAAAACTATTTTTGCAACACTTGTTATATATATAATTACAACCATACTTTTAGGTAGCGGCTTCTTTTCATTTATGCAAAATTTAACTGGCTTTAATAATTCAATATTTTCATTACGTGAAATTATGTCAATGCCATCATCTATAACAAATTTCTCAATATTGATTGAAAATTATAAAGACATTCCAATGCAAGAAATTTTTTATTTTATTAACATACTTATAGTCTTTTTATATTATATTTTGCTAGTTTTTGTGGGTTGGATATTGTTCGTATTTAGGGAGAATCTATCAGAGCAGGAGCTATTATTAATAATTTTATTGTCAATGATGTGTTTTTTATATCAGATTGGCGGATACGCAATAATTTTTTTTCTTGCTTTATTACCTATTTTGTACAAAAACTTTAGATACGGTTTGTTTTTTGTTTTTTTGATATTCTTACCGCTAGATTTGCTTCCTATTTATTCTGATATTATTTACGATAGACCATCGTATTTTTCAAATAATAATGTTGATATATACTATACATTAGGTTTTGGAACAATATTCAGACCAATTGTGATATATTTTTTATTACTGTATGTCTCAATTTGTATATTTATTAAGTATTCTAATAATATAAAAAACACAAATATTTTAAAAATTAAAACTAAACTATGTTATTTATTAAAATAAATTACCTTATATTGAAGAGGAAAATTTAATGAGAAAAACAATAATATTTTCTTTAGCTTCAATATTTTTTATTCTTCTCACATATATGGCAGTAGGCTGGGAGCCTTTGAGTCTTCCCACAAATAAGATTGTTAATGAAATTTCAGGTTATGAATATAAAGGTAAAAATACTATTTTTAAAAAAATAGATATTAATAAAGAAAATTCAATAAAATTAAAATTCGAATTTGAAGTCCTTGAAGATAATAACTACTCAAATATTTTTCAAACAGATTATTTAAATGAAGGTATAAGACTTGAGCTTAACAAAAACGACCTTTCTTTAATAGTTTATGATGAAAGATTCATTAATAATTACAAAATATATTCATTCAAAACAAAAATTAGAAAAAATGTGAACTATAAATTTGACTTATTAGCCATAAAAAATGTTGGATACATAGTTAAATTAAATGATGAAAGTTATATACATGCGATGTATACATTTAGACCAAAATTTAATAATTTTATTATAGGAAAAGGTTATAACGATGAAAGATTTTTTATAGGAAATATAAATAATATTAAAAATGAAGCATGGACCACAAATCCCTACAGTGCATTATTCTTTGAGTTGAGAAAAAATATTTTATATTTGACCTCCGTAGGCAACAATAAATCAACTATTGATATTTCCTCATTCTATGATGTTTATTTTCTTTCAACGCTTAATGCAATTAAATATTCTTATATTATATCGCTTATTATGGTAATTTTTATTGGGCTTCTTTCTTTAAATTTACTTAATACTAATCTTTTCAAAAGATCAAAAATAGAGAAATATTTTATAACAATTTTCTTACTTGTTTTACAAGTTTTACTTATTTCAAGTTATAGTTTCTATAATTATTTTATTATTTCAATACTTTTACTCTATATATTTGGGTATATGATTTTCAAATATTTATTTCCGGATGCTCTCAAAGATAACTTATCTTATTATATTTTTCCGCCAATGGCTGGCTTAATACTAATATCAATTATTGGCGGTTACTCTTTAACACTTGGATTTGATCCATTTTTCTTGCTAACTTTAATTGGCCTAGTATCAGTATTATTTATTTTAAAGCATACTTTCATTGACTTTTATAAAAAAGATATTATGTCAATATACAAAAATAAATTATATGTTTTACTCTGCTCGTTTTCGTTAATTGTAACCCCAGTTGTTTTTTTGCTTTTGTATCCTTTAATATTACATAGCGAAACCTCTTTTGTTAGGATAGGCCCTGATATGTTTTTCTACGCAAAAATGGCTCAGTTTATTCAAGATGGAGGGTTATTAGAATATTCAAGATTAAGAGTAAATGAATTTAATGGCCTTAGCACTGGTGAAATTAATAAATATTCTGATGCAACAGCGAGCTGGCCATTTATGTACTTTTATAGATGGGGCTTAGGTTTCTATCAATATTGTTCAATTCTTATTTCGTCATCTATACATTCATATAATATAGTTTTTGCTTCACTTGTCTTACCTTATATTTTTGTATCAACAGTAGTATTTTTTTGGCTTTATAAAAATATAAAGTTAAGTTTATTTATTTCTTTACTTGGTTTTTTAGCATTTGCCTTAAATGCAAATATGCTAAATATTTGGTACGAAGGATTTTATGCAAATACTTATTCACTATTTATGTTTATTATTTTTATTTTAATATTTTATTCTGAAAGAAACTCAGATAATTTTTCAAAAATAAAAAATTTTAAAAGTATAGCGTTATATACAATAATTTTAGTCTCAATAATCATGTCTTATGCTGAAGGACTATTTTTTATTTTAATGCCTTTTGTATTTTTTATATTAATTTATGATTACTTTGTAAAAAATAATTTTAATTATTTTATTTATAGAAATATTATTATTTCTGGAGTTTTATCAATACTATTTATCTTGCCATCTGGATTCTTTATAGAATGGGTTGGTGTCACAATTAATCAAATTTCGCAAGAAGGTGGTAATGGATATATGCAGCCAAAGTGGGCCCTCCCGCACGAAATTATAGGTTTCAATAATATATATCATGATATTAAACTTACTAATGGCGGCCAAAGAATTGGAAGAATGCCAATTGACTGGGTTTATTCGACCTTAATGTTTTATTTATTTTTTTTATTTTATTTTAAAACTATAAAAAAATACTTTAATAAAATTAATTCTATATATGGTGTTTCTCATATATTAGTTGCAGTGGTTGGATTAATTGTTCTAGTAAAAAGTACCCATAATAATTATCTATATATGAAGTACTATATTTTTTTATTGCCATATATATTTTTATTTTTTTGGGAATATATAACTACATTTTCATTTAGAGTAAAAAATAAAAATTATTCTCTTACAGAGAGTAAAAAAAATATTTTAATGTCATTTATAGCAATATATATAATTTCAAGCGGAGTTTCATATATATATAAATATTCTGAACAAGCAGAGTTTATCCCTAAAAAGCAAATTGAACTTTATGTGGAAACAAAAAATATTGATTTTACAAATGTAATTATCTACCCGCTAAGGTATAAAAAATATCTAAATGCATATCCTGCAATCATAAAAACACATTTTATAGCTCCATCATTTAAATTTAAACATGCTAAGAAAATATCTAATAAAAAAGTTTATGTTTTTATTGAAAAATATAATGACGAAAAGTATTTTTACGATAATGATAACGTTATATTGCAAAATGATAATTACATAATATTAGATAGTAAGAAAAATCTAAAAAATTATATGAATGAAAAAACAAAAAAAATGGATTTTAAAAATATAAAAAACATGTTGATTAAAAATAAAAATTAGATTTTAAAATAATATCAATTTTCTTTTTTAATTTATCTAATTTCTGTATAATGATATAAATTTTTTGGATATATTATGAGTAAAGAAGTTTTAGTAATTGGAGGTTCTGGAGATATAGGGTCTTCAATAGCCACGTTATTTTCAGATAACTGCATAGTTAAATCAACCTCTCGTGATGAACTAGATTTATCTTCAGACAAAAGCATTAAATCATTTTTATCTTTAAATAAAAAAAAATTTGATCATGTTATTTTCTGCGCTGCTAGTAATAACTTATGCTCATTTAAGGATGCAAATTATTCTGAGATCGAGCAAAGTATAAAAGTAAATTTACTATCAATTACTGAAATATTGCATGAGCTAATAAAGAGAAATTTTATTAACACAGAAGGTTCTATTGTAATAATCTCATCACTCTATGCGCATTTTGGCAGAACTAAAAGATTTCCATACTCGGTTTCTAAACATGCTTTGTTGGGCTTAGTGAAAAATTTAGCTATTGAGTTATCACCCAAAAAAATTCGTATTAATAGTGTTTCGCCTGGTTTTATAAATACAAAATTAACTAGGAAAAACTTAAGTAGTGAAGAAATAAAAAAAATTGAGGAATATATTCCGTCGGGGAGTATTGGAAACCCTATTGATATTGCAAATGTGGTATATTTTTTATGTAATAAATCTTCAAATTATATTAATGGGCAAGATATTGTTGTTGATGGTGGATTTTCTTGCGGTGGATTCATGGGTGTAGAATAATTATGAAAACAACCTTCAAAATAGATAACGAGATTTTGTCAGCAAATATAGATCTTAAAATAGATAATATATCTATAGAATCTAGTCCTAGACCATATGAAGTTAAATTTAAAAATAATGTTTTCTCTCACATAGAAAAGGAAATTAATGACAATGGATTTAGTTATGTATTTTTTATAGATGAAAATATAGCTTCGCTATACAAAGAAGAAATTAAATTTATGAATAATCATCCATATAAATCTTTTCATGCAGTTGAAGAATTAAAAACCGTAGACGCTGCGTTTGAATTATGCGATCTATTACTTGAATGCAATGCAAATAGAAAAACAATTTTATATGTTATTGGAGGTGGTGTTATGCAGGATATCGGTGCATACGCTGCAGCAACATACAAAAGAGGTATTCCTTGGATATATGTTCCCACAACACTTCTTGGGCAATCTGATAGTTGCGTTGGTGGTAAAACAGGTTTAAATTATAAACATACAAAAAATTTAATAGCGTTATTTTCAGCTCCAAGGCAAGTTCTTATTGATCCAAAATTTATTTCGACATTAAGTCCTATTGATATATTTTCAGGGCATGGAGAAATATTACGTCTGGTCCTTACAGGTGGCAAAGAAGTTTTTAAAATATATAAAGATTTAATCGCTAAGCTAAAATCTAGCGAAGAAGAATTTTTAAAGCCTGATTTGAAAACAATCTCAGAACTAATAAAGCTGTCTCTGTTAGTAAAAAAATCAGTTGTTGAAAATGATGAATTTGAAATAAATATAAGAAAATCTATGAATTATGGGCATAGTATTGGACATGCAATAGAAGTATTGTCAGATCACGGTATTCCTCACGGGCAAGCTGTAGCAATTGGTATTTTAGTAGAAAATTTAATAGCAAAGAATTATCTGTCACTTCCTGATAATATTATTCACGAAGTAGAGCATATTGCAAAAGAAATTATTTCCCAAGAGTCTCTTGAAAATTTAAAAAATATTGCAGACAAGAGTATTATAGATGTGATGAAAAGAGACAAAAAAGTTGAAGGCTCTATTCTAAAACTTGCTACGATTTCGGATTACGGTGATATGAAATTTATAGATTTTCCTCTTAATGATAAATCTGAAATTTTAGTTAATAATTTCTTAAAAGATATTGTTAAAAAACTATGAATTTTCTTTTGATTGATTTTGGTGCAAGCAGAATTAAGTCCATTATTTATAATGCAGCTGAGAAAAAATTTTTCGAGTTATATTCAACAAAAGGTTCTTTTATGCATGGGAGTAATATAACTTCCCTAGATTTTTTTTATAAAAGTTTTTTAGATCATTTAAAATACCAAAGTATAAAATTCCCAAAAATTGACGCTATAAATATATGTAGCGAAATGCATGGGTTTGTTATGTCAGAAAATAATAGAAATTTGCTAGATGAGAGTTATATTAGCTGGAGGAGTACTAATAAGAATTTCACAGAAAAACAGCTTCAGGACTTTTTTCCAAATAATAACTTTAAAGAAATAACTGGTATGCAGTATAGAGATGGTCTGCCAGTTTCTAACATATATTCGTATAGCAATTACAGTAAAAAATACAGATTTATTGGTTTATGTGAGTCATTAATCGAGATTCATGGAAAGTGGTTTGGCAAAATGTCTAAAAATATGGCGGCTGCATCTGGACTTTATGACATAAATAAAAAATGTTGGATAAAGATGCCCGACAGTATGCCAAAAGTAGATTTCCCTAATATCTCTGAAAGTAAAAAAAATATTTATGGTGTAATAGATATTAATAAAAAAGAAGTTCCGGTTTATGGATGTATTGGTGATTTGCAAGCATCATTACTATCAATAGATCTCAAAGACAGCACTGTCAACGTTAACTTGGGGACTGGCTCACAAGTATCAAAACACTATAAGAAAGGAGATGAAGAAAATTTCGAATTAAGGCCAATATTTGATGAAAATTATTTTACAACAATTTCTCATATTCCATGTGGCAGAGTACTTGATCTATTTTCAAAATTGTTTGATCAAATATCTGAGCTAAATGGCGGAAAAAAAGGTATTTTCTGGGAATTATTTTTATCAAAATCAAAGATAGATGAAAGTAATTTACTCAATATTGATTTAAATTTTTTTAAGGGGTCGTATAATTATAAAACAGGTGGACTAATAAAAAATATTAATGAAAATAGCTTTGACCTTGTAAATCTTATTGATTCAATTAAATTTTCTCTCGTAAGTCAATACTCAGATGTCATAAAGAGTATGCAGCTTCAGAGCCGTGTAAAATTTGATGAGATATTAATAACTGGTGCGCTTGCTAAAAATATTGAAGATTTTGGTGAATTACTTTCAAAGCAAACAGGTATAAAAACAGAGATTATAGATCATAAATATGATGCAACACTTATTGGTCTTTCAAAATTATCTGACTGCATTTACAAAAAATAATTAATTTAATGAAAAAATTATCTTATATTGGATTTGATTTAGATGGAACACTTGTAGATAGCCATAAAGCTATTTATGATTGCCTAAAGTATACAATTCCTAAATATGCTGATATTGATGTTAGTAAAATTATTGATACTGTTTTTCCATTAACACTAGATCAGTTTCCTAATTATATAGATTTTGTAAGTAAAAAAGATTTTTTAGAATTTAAAATTTTTTTTATCGAATCATTTGATGAAATTTATTATAAAAAAGTGAGTATCATAGATGGTGCTATAAAAACTTTAGATTTTTGTATGAATAAATATGGAAATGAAAATATATTTATATTAACGAACAGAAGAAATAAAAGCGCCATACAAATATGTAATTATCTTGGTATTACAGATATAATTTCTACTAAAAACATATATTCAACGATAAATGATGGATCAAAAAATCCAAAATTAAATAGCATGTCTAATATTGTTTCTAAATATAGTAACTCTTTAGAGGGATATTATGTTGGTGATAGTGCTATTGACATTGAGTCAGCTATTTCAAACAGATTATTACCACTTTATATATCAAAGAAAAAAGATGACACCAATATTAGTGTTTTTAATTTAAAATTAGGATATAATTTATTTCATGATATTGTTGATATCATAGATGTGCTAGAGAAATTAACTACTAAAAAATAAGAATAATGGATAATTCATACTTTAAAGATCTATTTGTATTGGAGCTAGCGAATAATCACTGGGGAAATGTCGATAGGGGTTTAAAAATAGTTAGAGATTTTGGTGCTATCGTAAGACATAATAGTGTAAAAGCAGCAATAAAGCTTCAGTTTAGAGATGTTGACAGTTTCGTTCATAAAGATTTTAAAGATCATCAGTCAAGATATATTCAGAAAACTCTTGATACAAAACTAACTGAATCAGAATATAAAATACTAGTTGATGAAGTTGTTAATGTTGGATGTATTCCTATGGCAACACCATTTGATGAAAAATCTGTAGACTTATGTGATAAATTAAATTTGCCAATAATAAAAATTGCTAGCTCAGATGCAAACGATTGGCCATTAATTGAAAAAATCGCTACATTAAAAAAACCAATTATTACTTCAACTGGAGGTCTGTCTGAGAAAGATTTAGATGACCTTGTTGCATTTTGTAAAAACAGAAATATACCTTTAGCTATAAATCATTGTGTGTCTATGTATCCGTCAGAAGATAATGAATTGTTTTTAGATCAAATTGATTATCTGAAAAATCGCTATCCTGATAATGTGATAGGACTTTCAACTCATGAATACCATAGTTGGACAGATTCTATGTTAATTTCTTATGCTAAAGGTGCAAGAACATGGGAAAGGCATATTGATATTGAATATGAGGGGAAAGAATGGGAAGGAAAGTCAGTCTCTAAGTACTGCTCAACCCCCAAAAATTGTGATGTTTGGTTCCAAGCATACAATAAAGCGAAAGAAATGAGTGGTGGAGTAAATGATCTAAAAAGAGTTATTCCAAACAAAGAAACCAGGTATCTTGATGAGCTGCTCAGAGGAATATACGCCAAAAAAAATATTGAGCAAGGAACTATTATTGATAGTAAAAATTTTTCAGAATTATTTTATCTTGCAATCCCGCTTCAAAAAGGCCAAATTTCGTGTAGAGAAATAATTAATGGAATTTCAATAACACAAGATATTTCAAAAGATAAGCCATTAACAGTCGACCATATTGATGGGCCATATAGCACAGAATCAGATTTAAAAAGTATGATATTAGATAGAGGGTTTGAAGCTGTTTAGCGCAAAAATTTTAAAATGTTAATAAATATTTCTAATGAAATATACCATAAAAATAAACGAAAGCTCTAATTCTATCCCCTTTATATGTTGGCTATGTGCTGTATCTTTAGTTTTACTATACAATTACCTTTATTCATTTAGCTATCTACCCATTACTGAAGGATGGTTTACAGTATTCGCACAATTAATGAATAATGGAATGACACCATATAAAGATTTCTACTTATATTTAACACCACTATACCCAATTATAATATCAAATTTTATTTTAATATTTGGAGATTCATTCTTTGCATTAAGGTTATTTGGATTTTTTATAACATTAATAATAACAACGTTACTATACGCAATATTATTAAAAAGATTTAAGCCTGTACCAGCTATGTTTTCATCAATAGTATGCATGTTTTATTATCAATCAGGAGTCGCATATATAACCTATGATTTCACTCAAATATTGACAACTTTTACATTAGCATCATTATTATTTTTGATACTCCTGAGTGATATTAAAAGTGATAATATTGAAAAAAATAGGACTAAGGTATATTTTTACTTAGCATTGTCAGGTTTTTTTTCAAGTTTAGCTTTTTTCATAAAGCAGAGTAATGGATCGATGATAGTAATTGCATCAGCTTTTGCCGCATTTTATTTGGTATATTTTAATTATAACAAGAATTTCAAATTGATTAGTTATTATATTTTAGGCGGGTTAATACCATCTTTTTTTATAATTTTATGGTTAGTTTTGGAAGGTGCATTTTTAAATTTTATAGATCAAATATTTACAGGTGCTATAAGTGCAAAAGGTGAACTTGACCATATATTATTTGGTTGGCTAAATGGTTTAATAAATAATATATTTTTTTCGCAAGTGGAAACTATACTATTTTGGTTTGTAAAATTATTTTTTATTTCACTAATCACATACTACATCTTCAAAAAAATAATTTTTCAAGAAAGTTTCAAAAATAATCTTTTCTATATTTTTTTCTTGAACACACTGATAATAATTACTTTATTTAACTCATATTATGATTACTTAAGCATTAATAATAAAATTAAATTTTATGCATATCACTATAATAATTATATAATACCTATGGTTGTAACATCATCTACTGCTTTACTATTATTTTTTTCTTCAAGTTTGGTTTTTACAAAATTATGCAATTATTTTAATTCAAAAGATGTAATTATTACTATTTTTTCTATTGGGATGATTTTTGGTAACGGAACTTCTGCTGGATTAAGTGAAATTGGAGTATTTCTCTTTCTGGGTTTTGTATTCTCATACTTTATGACCTCAAATTTTTTTAAAATTCCTGGATCATTCATGGTTATTACATTAGGATTATCTTTAATTTTTGTATTCTCTAATAAAAAGTTTATTACTCCATACACGTGGTGGGGAGCTATAGAGCCAAGCGTAAGGACCGAAAGATCGTATAGTGATATTGATTTATTAAAAAATTTAAAAATATCAACTTCCTCGAATGAAAGGTTTGATAAAATAAATAGTATTCTTAAAGATTATGGAGGCAACGAGTCTATTTTTGCATTTCCCAATATCCCAATGATGTATTTACTTGCTAATAATCTTCCAAATTCTAAGGTAGTTGTTCCATGGTTTGATTTTTTACCAGATGAGCCAGCAAAAGAAGAGGCTTTAAGAATAAAAAAATCTCCGCCCGAAGTAATTATTAACCTTGTGCTGCCAGAAATAGCATGGAGTGCACATGAGAGATTATTTCGACATAATAAACGTTTAGGTCAAAGAGAAATATTAGATGTTATTAATGATTTAACGCTGAATAAATCATTGTATAAATTAAGTTTAAACGAGGATCTGTCTAATGATTTATTTCTACAGATATGGATAAAAAAATAATTATTGAGTAATTTATGAATATAGTATTTCTCTACAGAATATGTCACGCACTACTGGCGATAGTTACTTTATATTTTATAACACATTACCTTACACCTGATGAACAGGGTTGGTATTATACATTTTTGAGTTTTTCAGCGCTCATATATTTATTTGATTTTGGTTTATCAATTGCTTTGGTTCATGTGAGTGCTATAGAATTTGTAAGATTAAAATGGGGTAGCGAAGGATTGATTTTAGGAAGTAAATCTAATAAATTTCAAGAATTTATAAATGCTTCATTTGTTAAGTACTTAAAAAAAGGAATATTGTATTTTATAATAATATTTCCTTTTGGAATATTATATTTTAATGATAACGAAGCTGCAAAAAATTATTTTTGGTATTTGCCATGGATAGTACATGCAATTTTATCTGCATTAAGCTTAATATGCTTACCTTATTTATCTATTATAGAAGGATCAGGAAATATTAAGGAAATATATGCTGTAAAGACTGTACAAATCTTTGCAGGATGTATTTTATGTTGTTTACTAATATATCTTAATTACCCTTTATATGCGGCATCAATGCTATTACTATCTGTAGTAATAATAACTATTTTTTGGATGATATTTTATAGAAAAAATAATTTACCAGAAAAAATAAATTTTGTAAGTAACTATACATGGAAAGATGATACAAAATTATTTAAAAATAAAGTAGGAATTACTTTTCTTAGTTCATATTTATTTGTTCAAATATATACGCCAATTTTATTTTACTTTGAGGATCCAGTGGCCGCAGGCCAATTTGGTTTATCACTCGCCGTTGGAAATATGATTGGTTTAATATCAAGTTCATGGTTTATAACAAATATTCCAAGTATGACAAAATTTGTTGCAGAAGGTGATCATAGTAAATTTAAAATTTTATTTAGAAAAGCATTTTATCAGTCTTCTTTTTTTCTAATATTTTCAGTTACCTTAATAAGCTTTTTGTATTATTTATTTATTCATCAAGAAATATTTAATAGAATATTAGGATTTTATAATTTCTTAGGAATATTAATTTTCATCATTATTACCCATTTAATTAATTCAATAGTAATATATATTAGGTGTTTTAAAAAAGAGCCTTTGGCCATTCAGCATTTTATTTGTTCTATATTAACTTTAATAACTGGCACATATTCATTAATATACTATTCTGTAACTGGTCTAATTATAGCAATATTAGTAACTCAGATTTTTATAACAGTCCCGGTTACCTTAATCGGCTGGAGAAAATATAAATTAAGTAAATGAGATGTGGTTATTTTTTATTTAAATAAATATTTTATATGATAATACAACATGCTTTTAAGATGAATATAAAAAAATTTGAAACTTTTATGACTTTGATGATTACCTACATGTATAACTGTTTGCGTATTTATTCGAAGAGTTTTTCCACCAGATATTTTTATTCTTTTACATAAATCAACGTCCTCATAATACATAAAAAATTTACTATCAAACATACCGATATTCTTAAAATTTTCGGATTTCATTATCATGAACATGCCAGATACCCAGTCAACCTCGTTATAATCGTGAGAATCATTATATTTATTTTTTTGCAAAAAATTTAATTTTCTTAAAAAAGGTGTTATTAAGGAAGGAAATTCTCTTGCATTATCTTGCATATGATTACTTTCATCCACAGCTTTTGGTGATAAGAGAAAAGTATTGTCTATATTGAAATATTTAATTAGATCTTTAAAACATATTTTTTTTATTCTTACATCAGGGTTAATGATTACAAAATAATCACAGGTTGAACTATTGAACGCGTAGTTATGATTTTCACCAAATCCCTTAACTTCCTTATTAGTTATAAAATTAATTGGGAATTTTTTAAATTTTCTTAATTCTTGAATATCTTCTTTTGTATTAATTGTTATTAAAATTTCATTAATATTTTCAATTTTTTCAAGATCTCTTAATAAGTTTTTTACGATATTTGCTTGATTATGACTTATAATTGATATATTTATTTTTTCTTGTGTCATAACAATATATTATTTAAAAATTTTCTCTTTTTTGATATTTTTTATAAATTTTAACAATAAAGCAATATCACCATTAATAAATCTCCCGTAAATTGTAACAAAAAAACACCATGTAATTGCAAGATTATAGGGTAATTTGAATATTGGTAATATAAAGAATTTGTAACAGCTGTATTCACGAAGTATTTCAAATTTATTTTCAATATATGAAAGATCTTCTTTTAAATAATACATGGATCGAAATATATAAGATGGAAAAAAGCATTTTACATTTTTACACTCAATTTTTTTTTTCAAGTTTTCGCTAATTAAACCCTTATCTACATAACTCTGAAGTATAGAACCAAATTTATTTATGAAAACATCATAAAGATCATAACCACCGGAATTATTTTTTTGTATTGCAATAATGTAATCTTTAAAATAATAGCATGATTTGGACTTTGTGGCAGCATCTAGCAAAAGATTTACCTGCACTAAGTTAGTTCCACAATAATCATTTGCATCTATATTTTTAATAAGTGATTTATTTATTATATTTGCTGAGGCAAGAGTCATTTGTGAAGAAATTTTCACTAAAAAATCATCTATTTTTAATGGTTTATTTTTATGTGTTAGGTTTAGAGGGTATTCTTTTTCGTGATCAACATAGAAACCATATGGCCTAAGAAAAATACACCCATAATTTTCCTTTTTTATTTCATCTAAAACTTTATGTAATGTATTTGCACAATATATATCATCATCACAAAAAATATGAACATATTTTCCGGAGGACATGTTAAAACATTGGGCTACGTTTGCATCAGAACCAATATTATTTAAATTACGCTTATATCTTATTTTTAAATTTAATGCTTTATACTTTTCAACAATATTTTGAGTCAAGTTATTATCGCTATTATCTGAAACTATGATTTCTATTATTGAATCATATCCCTTGATCTGTTCGTTTAAGCTTTTCAGGCTTTTGTCTAAATAAGTATGTCTATTCCTAGTCGGAATAGCTATAGATAAAAGTATTTTATCTTTATATTTTGACGAACTATTCATTATGCTATCCTATGCTCTAAATTTAAATACATTATAGCAATATAACCAATATAAAAGATGAATATTAGTAATTTTAATTTCTCTCTTTCAGAGGAGAATATAGCGCAAACACCTAAAGACAAAAGAAGTGATTCAAAGCTACTAATTATTGATAGATCAAAAGAAACACTTAAAAATGAGATTTTTAAAAATCTTGATAAATATATATCTAAAGATGACCTGTTGGTTATAAACGATACGAAAGTTATACCTGCAAGGATATTTGGCTATAGAAAAAATTCAAAAGGTAAAGTTGAGATATTTATCGAAAGAATTTTAAACGAGAAACTATTCATTTGCCAATTAAAATCTACAAGAAAACTTAAGCGCGGAGATATAATTATTATTGGCGATAAAATCGAGCTAAGAATAGAAAGTAACGATCATATTTTATGTAAAGTATTTATTCAGAATTCATCTATTAAAAACCTTTTGAATGATTATGGCTCTGTTCCTTTGCCACCATACATATTAAGAAAACCAAAAAAAATTGATAAAGATTATTACCAAACAATCTTTGCAAAAAATGATGGATCTGTAGCAGCGCCAACTGCAGGTTTGCACTTTGACGAAGAAGTTATAAAAAAACTAAAAAATAAAGGGGTAAAAATTACCCATATTACTTTGCATATTGGAATGGGAACTTTTTCTAGTATAAAAACAAAGAATATTGAGGATCATAATATGCATTCTGAATTATATTGCGTCCCTAGTTCCACTGTGAAATTGATAGAGAGATGTAAGCAAAATAATGGTAAAATAATAGCAGTTGGAACAACTGTTGCTAGAGCTTTAGAAAGTTTTTATGGCAGTAAATTCAAAGCAGACGAATTCCACGAAACAAATATATTTATTAAGCCAGGATACAATTTTAATACAGTGGATCATTTAATTACAAATTTTCATTTACCAAAATCATCCTTGCTTATTATGATATCTGCGTTTTATAACAAAGATAAAATTTTAGAAGCTTATGATTTTGCAAAAAAAAATAATTATAAATTTTTTAGTTATGGTGATTCTACGCTTATATTATAATGATTGAATTTAAACTAAAGAATAGTTCAGCAAAGGCAAGATTAGGCCAAATTAATCTTAATGACCATAATATTGAAACACCTTGCTTTATGCCAGTAGGAACTGCCGCTACTATTAAAACTATGTCTGCAGCAGAGGTTAGTAGTTTTGGCTATAAAATTATTTTAGCAAACACTTTTCATTTAATGTTAAGACCTGGAGTAGATATTATTCGCAAGCATGACGGAATTCATAATTTTATGAAATGGGATGGCGCAATAATAACTGATTCAGGAGGATATCAAGTTTTTAGTCTAGCTAAATTAAGAAAAATAACGAAAGAGGGTGTTCACTTTAGCTCTCCAATTGATGGAAAAAAAGTTTTTTTAGATGCAAAAATATCAATTGGTCTCCAAGAAAAATTCGGTTCAGACATTATTATGCAGTTTGATGAGTGCACTCCGTATCCTGCTGACAAAATAACTACAGAGAAATCTTTAGATTTATCATTAATTTGGGGGAAAGATTCAAAAAACTCTATTACTAAAGAAAAAAGTAATCTATTTGGAATAATACAAGGTGGAATATATGATGACTTACGAGATAAATCACTAGACGGTTTAATGGATATTGGTTTTGATGGTTATGCTATTGGAGGCTTATCGGTTGGAGAAACATCAGAAGAAAGGAATAAGGTTTTAGATAATATTGCTTACAAGATGCCAAAAGACAAAGTTAGATACTTAATGGGTGTAGGAACCCCAGAGGATATTGTAGAAGCAGTAAAACGGGGAGTGGATATTTTTGATTGCGTTATCCCTACTAGGAATGCAAGAACAGGTTTTTTATACACCAAAAAAGGTATTTTAAAGTTACGCAATAGTCGTTATAAAGACGATATGAAGCCTATTGAAGAAGGATGTATGTGTTACACATGTCAAAATTACACAAGATCTTATCTGAAACATTTGGATAATTGTAAAGAAATACTTGGATTAAGACTAAACACGATACATAATTTGTATTATTATCACGACTTAATGTTAAATATAAGGGAATCAATAAGAAATAATAAATTTGATGATTTTATAAAAGAATTTTATTCCAATAGAAATTCGTGAATAAAATATAAAAAAGAAATTTAAATTTTATAGGAAAAAATATGAATATAATAAATAATGCATATGCTCAATCAGCAAGCCCAGCAGATGGTGGAATGAGTATGCTTATAATGGTAGGCTTATTTTTTGTAATTATGTATTTTATGATAATTAGACCCCAAAATAAGAGGGTTAAAGAACATAATAAACTAATAGACTCGCTTTCTAATGGAACAGAAGTTGTTGTTTCAAACGGCATTATGGGTAAAATAATAAAAATAAAAGATGATGTTATTGAATTAGAAATATCAAATAATGTTTGTATTAAAGTAAGGAAAAACTCTATAACAACAGTTCTTCCAAAAGGATCAATATAAAAAAATAAATGAAAATTCTATCTTTAAAAAGAATAATTGTAATAATTGTTTTAATATTTAGTGTTGTTTACTCATTACCCACTTTTTTTAGTGAAACGCCAAACTGGCTAACATCATTAAACGCAAAAAAAATGAATTTAGGCCTAGACCTTAAAGGCGGCGTACATTTTCTTATGGAAGTAGATTTGGACGAAGTTGTATCAAGTAAATCAAAAAAATTATCAAGTGATATAAGGTCTCAGTTACGAAAAGAAAAAGTTAGGTATGTAAACTTTGATCATCAATTAACAGATATTAATATTGAATTCATAAATAATGATAATTATAAGAAAGCTGAAAAATTAATAAAAAATAATTATCAAGAGACTTTTGAAATCACAAAAATAAGTGATGCAAAAATGAATATCGCTATTTCAGATAAAACGCTTAATGAGCTAAGAATTGCTGCGATTAAGCAAAATACAACTACATTGAGAAATCGGGTGAATGAACTTGGTGTTGCTGAACCAATAGTGCAGCAAAGTGGCAAAACAAGAATTGTTGTTGAGCTTCCTGGGATAAAAGACACTACTAGAGCAAAAGAAATAATAGGAGCTACTGCTACTCTAGAATTCAAAATGGTAGATGAGGACTCAGATCCATATGCGGCTGAAAGCTCTAATCAAACTTCTTTAAGTTCGAAGTTATATTATGATGATACAGGCCAACCAGTTTTATTAAAAAGAGATGTAATTTTAACTGGTGAAAATATTGTTGACGCATCTTCTGGTTTTGATAGAAACTCAAGACCGTCTGTCAATATAACTTTAGATAACCCTGGCGCAAAAAGATTTGCAAATATTACCGACGAGAATATAGGAAAATTAATGGCTGTTTTATTTATAGAAAGTAAATCAGAGCAGAAAATTATTGGGGGTGAAAGCAAAAGGATTACAAAAAAATATGAAAAAATAATCAGTATTGCGACGATTCAAGAAAGATTATCTAAATCATTTCAAATTACTGGCCTTGATAGCCCAAAACAAGCAAGAGATCTATCGCTATACTTAAGAGCGGGTTCTATGGCAGCCCCGATGTATATTGTCGAAGAAAGAACAATTGGGCCAAGCTTAGGGGCAGACAATATTGAGAAAGGAAAAATATCTGTAATTATTGGATTAATACTTGTTTTATTTTTCATGGTCTATTACTACAGAGTTTTTGGATTATTTGCAAATTCTGCATTAATAATAAATATATTGCTAATAGTTTCTATTATGTCACTAATACCTGGAGCAACATTAACTCTTCCGGGAATAGCTGGTATAGTTTTGACGGTTGGTATGGCAGTTGATGCCAATGTTTTGATTTTTGAAAGAGTGAAAGAAGAAATAAGGAATGGTTCTACTCCTTTAGCATCTATAGAGCTTGGTTATAAAAAAGCTTTTTCAACAATTGCTGATGCCAATATAACCACTTTAATTGCGTCTATAATATTATTTATTTTTGGCACAGGGCCTATAAAAGGTTTCGCAGTTACATTATCTATTGGAGTTATTTGCTCAATGTTTACAGCAATTATTGTTACGAGAATACTCGCAGATATTACATATGAAAAAAATTCTAACCTAAGAGTGAAAAAGTTAAATATATGAGAAATATAAATATAAATTTTAATTTCATGGTATGGCATAGGAAAGCAGTATATGTTTCTTTATTTCTAATTTTCGTTTCTTTGGTAAGTATTTTTACAAGAGGTTTAAATTATGGTGTTGATTTCAATGGGGGCACTATAATAGAAATTAGTTTTGAAAATAGCGCGCCAATTGAAAAAATAAGAAATTATTTGCAAGACAATAATTATGAAAAGTCATCTGTTCAATATTTTGGCTCAAATAAAGATATTTTAATAAGAATTCCAAATATTATCTCAGCTAGCGAATCTTCATTGAGCAATACATTGATATCTAAATTAAATAATGAATATACTTTTTCACTAAAAAGAGTTGAATATGTCGGAGCGCAAGTTGGAGAAGAATTAAGAGATCAGGGAATACTTGCAGCTTTAATAGCTTTAGCTCTTATAATGATATATATAACTTTACGTTTTGAATATAGATTTTCTATAGGAGCAATATTGGCATTATTGCATGACGTTTTTTTGATTATCGGAATTTTTTCAATCACTCAAATAGAATTTAACCTAAGTGTATTCGCAGCAATTCTTGCTGTTATTGGTTATTCTTTAAATGATACTATTGTAGTTTTCGATAGAATTAGAGAAAATTTTAAAAATTCAATTATCGAAAATATTGACACTGAAGATCTTACTAATAGCTCAATTAACCAAACTTTATCAAGGACTCTAATTACTTCCTTAACAACATTATTGGTTTTAATATCGCTATTGATATTTGGCGGGGAAATACTCTTCGGCTTTTCTTTCGCCTTAATAGCTGGGGTAATTATTGGAACCTATTCATCAATATATATAGCCAGCTCCACTTTATTAATCATGAACATTTCTGTTAAAGATATTGTTATAGAAATAGATGAGGATAAACCTTAATCTATTGGAGATCCTTTTTTAGTTTATCAATGACATCTTTATGTAAATTTAAGTTGGCTGCAAGTATATTTCCAGATTTAATATACTTTTCAGAATCCTCTAAGTCACTTACATGACCTCCAGATTCTAAAACAATAATTGAGCCTGCCACAATATCCCATGGTTTTAAGTTGAATTCCCAGAATCCATCTAGTCTTCCAGACGCTACGTAAGCCATATCTAATGCTGCAGCTCCTAATCTCCTTATGCTGCCAACTCTTGCATCCATAAGAGTCCTAAGAGTTTCTATATATGCACTAGTATGATCTTTTTTTCTATAAGGGATACCCATACCAAAAACCGCACTTTTCATGGAAGAACAATTTGCCACGCGAATCTTTTTATCATTCATAAGAGCCCCTTTTCCTTTCTCGGCGCAAAAAAGTTCATTTTTAAAAGGATCATAAATTACACCCAGTATTGGCACACCATCTTTACAGAGACCTATTGAAACTGCAAACTGAGGGATACCATGTATAAAGTTTGTTGTGCCATCAAGTGGATCAATAAACCATTCATATTCAGATTGCGTATTATTTGAACCACTTTCCTCTGCAGTAATTTTGTATTGTGGATACGCCTTATTAAGCGTTTCTAAAATAATTTTCTCTGCCTCATGATCAGCTTCAGAAACATAATCATTATGACCCTTTGACATGACTCTAAGATTTTCTAGCCTAGAATAAAATCTCATAATAGTTTTTCCCGCTAGAAGAGCAGCGTTAACAGCAGTATTTAATTGTGGGCTATAATTATTATTCATAAATCGTAGTTTAGGATATTTAATTGATGTTACTATAATACATAATAGATACATAATCATAAAAAATTATAAAATGATTCAGTTTTCAAATATAAAAATTGTTTTAGTCGAAACTAGCCACCCTGGAAATATTGGTTCGGTAGCACGCGCGATGAAAACAATGGGGTTTTGTAACTTAAATTTAGTTGATCCAAAATGCAAAATAAATGAGATATCATATGCAATGGCATCAAATGCAGGTGATGTTTTAGACAATGCAAAAGTTTTTAAAAACTTACCTGAAGTCATTGATGATTGTAATTATATTATTGGAGCAACAGCAAGACAGAGAGATATCCCTATAGAAATAATAAATCCGAAAGAGTTTGCTATTAAAGCAAAACATCGTGATTATCAAAATCTTGCTATTGTTTTAGGTAATGAAGCAAGAGGCTTAACTAATGAACAGTTATCACTGTGTTCAGTTGGGTTGCACATACCATCGAATAAAAATTATTCAAGTTTAAACATTGCGTCTTCTCTACAAATAATACTTTATGAGATACTTTTTGAATCTGAGAATGAAGCTTCATATATTAATAAAATTGATAGAAGCGAAATAGCGTCATACAAAGTATTAAATAATTTCCTCCAACATATGGATAAAGTATTGAAAGATATTAATTTTATCAAAGATGATAGACCTATGATTTCTAGAAAAATTAATCATATTTTTAAAAAAGCTGACCTATCAGAGGAAGAAATCAATATTTTAAGGGGTATTTTATCTGCAATTGAGAATCATTCTCAATAAAATCAATAACATATAAATAAATAATAGTTGACAATATTACTGGGTTTAATCATCATACTTATATTAGCAAAAGCTACATTAGTAAATAAGAACTTAAGAATATGAGATTGACAACAAAAAGTAGATACGCTGTAACTGCAATGCTCGACATAGCTTATTATGATCGAGGTAACCCAATATCTTTACCAGAAATAGCAGAAAGACAAGGTATTTCACTATCGTATCTCGAGCAATTATTTTCTAGGCTAAAAAAAAGTGGTCTTGTTGAAAGTATTAAAGGTCCTGGCGGTGGATATAAATTATCGAAAAACGCTAACGACATTGTAATTTCTGAAGTTATTAAAGCTGTTGATGAAAGTGTTGAGACAACAGCATGCAATGGTAAAGCAAATTGCCATAATAATCAGCAATGTTTGTCGCATAATTTATGGGAAGATTTAGGTGCAGAAATTAACAATTTTCTATCAGATGTGACCTTGCAACAAGTAATTTTAAAAAATAATAGTAATGTAAAAGAGATTAAATTATCGGAGTATTAAATGAAGGAGATTAAAAAACCAATTTATTTAGACTATGCATCAACAACTCCAATCGATAAAAGAGTTGCTGATAAAATGTTTGAATATATGACAATGGACGGTATGTACGGAAATCCTGCTTCAAGATCGCATAGTTTTGGATGGGATGCTGATGAAGCAGTAAGCCAAAGTCGGAAACATATTGCTGATTTAATTAATGCTGATCCGAGAGAAATTGTTTGGACAAGCGGAGCAACAGAATCAGACAACTTGGCAATTAAAGGAGCGGCGCACTTTTATAAGAAAAAAGGTAAACACATTATTACTTTAAAAACAGAACACAAAGCAGTTTTAGATGCGTGTAGGCAGCTGGAAAGAGAAGGTTTTGAAGTTACATATATGGAACCAATGAGTAGTGGGCTTTTAGATTTTAAAGAGCTAGAGTCAGAAATAAGAGAAGATACTGTCTTAATATCTATAATGCATGTAAATAATGAAATTGGAGTTATCCAGGACATTGAAAAGATAGGAGAGTTATGTAGAAGTAAAAATATTATTTTTCATGTAGACGCTGCACAAAGTGCCGGTAAGATTGAAATTGATTTACAAAAGATAAAAGTTGATTTAATGAGTTTTTCAGCTCATAAAATCTATGGACCCAAAGGTATAGGAGCTCTATATGTGAGAAGAAAACCTAGAGTAAGATTAGAAGCTCAAATACACGGGGGTGGACACGAAAGAGGATTGCGATCTGGAACATTGCCGACACATCAAATAGTTGGGATGGGTGAAGCTTTTAGAATAGCAAAAGAAGAAATGAATAAAGATTTCGAAAATATATCTAAATTAAGAAACAGATTGTGGAATGGGGTTAAAGATATGGAAGAGGTTTATCTCAACGGTGACTTTGAAAATAGATACCCAGGAATAATGAACATTAGTTTTAATTATGTGGAAGGTGAATCACTAATTATGGCAACTAAAGATATAGCAGTTTCTAGTGGATCAGCTTGTACCTCTGCATCACTAGAACCTAGTTTTGTTTTAAGAGCAATTGGTAGATCAGATGAGTTAGCCCACAGCTCTTTAAGAATGTCTATTGGAAGATTTACTTCAGAAGAAGATATAGACGCAACTATAGAGACTGTAAAATTAGCTGTTGAAAAATTAAGAGCACTTTCACCTTTATGGGAAATGTATAAAGATGGAATTGATATTAGTAAAATTGAGTGGGCTGCTCATTAAAATTTAATTATTAGGAGAAAAGAAATGGCATATGGAAAGAAAGTACTAGATCATTATGAAAATCCAAGAAACGTTGGAACATTAGACAAAGATGATAAATCAGTAGGAACAGGAATGGTTGGAGCACCAGCTTGTGGAGATGTAATGAAGCTTCAAATTAAAGTTAATGAAGAAGGAATCATTGAAGATGCCAAATTTAAAACTTATGGCTGTGGTTCAGCAATAGCATCATCAAGTTTACTTACTGAGTGGGTTAGAGGAAAATCTGTAGCAGAGGCTCAAGAGATAAAAAATAGCGAAATTGCTGAAGAACTAGCATTACCCCCAGTTAAAATTCATTGCTCAGTACTAGCGGAAGACGCAATAAAAGCGGCAGTTAATGATTACTATGAAAAAAACGATAATAAAGCAGAAACAGCATAAGATATGGCAATTACAATAACAGAAACTGCAGCCACCAGAGTAAAAACATTTTTGAATAATAGAGGTAGTGGCGTTGGATTAAGGGTAGGGGTGAAGACTACCGGATGTTCAGGAATGGCATATATTATTGAGTTTGCAGATAATATCGATAAAGAAGATACAGTGTTTGAAGAAAAAGGTATAAAGATCATAGTTGACCCAAAATGTTTACTATACTTAGACGGAACTGAGCTGGATTTTACAAAAGAAGGACTTAACGAAGGATTTAAATTTATAAATCCAAACGAAAAAGCAAGGTGTGGATGCGGTGAAAGTTTTAGTGTCTAAAATTAAGAAATAAAATATCAATTTTTTTATACTAGGAATTTTAGATGACAATTAATTTTAATCAAAATTACTTCCAGCTTTTTGAAATAAAAAAAAATTTTAATGTAGATATAAACATTCTAGAAAAAAATTACTTTGAGCTTCAAAAAAAATTTCACCCAGATAAGTATGTAAATGCAACAGATCATGAAAAAAGATTATCTTTGCAAATTACATCTTACATAAATGAAGCATATGAGACTTTAAAAGATGACTATTTAAAAAGTATATATTTACTAAAGATCGAAGGTTATGAATTTGATGATCAAAATAATACCATATCAGATCCAGATTTTTTAATGAATCAAATGGAATTAAGAGAAGAATCAGAAAATATAGCTTTGAAAAAAGATAAAGAAGATATTAAAAGATTTTATCTAAAATTAAATAATCTGAAAAAAGAATGCTTGAAAGAATTCGAAAAAAATTACTGCAATAATTTTTTTGATGAAGCTGAAAAAAAAATAAAAGAGATGAAATTTTTTATATCAATTGAAAATGATTTTAAAAAGAGTGATTTATAACTATGGCATTATTACAAATTTCTGAACCTGGAAAATCTCAAGATCCGCATAAAAAAAGTTATTATATTGGTATTGATTTGGGAACAACTAATTCATTAGTAGCAGTTATGCAAAATAGTTCTCCAGTTGTTCTAAAGGACGGATTTAATAAAGAATTATTTCCATCAATAGTTACATATAGAGAAAATTCGATAGAAGTTGGTGAAAATAAAAGTAATAATGAATCTATTGTTTTTAGATCTATTAAAAGATTTATAGGCAAAAATTTAGAAGATTTAAAAAAAGAACATTTTTACTCGCCTTGTGATTACTTCGAAGAAAATAATATTGTTAAATTTAAAGTTTTTGAGAAATTAATAACACCAATTGAGATTACTTCAGAAATTCTAAAGCATTTAAAAAATATTTCTCACGAAACATTAGCTGGAGAAATAGCAGGTTGTGTGATTACTGTACCAGCATACTTCGATGATGCGCAAAGACAAGCTACAAAAGACGCTGCAGCTTTAAGTGGCTTGAAAGTATTGAGATTATTAAATGAGCCTACAGCTGCAGCAATAGCGTATGGTTTGCAAAGTAAAAAAATATCAAAAGTTATGGTTTATGATCTAGGTGGGGGTACTTTCGACGTATCTATCTTAGATTTAAATGATGGGATTTTTAAAGTTTTATCAACTGGAGGAGATAGTAGCTTAGGAGGTGATGATTTCGATAATATTTTAGCTGATCATATTGAACAATTATGTAATTTAAATCTTAATGTGGAGAGTAGGCACAGATTATATTTGTATGTCAAAGAGATAAAAAAATCACTATCAGATAATAATGTTGTTAGTTTAAATTTAAGTAAGATTGGATTAAAAAATAAAGATATATCTATTACACAAAAAGATTTCAACTTATTAATAAATGACTTAGTAAAAAAAACATTAAAAATTAGCAAAAATGTTTTACATGACGCAAAATTAGAAATAGATGAGATTGATGAAATTATATTGGTTGGAGGATCAACTAGAACGCCATATATAAAGCAAATGATCGAATCGTATTTTAATAAGAAACCTTTGAGTAATATAAATCCTGACAATGTAGTAGCTATCGGTGCATCAATACAGGCTGATATTTTGTCCGGAGAATCTGACGAAGAGCTTCTATTATTAGATGTAATACCTTTATCACTCGGCGTTGAAACTATGGGTGATCTTGTAGAGGTAATAATACCTAGAAACAGTACAATACCAACAAGTAGCAGCAAGGAATATACTACTTTTAAAGATGGTCAAAATGCTATGAGCATTCATGTTGTGCAAGGAGAGAGAGATTTAGTCAGTGATTGTCGCTCACTTGCAAGATTTACTGTTAAAGATATTCCTGCAATGTTAGCAGGATCTGCCAGAGTAAATCTTGAATTTCAGATAGATGCTGATGGAATTTTAAGTGTAAGTGCGAAAGAGACCTCTACAAATAAAGTTACAAAAGTTGAGGTAAAACCTTCATTTGGAATTACAGATGCAGAGATTGAAAAAATGTTAAAAGATTCTTTTGACAATGCAAAAGAAGATATTGCAATAAGAAATTTAAACGAATCTATAGTTGAGGGAAAAAGAGTTATTTTATCAATTAACTCGGCGCTTAGTATAGATGGTAAAGATTTATTAAGTAATTCCGAATATCAAGAAATTTGCAATGCCAGAGATAAATTAGAAAGTACATTTGATAGCAATAATAGAGATATTGTTATTAAAGCTATAAAAAATCTAGAAAATATATCTGAAGAATATGTTTCAAGAAGAATGAATTCGAGTATAGAAAAAATTATGAAAGGAAAAGACATTAAGGAGTACAATTAAAATGCCCAAAATAACTTTTATGCCACACAAAGATTTATGTCCGGACGGACTCGTTATAGAAGCAGAAGAAGGCTTGAGCATTTGCGATATAGCCCTTCAAAATAAAATTGATATTGAGCACGCTTGTGAAAAATCATGCGCATGCACAACTTGTCATATATACATTAGACAAGGTTTGGAGTCATTGGAAGAGTCAACAGAAGATGAAGATGATATGCTTGATAAAGCTTGGGGATTAGATCCTGATTCAAGACTTAGTTGTCAAACAGTTATTGGAAAAAGTGATTTAGTTGTTGAAATACCAAAATATACAATTAATATGGTCTCAGAAAATCATTAAAGGAAACTAGAATGAGTCTGAAATGGGAAGATAGTTTAGATATAGCATGTGAATTATTAGAGAAATATCCAGATGTTGATCCTCAATATATAAGATATACAGATCTGCATGAATGGATATGTGGATTAGAGGAATTTGAAGATAATCCCAATAATTCAAATGAAAAAATTCTTGAATCTATACAAATGAATTGGATAGAAGAATCAAAATAATAAATTTTTTTAAGGAGTATAAAATGGCAGTAGAAAAAACATTCTCAATAATTAAACCTGACGCAGTTGGAAAAAACTTAATTGGAAAAATTCTTCAAAAATTTGAAGATAATGATTTACAAATAGTAGCTTCAAAAATGATACACATGTCAAAAGAAAAAGCAGAAGGATTTTATGGAATACACAAAGATAAACCTTTTTTCGCAAATCTAATAGAATTTATAACTTCGGGCCCAGTAATTGTACAAGTTCTGCAAGGTGAAAATGCGATAATGAAAAACAGAGAAATAATGGGAGCAACAAACCCAGATGATGCAAAAGAAGGGACAATAAGAAAATCTTTTGCTTCAAGCATAGATGAAAATGCAGTACATGGATCTGACGCTCCAGAAACTGCAGCAGTTGAAATAGCATATTTTTTTAATAATGATGAGATCTGTGAAAGAACTAGATAGTTTTTGAATATGGAAAATATTGATTCCTTAAAAATAGCGCGTAAATTATTAAAATCAAAAAGAGAAGAATTGTCTTTAAGTATAGAAGATATATGTAGAGAATTAAAACTTGATAAAAAAATTATTAAAAATATTGAATCTGGAAATTTTTCTAATTTCAAAAGTTATCTTTTTTTAAAGGGGTATATTAAAAATTATGCTGATTTTTTAGGTATCGATATAAATTTACCAGAATCAGGATATAAAAAAAAATATAAAAATATAAATAAATCGAGAAAAAAAGAATCTAAAAAAAAATATTTAAATAAAAATAAATATTTATTTATATTGTTAATTTTCGTTTTGTTATCAATCTCTATTTCAGTATACAAAAACAAAGACCAAGAAAACATTGATGTGAATTTAATTTCAGAATCGTTAGAGATTTTGGAAACTAAAAAATTACAAAATGATGATAAGTTAAATGTTAAAAATGAAATCTCTGTTAATTCTGGTACAGTCAACGATTCTTTTATGCAAAATGAAAAAATAGAAATTGAAAATATTACCAATTCTAAAATTGATAAAATTAAAAAAGATCCTGATATATTAAGCTCAGATTACGTTTTAGAAAACAAAATAGAAAAAATATTAGAAATTAAATATAATGAAGACTCATGGACAGAAATTATAGACTCAAATCAAGATATTGTGTTTTTAGACCTGGTAAAAAAAGGAAAAATATTGAAATTCAGTATTTCAGCACCATTTGAGATATTATTAGGTAACGCAACTGCAGTAAATATAAAGTATAATAATGAAATTGTTGGTATTTCATACATTAATCCAGACAATAATGTTGGAAAATTAAAAATTAAACACTAAATCATGATGAAAAAATTTCAGACGGTTAGAGGCATGAAGGACATCATGCAAAGCGAGTCAAAAGCTTATAGGGCTCTTGAGAACAAATTAATATCAGCTGCAAATCAATATGGATTTAATGAAATTAAAACCCCAATTCTTGAGGAAACGAGTCTATTTATAAAATCAATTGGTGATGGAACCGATATAGTGGAAAAAGAAATGTATTCATTTTTAGACTCAAAGAAAAATTCTATTTCAATGAGACCTGAAGGTACAGCTTCTTGTGCACGAGCATTGATTCAAAATGGATTAAATGATTCTATAAATAAAGTATGGTATTCCGGGCCATTTTTTAGACATGAAAGACCTCAAAAAGGAAGGTATCGTCAATTCCATCAATTTGGAGCAGAGTTTATTGGTGTTGAAAATTATGAAGCAGATTTTGAAATTATTAGTTTAGTTGATTATATTTGGAAAAGTCTTAACATAAATCCCACTCTAATAATTAATTCTATTGGTGATCACACAGATAGAAAAAATTATGTAAAAGTTTTAGTTGATTACTTGAAAAAATATGAAACAAGTTTTAATGATAATGAAAAAAATAAATTAAAGCTTAATCCGTTAAGAATATTGGACTCTAAAAACGAAAAGACTAAGGATATTTTAAGTTCAGCTCCAAAAATAAATGATTACATATCAAAAGAATCTAAAATCCATTTCGAAAATTTATTAAGTATTTTAGACGCTAAAAATATAAAGTATAAAAAAGATGATAATCTTGTCCGAGGCTTAGATTATTACAATAGGACAGTGTTTGAATATATAGATACAAAAAGTAATACGCAAAATACAATATGTGCTGGAGGTAGATATGATTTTCTGTTTGAAAATCTTTGCGATAAAAAAATACCTGCATTAGGCTTTGCGATAGGCATTGAAAGATTAATGGAATACTCTGGATATATTGATAAAGAAAATAAATTAGTTAATTTTTATATAATAATACTAGATGAGGATAATTATTTATATTCCCAAAACATAGCAAATTTAATAAGAAATATTTCAAAAAAATTTATAGTTTCAAATAGTTATAATTATAATAATATAAAATCTCAACTTAAAAAAGCTGACAAATTATCAGCAGATTATTGTGTTATAATCGGCGCAGAAGAAAGCAAGAATAGTGAATGCCAGTTAAAAAGTATGAATTCTGGACTTCAGGAAAATATAAACATTAATGCTTTAGAATCGTATATAAAAGATAATATCTTGTAATTAGGAAGAAAAATGAGTGATGAAAAAATAGATTTTACCAGTCAAATAATGATTTGGGCGAGTAAAAATATAAAGTATGTAGTAATTGGGGCTGTCATAGGTATTACAATCCCATTATCTTGGAATTATTATCAATATAATATCGAAAGAAATAACTTAGTCGCATCAGATTTATACAGCGAACTTTCCAGTTTGATTAATACAAATGACGATTATTTAGAGATGGAAAATGCTATTTTATCAGATTATGAAAATTCAGTTTATGATACTTTGTCAAGATTTATATTATCAAAGAAAGAATTTGAAAATAAAAATTATGAAAAAGCAAAAGTACATTTAGAAGAAATTCTCAGCATAGATACCAATAAAACTTATAACAGCTTAGCGATAATAAAAATTTCAAAAATAAGTGTGCAACAAGAAAAATACGATGAAGCTCTAGAATATCTTGAAAAAGTCCAATTAAAAGATGCCTTTAAACAAATAATTTCTGAATTAAAAGGTGATATATATAAATTTAAAGGTGATTCACAAAATTCTCTTAAATTTTATAATGAAGCTATAAGCTCTTCTGCTATAAATAACGAAAATTTATTAATGAAAAAAAATTCTGTTGAAAAATAAAATATGTTATGAAAAAAGTATTATTTTTTTTAATTATCTTCACGTCTTCATGCGCATCAACAGAGAGATTTCTCCCAAATTTCACTCCGGATTTTATTACAAAATATTTTAAAGAAGATGTTAAGCCGTATAAAGACCTCCCGTCTTTTTCTGATGAAGTAAAAGTAGAAATAGTTTGGGAAAAAAAATTATCTGGTGAGATAGAAAATAATTATACTTTTTTAAATATGTTTAAGTTTGGCGAAAATATATATGTTCCTTCAAGCAATAAAAAAATTCATATTGTTTCAGCTGAACTAGGGAATTTAAATAATTCTATTGATGTTGAGTTAGATATATTTTCTGGCGTTGTAGCCGACGATAATTTAATTTATTTTGGTTCTAAACAAGATACTGTAACTGCTGTTGAATCTTCAAGCAAAAATGTTTTATGGCAGAGAGTTATGTCAAGTGAGGTCATGTCTATTTCAAGAGTAGAAAATGAATTAATTTATGTGACAACAAATGACAGCAAGGTTACGGCAATTGACACTAATACCGGAAAGTTTATTTGGATAAACTCTCAAATTCCTGCGGCTTTATCCATTAGAGGTTCGAGCACACCAATAGTTGAAGATGATAAAGTTTATGTTGGTTTCGAAGATGGAAGAATAGTCTCTTATAATGCTACAAATGGCGATATTATATGGCAGGTTCAGTTGCCTTCTACTAGAATTGAAACTGTAATTGATAGACTTAACGATATTGATGGATCTATGATATTAGATAACGGTGTATTATACGCAATATCCTATCAGGGTAGTATAGCAGCAATAGATAGTTTTAATGGCCAATTGTTGTGGACCCAAGAAGCTTCCTCTATTAATGGACTGGCTTCAAATAATAATAGTATTTTTTATATTGATAATGATGGAATTATGAAGAGTGTAGATAAGTATACTGGTAGGCAGGAATGGGAGCAAAGTCAATTTTTCAAAAGGCTCATTGGAAGCCCGGTTTTTTTTAATGATTTTATAATAGCTAATGATATAGAAAATTACTTGCATATTTTCAATATAGAAACTGGATTAGCATCAGGAAGAATAAAATTAAGGAACAAAATACAATCCATTTATGTTGAATACGATTCATTGTATATGCTTGATAATAAACTAAACTTAACAAAGTATAATATTAATAAAATAATCAACTAAAATGAACAATATAGTTACTTTAGTAGGAAGGCCCAATGTAGGTAAATCTACTATATTTAATAAACTCACCAAAACAAATAATGCAATTGTGGCTGATATTCCAGGTTATACAAGGGATTGTCAACAAGGTACATGCAATTTTGACAATAAAAATTTTTTTATTGTTGATACTGCCGGATTATTTTTTAACGATGATGAGGTAAGTAATATATCTGAAGCTAATACTCTCGAGGCTATAACTGAGTCGGATTTACTGATGTTTGTAGTTGATGGAGAAGAGGGCTTGGTTAGTTCTGATATAGAGATTGCAAACAATTTAAGGAAGTTGCATAAAAAAATTTATTTAGTTGTTAATAAAATAGATAAAGCTCAAAAAGATATTGTGCTTAGTGAGTTTTCAGAACTTGGGTTTAATGATATAACTTTAATTTCTGGTAAAAATGGATCTGGTATTAAAGAGATATCTGGAAAGATAGTTTCAAATATAAAAGAAGATCTTGAGTTTGATGCTAATGAAGATTTAAATCTTGCTATTTTAGGAAAACCAAATGTTGGCAAATCAACACTTGTAAATTCATTTCTAGGTAAAGATAAGCAAATTACTCAAAATAAACCAGGAACAACTCGAGATTGCATCAAGATTCCCGTTGTTAAATATGGCTATAAATTTAATATTGTTGATACCCCTGGTGTACGAAGAAAAAGTAAAACAAAAAATCATATAGAAATAATTGGTGTAATCAAAACTTTAAAAACTATAGAAGCAGCTGATGTTGTTATTGTGTTAATAGATTCTATGGATGGTATTACTGATCAAGATTTATCTTTAATTGGTACTGTTATGGAGCTGGGTAAACCTGCTTTAATAGCACTTAATAAGACAGATGCTACTGATGAATATCAAGAGCATTTATTAACGTATGGAGTAGATACTAAATTGAAGTTTATAAATTATATTCCGATACATAAAATTTCAGCTTTGAAAGGCATTGGTTTAAAGAAACTCCTTAGTGCTTCCATGAAAATATATGATAATAGTAGATTATCCATAAATACCTCAATATTGAATGATATTATACAAAAAGCTATATTTGATCATCAGCCGCCTGCGTATGGAGGCAAAAGAATAAAAATAAGATATATTCATCAGGGCGGAAATAATCCTATAAGACTTATAATTCATGGAACTTATGTCGATAAACTTTCAAAAGATTATTTAAGGTATTTGTCAGGCTATATAAGGAAAAAAATCGAATTAACTGGCATTACAATATTTTTTGAATTAAGAAATAAGTCCGAAAATTAAAAATGCTTTACTTTTCGTGGGTGACGCTTACAGAAGTGTAGATGCCGCCTCTAACGTTCCACTCAGCATTAATATTCATGTATTTAGGATCTAATAGGGCAACTAGATCATCCAGAATTTTATTTGTGAGATCTTCATGAAAGCCTGGTTGGTCTCTAAAAGAAACAAAATATAGTTTTAATGATTTTAATTCCACACAAAGTTTGTCTGGTATATACTCAATTAATATATTAGCAAAGTCAGGTTGCCCGGTTTTAGGGCAAAGACTTGTAAATTCAGGTATCTCAAAATTGATGGTGTATTCCCTATCAATTTTTGGATTTTCAAATGTTTCTAATATATTATTACTCATAATTTATGCATTATAAGTAAGAAATTTAACAAAACAACTCATTATTACAACAAGGAAAGATTTTGAGACTAACAAATATAAAAATTTCTGGATTTAAGTCTTTCGTGGATAAAACTGAAATATCCTTATCGGCAAAAAGAACAGGAATAATTGGTCCAAATGGGTGTGGAAAATCTAATATTATCGATGCGGTTAAATGGGTCTTAGGAGAAACGTCAAAACATATCAGAGGGGATAGTATTGACGATGTAATTTTCAATGGCACTGACACAAGAAAGCCAAATGATTACGCAAATGTTGAACTACTATTCTCTAATACAGAGAATAGAATTGGTGGACAATATGCTCAATACGATGAAATTTCAGTAAAAAGAGAGGTAACAAGAGATGGGGCATCTAAATATTTCTTAAATAACAGTCATTGCAGAAGAAGAGATATTTTGGATATATTTATGGGAACAGGGTTAGGTCCAAAAAGTTACGCAATAATAAACCAAGGTACAGCATCAAGATTAATTGAATCAAAACCAGAAGAATTTAGAGTATATTTAGAAGAAGTAGCAGGCATATCTAAATATAGAGAAAGAAAGCGAGAGACAGAAAATAAGATAAGCCATACAAAAGAAAATTTGGATAGACTAAATGACGTTATTAGCGAAGTAACTAAACAATTAAAAACTTTAGAAAGGCAGGCAATTCAAGCAGACAAATATAAAAAGTTATCAGAAGAGAAAAAATTAATAAAAGCAGAAATTTTAGCTATAAGTATTAGAGATTTTCAAGAAAAAATACAAAATAAAAATAATAAAATAGAAACAAAAAAAACAAGGCGAGAAAAAAAACAGGCAGAAATAAATAATCTTAGTTCTCAAATAGAAAAAATAAAGATTAACTACCAATCTCTCAATGAAGAAATGAATGACACGCAAAAAGAATATTATGACGCATTAAGTGAAGTAGGAAGAACAGAGCAAGCAATAGAATACGAGAAGGATGGAGCGCAAAGAAATAAACAACAATACGAGAATGCTCTAGAATCAATAGATAAAATTAGAAAAAAATTGAATATTGATAACGATGAATTAGATCATCTAAATAAAGAAATAATAAATTTGGATACAAAAAAAGAAATATGTAGCGAAAAAATAAAAAAAATAGAAAATGATAAATCTAATGTAGCTTTAGAGTTTGAGAAAAATAAAACCTTATTTGATAAAAACATCAAAACTCTTTATGAGTGGAAGCAAAATACAAAAAATGATAAGCAAAAAATAGATAATTATAATAATGATATAAATAGAATTAAAAGAGATATTTCAGAATACTCTGAAACCTCGCAAAAAATACTTACAGAATTAAAAAAAATAGAATCATATGAGCTCGATGTTAAAATAAAAGAATATCACTTGGAAGCAGAAAATTTTAATAGCTTGCTAGATAACACAAATAATAATGAAAAATTATTAACCATCTCAAATAAAATAAAACTAATTTTAGATGGGATAAAAGATATAGTAAAAAAAATACAGTCAAATGAATACGACTTAGCCAAGAAAAACGAGCAAATTAAGAACGACATAGATAGTAAAATATCTTCAGAATCAAAAAGACTGGAAATTCTAATTACAAGTTTAGAAAATACAAATAAAAATTTAACCCAATTCGCAAAAGATATTTCTAATTTAGAGGATGCAAATAAAAATATTGAAAAAACTATTTCAAAATTAAATAGCTCTTTGAATAATATTAATAATGATTACAACCAAGAAAAAAATTTACTTCATAGTATAGAATTAAATGCAGAGACTATGAAAGTAAGAATCAGTAATCTTGTGAATAATATTGATACAAATAATAAAGAACTTGAATCTATGTCCGGGAATGTTGAGATTTTAAAAAATAATCATCATTCGCCAGATAGTAAGTTAAGTGAGTTAGAGAATACTTTATCTGAAAATTTGAAAATTCAGAATAGTAAAGATGAAGAATTAAAACAAAAAAGAATAAAAATTACTGAGTTAGCAGAAAGAATATCAATTCTTGAAAAGAATAGGTCTGAAACTTCAAGTCTAGTTGAAAATATAAGATATGAGATTTCAGAAGACGAGAAAAGTATTCAGGAGGTTGTAGGTCAGGTAAAAAGTATTAAAGAGCAATTACAAGAGTTAAGTATAGATAAGAAATCAATATTAGATGCTGATATAGATTATGACTTAACAAAGTGGAAAAAAAGAGAGGCTGAATTATCATCAGCAATTGATAGGATGGGACCAATAAACCTAGCAGCTATTGATCAATTTAAAGAATACGAAGAAAGAAAGTCATATTTGTCAATGCAAAAAGAAGACTTAGTCGCAGCTCTTAATTCTCTTGAAGATGCTATTAAAAAAATTGACAAAGACACAAAAGAAAGATTTAAAGATACTTTTGAGAAAGTTGATAAAAAACTCCAAGATATTTTTCCTAAACTTTTTAATGGTGGAAAAGCATATCTAAAAATGACTGAGAACGATCTTTTGAAAACCGGGGTTGCGGTATTTGCAAGCCCTCCAGGAAAAAAATTGACATCAATTAATTTACTGTCTGGTGGAGAAAAGGCTTTGACAGCATTATCATTAGTATTTGCACTATTTTCACTAAACCCATCTCCATTTTGTATGTTGGATGAAGTAGACGCACCTTTGGATGATGTAAATATAGAAAGATTTTGTAATTTATTCACTGAAATGAGCGATAAAATTCAATTTATAGTAATTACTCACAAAAAAATTACAATGGAATATGTTGAGCAACTTATTGGTGTTACAATGGGAGAAAAGGGTGTTTCAAAATTAGTCAATGTAAGTATGGAACAAGAAAAATAGATATTTTATAGGTTGTAATTAATGTGTATGACAGCGAATTAAGATTAATTATACTTTCAATAGGTTTTTTAATTATTGTATATATTATTTTTTCAAATAAAAGCAATAGGAAATATAAAGTATATAAAACAAAAAACTATGATATAAAGAAGCCAATAGACATAAGGTCTAGTAATAAATCATATCCAGAAAAGAATGTTAAAATTCAATTAACAAGCGCAACTAAACATAATAATCTCAAAAAAGAGATCTTAATTACATCAGAGAAACCAAAACAAATGTCTTTACCTCTTGGTGCAAATAAAAAAAAATCTTTTATAATTATTAATTCAGTCGCTAATAATTATTATAATATTAAAGATATATATGAATTTATGGACAAAAAAAGTATATTTATTAACAATAATGGATATTATGAAAAGTATTATAATGAAAATCATATCAGATGTGTCAAATATTCTGTAACAAATATGATGAATCCGGGTTATCTTGATAAAGAAAAGCTAGAAAGCATCAAAATTAGAGGTATTAGTTTTTTTATGCAATTACCATTACCTTTAGACTCGAATAGTATATTTAATGAAATGTTGTTTGATGCAAAAGCATTCACTAAAAAATATAAAGGAAATTTATATGATGAGAATAAACAAGTGTTAGATAATAAAATTATTGAAAATTTAAAAAACATCATTAGTTCATATAAAAATGAGTTCTAAAAATATAAACAAAATAAAAAAAGATTTAGAAAATGTTAAAAATAAAATAAATTTACTAAATCATCATTACTACGTGTTAGATAGCCCACTTGTATCTGATCATGAATATGATATTGAATTTCAAAAGTTAATAAATTTAGAAGAATCATACCCAAATCTTGTATCTAATGATTCGCCTTCGCAAAGAATTGGTGGTCAGCCATTAAGTAAATTTGAAAGTGTAAATCATAAAGAAAAAATGTTTTCTTTAAATAATGTTTTTGAAATTAAAGATCTAAAACTATATATGGAAAGACTGGAGAAAAATTTATTAATTAGTAGCAGGAATATTAAATTTTCAGCTGAGCCAAAATTAGATGGCTTGGCAATAAATTTACTTTACGAAAGAGGGGTTTTAGTTTTAGCCGCTACTAGAGGCGATGGAACCACAGGTGAAAATGTTACAAAAAATGTAAAAACTATTAAATCTATACCATTAAAGCTTATGGGAAATGACTTCCCAAATGTTTTAGAAATTAGAGGCGAAATTTTTATGTCAAAAAATGGATTTGATAAAATTAATTCTTCAAATAGTGATAAAATTTTTGCTAATGCAAGAAATGCTGCTGCTGGAAGTTTGAGACAACTTGATCCCAATATTGCTGCTAGTAGACCATTAGATGCTTTTTTATATTCTATAGGTTATAGCTCTGGAAACTTAAATATCAGCTCACAGTCTGGCTCATTACTTAAGCTATCTAAATGGGGTTTTAAGATATGTGAGTTGAATAAGATTGTATCTGGTTTAGGAGGATGCAAGGAATTTTATAAAAAAATTTATTCAATGAGGGATAAAATTCCTTATGAAATTGATGGTATCGTTTATAAAGTTGATAACTTGCAACATCAGAAAGATCTAGGTTTTGTTTCAAGAGCGCCGAGATGGGCTATTGCTCATAAGTTTCCTGCAGAACAGAAGATTACTACTATCGATAAGGTAAGATTTCAAGTTGGACGAACCGGTGTTGTTACGCCTGTTGCCAGCCTTAAACCGGTTGAGGTAGGAGGAGTTATAGTAAGTAACGCTACTTTACATAACATGGATGAAATTAATAAAAAAGATTTACATATTGGAGATACAGTAACCATAAGAAGAGCTGGTGATGTAATTCCTGAAATAGTTAGCATCGTAAATAAAGGTGTTGGAAGAAAGAAAATTATCATGCCAAAAAAATGCCCAGAATGCGGTTCTGTAATTGAAAGAGTCAAGGATATGGCATTTTCTAAATGCACAGGTGGCTTAAATTGTTCAGCACAAAAAAAAGCTGCAATAATACATTTTGTGAGTAAAAAAGCTATGGATATACAAGGGATTGGTGAAAAACTTATCAGCAGATTAGTCGACGAAAAAATTATTAATAACACATCTGATCTATATAAGCTAAATAATAAAAAATTAAAAAATCTTACTATTAATACAGCTGTAAGAGAAGATAGCGGTAAAGAATATGATATTACTTTAGGTGATAAGTCTATTAAAAATATTTTAAAATCTATCTCCGGTAGAATGGAGATAAAATTAAGTAATTTTATTTATTCATTAGGTATAAATGAAGTTGGAGAAGTTACGGCAAGAAGTTTAGCTAAGAAATATCAGTCAATCGAAGATTTATCAAAAGCTAATTATAATGATATTATTGAGTTAAGAGACATTGGTCCTGTAGCAGCATTAAATATTTATAATTATTTTCATAATAAAGAAAATCTTAAAAATATTAATAATATGCTAAACAGTGGATTGCAATTAATTAATAATAAAAAGGGGGAAGGCAATTTATTTAGCAACGAAACTTACGTGATAACAGGTAAGCTAAATAATATGTCAAGACAAAATCTAGAAGAGCACATTATTGAGAATGGAGGAAATATTTCAAATTCTGTTAGCAAGAAAACATCTGCTTTAATAGTTGGATTAGATCCTGGATCAAAGTTAGAAAAAGCAAAAAAACTTGGTGTAAAGATAATTAATGATAAAGATTTCTACAAAATCTTAAAAATATGAAAAATAATATACATAAGACAGCTATTGTGGATGAAAGCTTAGTAATTGGTAATAACGTTGTCATTGGGCCTTATACAGTTATACATCCAAATGTAAAAATAGGAAATAACACTATTATAGAATCTCATTGTGTTTTAAATTCTAATACAGAAATTGGAAATAATAATAGAATATATGATCATGTTATTATTGGTTCGGATCCTCAAGATTTAAGTTTTGATACATCGCGTAAGACATTTGTGCAAATACTTGATAATAATATTATAAGAGAGTACACGTCAATTCACAGGTCGACAAAAGAAGAAAAGCCAACAAAAATTTTTAATAAAAATATGATTATGGCTAATTCTCATATAGCACATGACTGCATACTAGGAAATAATATAATTATGACAAACCTTAGTGTTCTTGGTGGCCATTGTATTGTTGAAGACGATGCTGTTTTAGGCGGTAATACTATGGTTCATCAACATGTGAGAATTGGAAAACTCTCAATGACAGCTGGTGGATCAAGAGTTACTAGAGATGTGATTCCTTACATGTTATTAGGAAGAAATCCTGTTAAGCATTATTGTTTAAATAAAGTTGGGATTAAAAGATATGGTATAAGTAGTGAAAATTATAAAATTTTAGAAAAAGCTTTAAAAAATCTTAGAAAAGGCGAAGAAATAAATAATATCAAGCCAATTAGCGAGGACTTGCAATATTTAATAAGTTGGTTTAGTGTGAAAAGTGAAAGAGGCCATCATTCGTTTATATAAAATTATGGAAATATAGTATTATGTTAGTTGTGATTTCACCCGCTAAAAAGCTTAATGAAAACTGCGATAAAAATTTAATATCAAAATATACAGTCCCTCCCTATTTAGAAAATTCTAAAAAAATTGTATCCACGTTAAAAACTTATTCTGTAAGCAAATTATCAAAATTAATGAACATTAGTGATAAAATATCGTCACTTAATTATGAAAGGTACATTAAATGGTCGCTACCATTTAGTAGGGATAATGCACATCCAGCACTATTGTTATTTCAAGGAGATGTTTATAAAGGTATTGAGGCAGAAAGTTTTGAAGAAGAAGATTTTTTATTTGCACAAAAATCACTTCGAATACTTTCAGGTTTGTATGGAATCTTAAAGCCTTTTGATTTAATTCAGCCTTATAGATTAGAGATGGGCACACAACTCAAAATAGGAAAATATAATGATTTATATGACTTTTGGCGAGATAATATTACTAATGCCATTAACAAAGATAACAATAGCGATTATTTAATAAATCTAGCATCAGTTGAATATTTTAAGTCTATTAATCAAAAAAATCTAAAGTCAAAATTAATAAATATTTCTTTCAAAGAGAAAAGAGATGGAAATTACAAAATTATTGGAATATACGCAAAGAAAGCTAGAGGGTTGATGAGTAGATATATAGTGAAAAACAAGATAACTGACCCCAAACAAATAAAAAAGTTTAGAGAAGATAGCTATACTTATAACAAAACTCTCTCATCTGATTCAGAATGGGTATTCACAAGGTAATAAATTGCATATTCATATTCTAGGAATTTGTGGGACTTTTATGGCAGGCTTAGCTGGGCTAGCTATACAAAAAGGTTATAAAGTTACAGGACAGGATAAAGCTTATTACTCACCAATGAGTGACCAATTAATCTCTCTAGGGATAAAAGAAAATAAAACTGAAGAAATAATAAACGATCTTCATAAATGCGATGCCGTTATAATTGGAAACTCTCAATCAAGAGGGAATGAATCTGTAGAATATATTTTAGATAAAAATATAAATTATTACTCGGGACCTGAATGGATAAAAAAATATATCCTTATGGATAAGCATGTATTTGTGGTATCTGGAACGCATGGAAAAACAACCACAACTTCTATGCTAATAAAAATTTTAAAAGATAGCGATCTTGATCCCTCATATTTAGTTGGTGGTATTTTCAAAGAAGATAATATAAGTTTTAAATATACAAATTCAGATTATTTTATTATAGAAGGTGATGAATACGACACATCTTTTTTTGATAAGCGATCAAAATTTTTTCATTATATTCCAAAAACATTAATTATAAATAATATAGAATTTGATCATTCAGATATCTTTGAAAATATTGATCAAATAAAAAAACAATTTCATTTTCTAATTAGAACAATGTCTAAAAATACAAATGTTATTTATGATAATTTCGACAAGAATATCTCATCACTAATATCAATGGGGTGTTGGTCAAAAAAGATAAAAATTAATCAGATAAAAAATATAAAAAATATAATTGGCGAGCATAATTTAAAAAATGCTAGCGCTGCAATTGAAGCAGCCAAAACTATTGGTATTACAAAAGATAAATCTATAAAGTCATTGGAAAAATTTTCTGGTGTCAAAAGAAGGCTAGAATTAATAAATAATGACAAGTTTGTTATTTATGATGATTTTGCACATCATCCTACAGCAATATCTGCAAGTATTGAAGCAGTAAGATCAAAACATCCTGGAAGCAATATTACTGTTATTTTCGAAATTCGTTCCAATAGTATGACATCAGGTGCGCATAAAGAAAATTTAAAAAATTCTTTCGCAGGAGCAGATCAAGTCTATATATATTGTAATAGGGAGATTAATTGGTTCAAAAATGCTAATAATTTCAAGTTATATAATGATATAAACACTATTATTGAGAAAATTTCTGCTAATACAGAAAATGTTGATATTGTTATTTTAATGTCTAACGGTGATACTTCTTTTATTATCAAAAAATTAAAACAAATATGAAAAATAACATACCAATATTTCCATTAAGCTCTATAACATTTCCGGGCGGATATATGCCTTTAAGAATATTTGAAACTAGATATATTGATATGGTAAAAGAGTGCGTAAAAAATAATACTGGTTTCGGTATCTCGCTAACAAAACCTAATAGTGAGGATTATTACAATGTTGGAACATATTGCAAAATTTCAGATTGGGAGCAAATGAGCGACGGTTTGTTAGGAATAACAATTAGAGGTAAAAGTAGATATAAAATAGTTAAATCTGAGGTTCAGAATGATAAATTAATACGAGCAGATGTTGAAAGTATGGATGAGCCTAAATTTATAGATGTGCCTAAAGAATTAATGCCATACTCTGATTTTCTAAAAAATATCTTAGAACAGTACCCAAAATTTTATCACGATGAAGCACCAAAATACTTTACCGAATCAGGATGGGTAGGATCAAGACTAGCTGAAATTTTACCAATGCCACTAAATGAAAAACAAGTAATATTGGAAATAGAGGATTATCTAGTTAGACTTTATAGGATTAAAGATTACATTGATTCAAAAAAAAATGTCTAGATTGAACTATAATTTAAGTTTAGAAATTTGAAGAAAAGCATCCCTTGCAGAATCTATAGTATAATTAATGTCTTCACTTGAATGTTTGCTTGATATGAATCCAGCTTCATACATAGAAGGAGCAAAATATATTCCTTTGGCAAGCATTATTTTAAAAAATTTTTCGAATATTTTTCCGTTACAGCTCTGAACATCAGTAAAATTCTTTATTTCTTTCATTTTCGTGAAGAAAAATCCAAACATACCTCCAGAATAAGTTGTTACTAAATCAATATCATATTCTTTTGCAGCATTACTAATACCATCCATTAGTTTTTTTGTTTTATTTTCTAAATTTGTATGAAATTTATTTTTTGATAGCAACTCAATAGTCTTGATACCAGCAGTCATTGCCACGGGATTACCAGATAGAGTTCCGGCATGATATATTGATCCTATAGGTGAAAGTTTATCCATATACCTTGCTTTACCTCCAAAGACACCAACTGGCATTCCACCACCAACAATTTTTCCTAAAGTTGTTATATCAGGCCTGATATTGTATATCTCTTGAGCTCCTCCCTTTGAAACTCTAAATCCTGTCATCACTTCATCAAATATTAATAGTGAGTTATACTTATTACAAAGAGATCTAAGTTTTTTGATAAATTTTAAATCTGGTATTACGCAGTTCATATTTCCAGCTATAGGCTCAACTATAACACAAGCAATATTTTTACCATTTTTTTCAAAGCATTTTTCAACATGCTCAATATTATTATACTCAAGCGAATAAGTGTGTTTTATAAGGTCTTTAGGTATACCAGGCGAAGAAGGAACACCATGTGTGGCAGCGCCAGAACCAGCGTTTACAAGTAAAGAGTCAACATGCCCATGATAGCAACCTTCAAATTTAACAATTTTATCCCTATTTGTGCATCCTCTAGCTAATCTTATTGCGCTCATTGTGGCTTCTGTTCCCGAGCTAGTCATTCTCATTTTCTCAATAGAAGGAAAGTTTTTTTTAATTAGATTAGCTAATTTAGTTTCCAGTAACGTGGGTGCACCAAAACTAGTGCTATTTTTAATAACTTTTTCTATTGATTTAATAACAGAGGTATTTGCATGCCCAAGTATCATTGGACCCCATGAACCTATATAGTCTATATATTTATTTCCATCTAAATCAAAAATATATGACCCCTTACCACTTTTTATAAACACAGGAAGAGAATTTACATTTTTGAATGCTCTTACAGGAGAGTTTACTCCGCCAGGAAATATTTTAACAGACTCAGAAAATGCTTTATTTGATAGCTTAATTTTTTTCATAATATATTTTCGATATCTTATTTAAATCATTAATGGATGATAGCCCCTTTGAGATTGCTATTAAATCACAATTTAAATTTATTACATCATGGACATTATCGGCATTTATTCCACCAATAATGCATATTGGGATATTAATCATTTTTGAGGCTTTGTAAATTGTTTTTATATCTAAATTAACAGCATTAAGTTTTGTTGTTGTTTTATACATACTGCCAAATGAAACGTATGTTGCTCCACTATTCTCTGAAAATATGCCAAGATTAATATCATTATAACACGATACGCCAATAATTTTTTCTTCACCCAGTATTTTTCTTGCTGATACAATATCAGAATCAGTAGAGCCGATATGAACCCCATCTAAATCTAAATCTTTACTTAGATTTATATTATCATTTAGTATTAGTATGCAATTACTAAAATCACAAAGAGTCTTTACTCTTTTTATCATTTTTATTTTTTCCGAGGAAAATGAGTTTTTTATTCTTATTTGAAAAATTTTAATATTAGCCCGAATCATTTTTTCAACATACGCATCTAGATATTTAAAATTAAAATTTTTATCATCAAGAATCGCGTAGATACTTTTTGTTAAAAGTTTCTGTTTAGTAATGATTGTTTCCTCCCTTTAATACTTGAGCTAGTAATAGTTTTTTTAATAAATTTAAGCGAAATTTTAATAGATTTTTCAATAGAATTATTTAATCCTATATTGCACGCTATCGCTGTTGAAAAAGTACAACCTGTCCCATGGTAAGTATTAGAAAAATTTTGAATATTAAATTGTTTTTTTGTTTCTAAATTATTACTTTTTAACTTTAAAATGATTGAATTTTTATCAATTTTATAGTTTGTTACTAGTATATTTTTTATATTATTTTTTTTGTAATTATTATATATTTTTTTTATTATATTATATTCATAATTATTTGGTGTTAGTAACACTGCTTTAGGATATATATACTTAATTATATAATTAATATTATTATTTGATAATAATTCAACGCCATTTCCAGACTTAATTATTGGATCTATTATAATTGGTACATTTTTTACATATTTACTTTCAAGTATTTTTAATACTTGTCTTGAAGATTTAATTGATGGTATAAGACCAATTTTAATAACATCAATTTTAAATTCTTTTACAAGTTCTTTAAAGCAGTTATATATATAGTTATCTGGCATTTTATTGATTTTTAGAAAGTTACTAGTATTTTGCACTGTACTGCATGTTAATATTGATAGCGTGTGAAAATTAAAATTACCAGCAGTTTCAATATCTGCAGTTATCCCAGCTCCTCCTGTCGGGTCATGCCCGCTAATTATTAGTATTACTTTCTTTTTTTTCATTTTTAATAAAAACTATATATATATTTCCTATAGTATATTATATCGTTAATAAATTTAATTAATAATTACGGGGAAATATTATGAAAGCAGTTGTATGTGGATCCTTTGCTTACGATAACATCTTAAATTTTGAAGGTAATTTTAGTGATCATCTAATTGAATCAGAATTAAACAATATAAACGTTTCGTTTCTCTGTCCAAACATGAGGAGAGAATTTGGTGGTTGCGCAGGTAATATAATTTATAACCTAGTTAGTATTGGAGCTGATGCTTTTGCTTTAGGAACTATGGGGAGTGATGCCGGCCCATATTTAGATTGGATGAAAAATAATAAAATAAGCACTAAATATATTAAAGTAATTAATGATAGTTATACAGCGCAGGCTTACATTACGACAGATAGTAAAGCCAATCAAATAACAACATTTCATCCTGGCGCTATGCAATACGCAAATCAAATTAAAATTCCTTTAGATGAATCAGTTACTCTAGGTTTAATCTCTCCAGATGGAAGAGATGGAATGATAGAGCACACAAAACAATTAATAGAAATGAATGTCCCTTATGTTTTTGATCCTGGACAAGGTATGCCGATGTTTAATAAGGAAGAGCTGGAGTTTTTTACAACAAATGCATCATGGGTAGTTATGAATGATTATGAGTTTAAAATGTATAGTGAGATTACAAGTTTCACGATACAAAACATTGTTCAAAATGGTAAAGTTTTAGTTATTACTAATGGAGAAAAGGGGTCTAATATTTTCACAGACAAAGAAAATTTGAGTATACAAACTCCCAAAGTTGAATCTCCAAAAGATCCAACTGGTTGTGGCGATGCATATAGAGCAGGAATTATTTATGGAATAATGAAAAGTATGTCTCTAGAAGCAATTGGGGAATTATCATCTGAATTGGGCGCTTTGAAAGTTAAAAGTTTTGGGACCCAAAATCATAAGATCAGCGATAATATAAAAAAACTTTTATAAACTTATTTTAAACTGATAATTTCCCATCTATTAGTGATAGAAGTTTTTCTTAAAATTTCATCTGGGTCTACTGCAACAGGATGAGTGCAAAATTCCATTAATTCTATGTCGTTATGAGAGTCTGTATAAAAAAATATTTCTTGAAAGTCAGATATTTTATTAATTTTTATCCATTCTTTTACCTTTGTTACTTTACCGATTTGAAAGCAGGGCTCACCTTGTAATTTACCTGTAAATTTATTATTTTTAAATTCTGGTTCACTAGCTAGCAAGTGATTTATTCCAAAAAAATCAGCAGAAATTCGTGATATAAAAGAGTTTGTTGAGGTGACTATTGCTAAAATATCATTATTTTGCTTGTGGTGGTTAACTAAATCAATGGCTTTAGGAAGAACTAAAGGAGTGATTTTCTCATTAAAAAATCTTTTTCTTATTTCTAATAGCGTTTTATAATCATATTTCGTTAATGGCTCATACGAGAATAGAGCAAATTCCTTGGGGCATAAAGTACCTTTTTTATACTGCTCAAAAAATTTGTTATTTTCTCTCTCATAAAAAACTGGGTCTACATAGTTATTTTCAACTAAAAAATTGCCCCATTCGTGATCACTGTCACCTTCAATTAAAGTATTATCCAAATCAAAAAGAGCTATATTCATATGGTTTATTTTATAACATATCTCATATAATATATATTTATATATTAAATTTATGAAACCTTATGATTGACGAAAATGGTTATAGAAAAAATGTTGGAATTATTTTGTGTAATTCAAAAAATGAATTATTAATCTGCAAAAGATTTAGAGAAAATTCTTGGCAATTCCCCCAAGGTGGCTTTGAAGAAAGCGAATCTGCAGAATCTGCAATGTATAGAGAATTATTTGAAGAAATTGGATTATCAAATAAAGATGTAAAAATACTTGGTAAAACAAAAAACTGGCTTAAATACGATTTACCTAAAAAATACCAAAGAAGTACAAATAATAAGTTATGCGTTGGCCAAAAACAAATATGGTTTTTATTAAAACTTATAACTAATGAATCGAGTATTAACTTGTCAAAATCGAAGAAACCAGAGTTTGATGCATGGGAGTGGTCTTCAGTCACAAAACCCTTGGAGATTGTTATAAATTTCAAAAAAAATGTTTATAAAAGTGCTTTAGAAGAATTATTGCCTATTATTAAAAATTAAATAAATGGTTTGTAAATAACTAGCGCTGTAATTAATACTAATATAACTACAGGAAATTCATTAAACCATCTAAACCAGACATGAGAATGTTTGTTTCTTTCTCCCAAAAAATCTTTGTATAGCCTTACACACCAAATATGATAAATTACTAAAGTTACTACTAGCAATATTTTAAGTATTAGCCATGTCTGAAAAAAATACGCTGAAAAGTGCAAATAAGTTAATAGAAATCCAAAAAGTATTGTTAAAATGCCACTTGGTGTCATTATTCCATAAAGTAATTTTCTTTCCATAATCAAAAATCTATTAAGACTAATTTTATCTTCTGCCATTGAATGGTATACAAACAACCTTGGTAAATAAAAAAGACCAGCAAACCAGGCTGTCATAAAAATGATATGTAGTGTTTTAAGTAGCATCATATTTATCATTATATGTATAATTAGCAGTAAATTAATAGATAAAATTCAAAAAAGTACCAACCATTAGTAAATAGTTATATTGATCTATTGTCATAGGGTGTGTTTGTTAAATGAATAAAAAAGAAAGAGCAAGTTTTATATTAAAGTTTCTAAATAAGATATATCCAGAAACACCAATACCTTTAAAGCATAATAATAATTATGAATTACTAATCTCAGTATTGTTGAGCGCACAATGCACAGATGAGCGTGTAAATAAAGTTACACCAGAGCTATTTAAAAAAGCCAATAACGCTTTTGTAATGAAAGATTTGCAGGTTGATGAGATATATAAAATTATAAGACCATGTGGTCTAGCCCCGAAAAAATCCAAAGCTATACAAAAATTATCTTCAATACTTTCTGATGAGTTTGGGGGTAATGTGCCTGAGAGTTTTGAGGAGCTAGAAAGACTCCCAGGTGTAGGTCATAAAACTGCTAGCGTTGTGATGTCTCAAGGCTTTGGGCACCCAGCTTTTCCTGTAGACACTCATATCCATAGACTTGCTCAAAGATGGGGTTTAACAAAAGGAAATAATGTCAAACAAACTGAAGATGATTTAAAAAAGTTATTCCCAAAAAATTCTTGGAATAAGCTACATCTACAAATTATCTTTTACGGAAGAGAATATTGCAGCGCAAGAAATTGTTATGGGTTAAGCTGCAAAATTTGTACGACATGTTTTCCAAACCGAAAAAAAGCTATTTATACTAAAAAAACATAATAGAAAGATGTTTGGATTTGATTATTTTATTAGCAACATGTGTAATATTATATGTATAATTAAGGATAACTTGAACATTGAGAATTTATAATGGCTAAAACAGCGGTAGTAGGTGCTTCTGGTTTTACAGGTATTGAATTAGTAAAATTATTAAAAAAACATGAAAAAATAAATAAAATTGATTTGTTTTCTTTTGGCAATGCAGGAAAAACAATTCAGGATTTCTCCAATGAATTAAAATGCAATGATATTCTTAAGAATTTTTCAGACATAAAATATAACGATTACGATATTATTTTTTTCGCATGCCCTAATGGAACCGCTATGAATGCCTATAGTGAATTCAAAGATTCAAAAGCAAAAATTATAGATTTAGCAGCAGATTATAGATTAGACAGCAAGGAATTATGGAAAGAATATTATGGACAAGATCATAAATGTCCAGAATTACTTTCTAAGACTGTATATGGATTAACAGAATTAAATAAAGATAAGATAAAATCTGCAAATATTGTCGCGAACCCCGGCTGTTATCCTACAGCCGCAATTATATCTTTATTCCCGTTATTAAAAAATAAATTAATCAATGAAAGTAATATTATTATCGACGCAAAATCTGGATATAGTGGGGCTGGTAGAAAAAATTTAGAATCAGGCTTGGAAAAAAAAATTAAAAATAACTTTGTGCCATATAATTTCTATGCGCATAGACATCATCCTGAAATTACTCAAGAATTAAATAAGGCGTCAGATAACGACGTTGAAATAACTTTTTCACCACACGTATTACCAATTTATAGAGGTATTTTAGAAACCATATATGTTGATCTAAAAAACAATATTTCTAAAAATGAAATATTTGATTTATATGAAGAGTTTTATAAAAATGATACGTTTGTAAAAATTTGTGATAATGGTTTTGCTGAAATACAAAATGTTGTATACACAAATAATGTAAATATCTCTTTTCATCTAGGGCGAAATAAAAAACTTACAATAATTTCAGCAATAGATAATTTGATAAAAGGTGCTGCAGGACAAGCAGTTCAAAATATGAATATAATGATGGGATATGATGAAACTACAGCACTGAAAAATGAGTAAATACTTTATAAAGAATCAAAAAACATTTATAGCTTCTAAAAAAAGTATTTACATTAAGCTTACACTATTATTTTTACTTTTTTTTACAGCATCTCTTACTTTTATATTTTATTCAAATTATTTTATTTTAGAAAATTTAAAAGATTCCTATAATGAAAATATTAAGCTACATGATAAAATAAAATTATTGAATACCAGATTAAATATAAAAGATTCATATATTGATAATTTAAAAAAAGATAATGAGGAACTGAATAGCTCTTTTAATAAATATGTCGATAACATAAAGTTTAAGATTGCCGCTGCAGAAGAAATTAAAAATAAGTTGTATCAAAAAGAGGTTGATAATTTAGAGTTAAATAGGGAAATTAATTACTATAAGCTTCTTTCAAGCGTAAATAACAAAAATAATTTAATCTCTATAGACGAGTTTAGTATAAGCTTATCTGATTCTAAAAATTATTTAGATTACTCTTTTTTATTATTATCTAATCAAAGTAACCTGAATATTAAAGGTAAATACAACTTGTATTACAAAAAAAAATCAGATAATAAAGATTATAAAAGAGAGTTTAAATTGAAAAATAACAACATAAAATTTAAAAATTATATAAAAGTTACTGGGAAAGTAAAAATAAGTGAATACAATGATCTATATGCAATTTATTTAGATTTTAAATATAATGGAAATATATATAAACATATTCATATAGTTAATTAAAAGGAATAAATTTATGGGTGATAAAATTAATACGCTTATTGGTCAAGATATTTCTCTTATAGGAAATATTTACTATAAAGGTGTAATTCATATTGAGGGTTCAATTGAAGGTTCTTTGATCGCAAATAAAGACGAGGATTCAAAATTATATATTAACAAATCTTCAACTGTTAAAGGTTATGTTGATGCTAAAAATATCGCTATTAATGGTAAAGTATCAGGTAATGTTTATGTGTATGGATTACTTCAGCTGGGCTCAGAAGCATTTATTAAAGGAGATATCTATTATAAATCTATAGAGATGGAAGTTGGGGCGAAAATTGATGGAAGGCTTGTAATATGCTCTAAAGATGAGGAAATAGACCTACACAAAATAGATATTGAATCTATCAGCAATAGTAATACAATTAACAATAATTAATGAATTTTTGGAGATAACTGTGTCAGAATCAACTCAAGTAGATTTAACAAATTATGAAAGCAATGATTTATTGGTTTTTACGGATGCAGCAGCCAATAAAGTGAAAAATCTTATTGAAGAAGAAAAAAACGACTCTTTGATGTTGAGAGTTTTTGTTTCCGGCGGGGGATGCTCAGGATTCCAATACGGATTCACATTTGATGAAAATACGCAAGACGGTGACACTAAGGTTGAAAAAAACGGTGTTACACTTTTGGTTGACCCAATGAGTTTTCAGTATTTAACTGGCGCTGAAATCGATTATAAAGAGGACTTAGAAGGCTCACAATTCGTTATAAAAAATCCAAATGCTACAACAACATGCGGATGTGGATCATCTTTTTCTACCTAGGATTATAAATATTACCTAAGATTGCAGGCTTTTTTGATCCAGTAATATTTGTGTAATCTAAGCTGTGTTTATTAATTCTTGACATTGCTAGCCATGCAAACAGGCCTGCCTCAACGCTCTTAGGATTAAAGTCTAATAATTCTGTGCTACTAACAACAACTTTATTTGAGAATATTTGATCCGCAACATTACTTAGATTGCTCATAAGGGTTATGTTGAATGCCCCTCCACCACATATATATATTTCATCACATTTAGAGTAATTTTTTTCTATACTTTTTATTATTGATAAGGCTGTAAACATTGTTAAAGTTGATAGAATATCACCCTTGCTGTAGCCTTTTTTAATTAAATTTAATTTATGAAGAATCCAACTATGACAAAAATATTCTGTAGTTGTGCTTTTAGGTCGTTGCATCTTAAAATAATCATCATCCATAAAAACATCTAACAAATCATCTATAATCTTATGTGAGCTTGCCTGCAAACCATCTTTATCGTATTCGGCATTAAAATTTTCTCTCATCCATGAATCAATTAATATATTGCCTGGTCCTGCGTCATAACCAGATACCACATGAAACGAGTTTGTTAATTGAGAAACATTTGAAATCCCGCCAATATTAACAATAATTCTTTTCTTTTTGATATTTTTGAAAATATAATCATGAAAAAGAGGAGCTAGTGGAGCACCTTCCCCGCCATTTTCAATATCATGATTTCTAAAATCTGACACAACTTTTATATTCGTTTTCTCAACTAATATATTTGGATCGCCTAACTGAATAGAGACATTTTTATTGTTTTTTTTAGTGTGTGAAATAGTCTGACCGTGCATACCTATAGCTTTAATATCATCATTTTTTATATTCTCTTTGAGAAGCATTTTATTAATTACATTACCATACTCATTAGCTAAACTAATATTTAGGGGGCTTTTTAAATAGTTTTTCTGCAATGTTGATAAATCTTCATTAATTTTATTTTTTATTTTAGAAGGGTATTCATTTTCATAAAAAGCTAACATTTCATGGTGATTATTAGAAAAACGATATATACCACAATCTATAGAATCCATACTAGTCCCACTTAAAATCCCAATATATAATTTACTATTATTCATTCCTTATTTATATGCTTCTTTTACCCATGAGTAAATACTTTCATTTTTACTATGTACTGCTTTCATTGATACAAGATTTTTATTATTCAATTTTTTTCCTTTTTTAAATTTAATTTTTCGAGAATTTTTATGTTTCCCTCTCACTCGAAACTCATAATGAACATGAGGACCCGTAGAATATCCTGTGGATCCTACATAGCCAATAACTTCTTTTTGCTTAACTTTTTTTCCAACACGTATACCTTTTTTATATTTAGACATATGAGCGTAAAGTGTGGAATAAATATTGCCGTGCTTAATAATTATTGTTTTTCCGTAACCACCTTTAGTCCCTTTATAAATTATTTTCCCATCGCCTGTAGAATAAATTGGAGTTCCTGTTGGTGCAGCGTAATCAGTTCCTAAATGTGGTCTTACAGTTTTAAAAATTGGATGTAATCTTTTTCTATTAAAGTGCGAAGATATTCTATAAAAATCTATAGGTGCTTTTAAAAATTGTTTTCTTAATGCATTCCCTTCTTTTGTATAATATTTACCTTTAAAAAAATAAGCTTCAAATGTTTTCTTTCTATTTTTAAAAACCGCATATTTTATAAGGCTTCCATTAAGCTTATTATTTAAATATTTTCTATCAAGAACAACCCCAAAACTATCGCCAACTCTAATATCTTGAGTAAAATCCAAATCCCATCCAAAGATATCTGCTAAAGACATAATTTCATTTGGATTTAATCCTGATTTTACGGCTGATGCATAAAAAGAACTTTCTATTTTGTTGAAAAAAATAAGTTGTTCATGATTTTCACTTAGCTTAATTTTATTGATATCTATTAAATTGCTACTTGAATTATAAGTGCATTCACCGTCTTTAATTTTTTTAGTTATAGTTTTTACAATTTGATTCGAGTACTTAATAATTATTTCGTCATTTATTTTTATATTATAAAAGCAATTATTTTTATTTTTTTTTAAAATAGGCAAAGGCGTCGTTAAATTAATTCTTTTGAGAAGTAAGCTTATATTTTCATTTTTTTTTACATAGAATGTCTTTATTTTAACATCCTCATTTACTTTAGTATTTTTTTTGATTGTATTTAGATAATAGGTTTTACTTTTATAAATTTTTGCATTATCAATTGTTGTATTTCTGCTGATTTCATAAAGACTATAGGTTTTGTTGCTATATATGAATATTGATGAAATTAAAACAGTTATTATTATTATTATTTTGTATTTGAGTATAATTTCTTTCATATTTGCTTTAATTGCTAATTTGCTCTGTAATTAAGTATAAAAATATTTGCTCAACTTAACATATATTACTATTATGGTTAAATTCTAAGTATAATTAAAATTATGTCAGACAAGCCAATAGATATTATAAAAAAGGGAACAGATGAAATTATCAATGAAGAATTGTTGATAAAGAAACTAAAATCATCAAAACCCCTAATTATCAAAGCAGGATTTGATCCAACTGCTCCAGATCTTCATCTTGGACACACTGTATTGTTAAACAAATTAAGGCAATTTCAAGATTTGGGTCATACTATAATATTTTTAATAGGTGATTTTACAGCAACCATAGGTGACCCTACCGGTAAGACGGAGCTTAGACCTGTATTATCTAATAAAGAGGTGCTGAAAAATGCACAGACTTATAAAGAGCAAGTTTTCAAAATTTTAGATAAAAAAAAGACATTGATTAAATTTAATTCTGAATGGCTTTCTAAATTATCTGCAGCTGAATTAATTAATATTATTGGCTCTTATAGTGTTGCAAGAATGCTAGAGAGAGACGATTTTAAAAAAAGATTTAAGTCTAATAAAAATATTTCAATTAAGGAATTTATATACCCAATTTTGCAGGGCTATGACTCTGTCAAGTTAAATGCTGACGTAGAGCTTGGAGGAACAGATCAGAAATTTAATTTATTAATGGGACGTTATTTTCAATCAATAAACAATCCTGATAAAGAGGATTCCAAGCAAGTAGTAATTACACTTCCTTTGTTAGTGGGATTGGACGGTGTAAAAAAAATGTCTAAATCATTGAACAACTATATAGCTATTGATGATAGTCCAAAAGACATGTTTGGAAAGATTATGAGTATATCAGATGACTTGATGTGGAAATATCTTGAGATTTTGAGTGAAAAAAGCATTGAAAATATAAAATCTCTTAAAGCTGAGGCCTTAGCAAATAAAATTAACCCAAGAGATATTAAATTTGAGCTAGGAATTGAAATTGTTACAAGATTTCATAACAAGGTTGAGGCTGAGAAATCAAAAAATGATTTTTTAAAAGTTTTTCAAAAAAATCAAAATCCTGACGATATTAAATTAGTGGATGTTAGTGAAATGCCGTTACCAAATCTGTTAAAGCACGTTGGTTTTGTAACAAGTACATCTGAGGCCAGAAGATTAATTACCCAAAAAGCATTAAAAATTGATGAAAGAACTATAGAGTCTATAGATGAGAAGTTGCCAGCAGGGCAATATTTAATAAAATTAGGAAAAAAGAAATTTATTAAAGTAAATATTATAAAAACCTAAAATAAACCATATAATTCCCAGATATACCTTGACGTAAGTCTTCGCAAGTATATAATCTTTGTCTCGCTGCGATCTTTTATGAGATCCCATAAAAAAGTCATATGCATCATTATACTTAATGCATGTTATGATTTTGTGAGAGTTGTGAATTAATGTCACAACTGATATTTAAAAATTTATTAGACAGATTTGTGCGGGTGCTTGCGTTAATAAAATACGTAAACACCAATTTTTACGGGAGCAAGGTGGTATAGCAATATATTGAAGGCTTCCAAAAAAAAGTTTTGTCAATTTTATATTGGCATAATGGATTAAACTGAAGAGTTTGATCCTGGCTCAGATTGAACGCTGGCTGCATGCTTAACACATGCAAGTCGAACGAGAAAGTACCTTCGGGTGCGAGTACAGTGGCGGACGGGTGAGTAATGCATAGGAATCTGCCCAGTAGTGGGGGACAACTCGAGGAAACTCGAGCTAATACCGCATATTTCCTAAGGGAGAAAGACTTCGGTCGCTATTGGATGAGCCTATGTCAGATTAGCTTGTTGGTAGGGTAATGGCCTACCAAGGCGACGATGGGTAGCTGGTCTGAGAGGATGATCAGCCACACTGGAACTGAGACACGGTCCAGACTCCTACGGGAGGCAGCAGTGGGGAATATTGCACAATGGGCGAAAGCCTGATGCAGCAACGCCACGTGAGTGAAGAAGGCCCTTGGGTTGTAAAGCTCTTTCAGCTAGGAAGAAGGGTAGAGAAGTTAATAACTACTTTATTTGACGGTACTAGACTAAGAAGCACTGGCTAATTCCGTGCCAGCAGCCGCGGTAATACGGAAGGTGCAAGCGTTGTTCGGATTGACTGGGCGTAAAGAGCACGTAGGCGGATTCATAAGTCGAATGTGAAAGCCCAGGGCTTAACCCTGGAATTGCATTCGATACTGCCGAGCTAGAGTATGTTAGAGGAAAGTGGAATTCCCGGTGTAGCGGTGAAATGCGTAGATATCGGGAGGAACATCAGTGGCGAAGGCGACTTTCTGGATCAATACTGACGCTGAGGTACGAAAGCGTGGGGAGCAAACAGGATTAGATACCCTGGTAGTCCACGCCCTAAACGATGTCAACTAGCCGTTGGAGGAATTTAATCCTTTAGTGGCGCAGCTAACGCGTTAAGTTGACCGCCTGGGGAGTACGGTCGCAAGGCTAAAACTCAAAGGAATTGACGGGGGCCCGCACAAGCGGTGGAGTATGTGGTTTAATTCGAAGCAACGCGCAGAACCTTACCTACCCTTAACATCCCGGGACAACCTCAGAGATGAGGCTTTCTCTTCGGAGACTCGGTGATAGGTGCTGCATGGCTGTCGTCAGCTCGTGTCGTAAGATGTTTGGTTAAGTCCACTAACGAGCGCAACCCTTATCTTTAGTTACCATCATTAAGTTGGGGACTCTAGAGAGACTGCCGGTGTTAAACCGGAGGAAGGCAGGGATGACGTCAAGTCCTCATGGCCCTTACGG
>JAQWPG010000009.1 GCA_029268385.1 Gammaproteobacteria bacterium
TCAATAAAGTATCGGTTGTTATTAGTTGCCCTAGAAAATGCAGCTTCAGTGAACAGCGGATGCTGCTCAAGTCGCTGTAGAATAAGTTGTGGATTCGAGCTCTCGCCTTCTATTTCAATTACTCCCTCCGTTATATCGAGGTTCTTAAGCTTATCCGGATATAAAAGCTCCTGTAATGAAAACATTATGTCCGGAATATTTTGGTCAGGGTATTCATTTATCGCTGCCCATTCTTCTTTTTGACTGACGACAAAATCACGATTTTGACGTGCAGTGTCGGATAAAGATCTAACGTCAACTAATTCATTCGCTAATAACCTGAATTGCAGGGATTGAATTAAAAACGGAACTGCACAAAAAAGAATTGTAATGGCGACGGCAAATGACGCTCGTTTAATTTGTCCGTTACGCCTGCGAGTATCTTCTAAAGCACGAGCTTCGACGGGCTTAAAGAGAACGCTACTTCGATTAATATCTAACTCACTTATTCTAAGAGGGTTTACGAATTCTGTTGAAAAATTTTCATTTAACTCTTTCCCCCAGTGCTGTCGAAGATCCTTATTTTCAAAATCACTCGAATGCACTCGTGACCAATGAATAGGAAAGCTATTTAAACTCGAAACATATGTGGTGATAGTCGCACCACAATCTTTAAATATTTTTTTTGGTAAAGTTGACGCAACAATCGCTGCGGCTGGAATTACTTCCCATAAAAAAATTCCTTCGATTTTTAACGCGTCAAACAAGCTCTCTATTCTGCGCTGTGTAATCCATATAACTAAATATGTATCCGGTTTGCCGGGAAGGGGTTCAGGGCTGATGAAAGATAAAACGGCCGATTGAATTCCTGGAAAAATAGACTGTCCTTGAAGTTCGGCAGCACTTTTAAGGTCTTTTGCGGCAATTCCGGGAAGTGCTAATTCAGTGGATATAAATTCATCGGAACTTAGCAAGAGGCGAATAAATTTTGGATAAGACTGCGCTTCCTGGCCGTTGCTCAGCAATTGTCCCAACGTTTTAGCCAGATCCTCACTGGGAATAAATACTGAAGACATCGCGCTTTGATTAAATTCAATTTTTTGCGATTGATTGTTACTTAAATTTGTTAATACACACTGGTCTAAAACAACATTTGTTATATCCTCAGGCCCAGTAGCAATCTTTAAATTCCTATCTCCCCATCTGCTAATAAAACTTAGCAAGCCTTTCAAAACTTTCAAGTCAGGATATAATCTTTTAAGTGTTAACTTTGTCAAGAAACATACCTACTGTGTTCTGCAACTTGCGGGTTTGAGTATCACGTGACTTAGGTGTGAAAGCTGCCATTGATAAAATTTGACGAGAGGAAAAGCAACTCAACACTCTGTTGGGTCGTGGTTTGCGCTAAAATAGTTTTAGCCGATCCGAAGACCGTTAATCGAGAATCATAAAAAAAGCCAAGACGCACCTGCGGCTCAGCTTTTCAAATATAAGCAACATCTAGTTTTAATCGCCCGAGCTGTTTAACAATCTTCTCTCTTTGTCTACTAAAAAATCGACCACTTCTAGCATTTCAACCTGTGTCCGAATAGCCTGACCTGTTGCAACTAAATATTTGCCATTGACTATCATATTTGGAGTACTGCGAATCTCATAGTCTTGCATCCGCTTTTCGGCCTGATTGACCTTGGTTCGGACCGAAAAAGAGTTGAAAGCTGCCTCAAAATCGTCACTAGCAATACCGTGCATTTCAAATAACTCGGCGATCTGCGCTTCGCTCTGCAAGCGATTTCCCTCAACGTTGATAGCCGCAAACACGGCTTCATGCACTAAGTCAATTGCATTTAGCGCTTCCGCCGTGTAGTAAACCTGGGCATGGATTTTCATTAACGCGTTCCACATCGCGGGAAATCTCGAAAAATCAACGTCGTCAGATGCAGCACCTTCCCAGCTGGCGACCAGTGGTTCGAATCGGAAACAGTGAGAACATCCGTACCAAAAAGCTTCTAATACCTCAACCTTTGAAGAATCTGAGGTGTTAACCGGGGAACGAAGTTCCGTGTAGTGAGTTCCCGCCACGAACTTTTCAATCTGACCAAAACTATTAGTTGAGAAAACAAGTAGTAATGCGGTGAAAAGTGCGCCAGCACATTTACCCGAGGTGCTTTTAATTTTAAAAAAAGCAGTATATTCACTCATAATCAATCTCCTTAAATAAACATCGCTGAAAAGCAACATTTTCTGTTTAGATTACTTAATTTAACCCTGCTAAATAGCTAGCCAAAGCCTCCAGCTCTGGATCGGTCAACCGCTGAACTGTGGTCCTCATCATCTCCGCAGCATCATTATTTCGGATGCCAGAACGAAATGACTTCAATTGCGTCAAAGTGTATTCTGCATGCTGCCCGCCCAGTGCTGGGAATCCGGCTGGGCCGTTCCCGAGTCCATCTGGAGAGTGGCAAGCCATACACGCAGCCACACCTAAATCTTTATTACCAGCACGGTACAATGAGCGCCCGAGATCAACTAATGCCGGGTCTGCTCCACCCAGTGTTACTTCCTGACTTGAGTAATAAGCTGCCAAATCATGCATATCGTCATCGTTCAAAGCCATAACCATCGCCGCCATGGTCGCGTTTTGTCTTGCTCCACTCTTAAATTCGACCAATTGTTTGTATAGATACGCCTCGCCTTGTCCGGCTAGTTTCGGATTTAACGCCAACGGGCTATTTCCGTCAGCCCCATGACACGAGCCGCATACAGCCGACTTTGCTTGTCCTGCAACTGGGTCGCCTTGAGCAAACACATTCGCTGAACTAATTTCAGCCGCAACTAAAAAACCAAATAAAAACGCTATTTTTTTCATTAATGATCCTAATAAGTTCTCTGCCAGTGATAAGGCCAAACGACTTTATTGCTTAATGGATATACAGCTAAATTTAAAACCTTGGTTCAATTATAGCGCATCTTTTTGGCTTACTCTAATTGCATAACCGTTTTGACTCATACATGATAATAACAGTCAGAATATGCCAACGAGAATGACAACATAGCACCGAATTCATCCGAGCTTAATTCGTTCTTCAAGTAAACGCAGGAATAGACCGCAAAAATGACAACCCTAGACTTACCTTCGATAAAATTTCATACAAGCGCATCAAAGTTAAAAGAGTGCCCACCAAGCATCTCAGAAATTGCGTTTGCCGGTCGCTCAAACGCAGGAAAGTCTAGCGCGATAAATGCAATTACTGAACAAAAAGGATTAGCACGCACCAGTAAAACCCCGGGGCGCACACAACTGATAAATTTTTTTGAGATTAATAAGGAAAGGTTTTTAGTAGACCTTCCCGGATATGGGTTTGCCAAAGTGCCTTTAGCAGTAAAAAACCTTTGGCAAAAAGAACTTGAAAAATATCTTCGTCAACGAGAGCAACTGACTGGCTTGATATTACTGAGCGACATCCGTCATCCATTGAAGGAGTTTGACCGCTCAATCATAAGCTGGGCGAAGGAATCAAATTTACCTATTCATATCTTACTTACTAAATCTGACAAACTAAAACACGGCGCCGCTAAAAATACACTTCTTGAAATTAACAAAGAACAAGCAATAAAAGGTCGGGTTTCTGTACAGCTGTTCTCGGCTCTGAAAGAAGATGGCATAAAGGAGGTCAGAAAATTACTAGAGAATTGGTTATTCTCATAGCTACTTATTCCACAAAGCAATATGGTTCAGCCGTTAATGGGCCTCATCCCAGTTATTGCCAACCCCAATATCTACGACCAAAGGCACGGAAAGGGAGGCAGCACTCATCATTCGAAAATTAACGCCTTCTGTAACCAGCTCCACGTCTTTGTGATGGACCTCAAATACTAGTTCATCGTGCACTTGCAGAAGCATTCGAGCATCTAACCCGCTTTCCGGTAACCAGTTATAAATATCAATCATTGCTCTTTTTATAATGTCTGCAGCAGAGCCCTGCATAGGCGCATTAATCGCTGTTCGCTGGGCTGCTTTTCTCAACATACCGTTACCAGCATTAATATCAGGAAGATATAACCGCCGCCCAAATATAGTCTCCACAAAGCCTTTCTCACCAGCAAAAGATTGTGTTTGATCCATATAGTTTTTTACATTCGGGTACTTTGCAAAGTAACGCTCAATATATTCAGAAGCCTCTTGCCGGCCGATATTTAACTGCTTCGCCAAGCCAAAAGCAGACATCCCATAAATAAGGCCGAAATTTATAGCTTTTGCACTCCTTCTCTCTTCGTCACTCACGTCGTTAATAGCCACACTGAAAACATCAGAAGCAGTTGCCCGATGAACGTCTTGGTTCGAATTAAACGCAGCAAGTAATCCCGGGTCTTGAGACAAGTGCGCCATAATTCTTAATTCGACTTGCGAGTAATCTGCTGCCAATAACTTATAGTCAGGAACACTTATAAACGCCTTTCTGACACGGCGACCTTCGTGGGTGCGGATCGGTATATTTTGCAAATTAGGGTCTGTTGATGAAAGCCGGCCAGTGGCAGTCACAGCCTGTTGGAAGGTAGAGTGTATCCTCGTTGTGTGATTCTGGATCTGCAGGGGTAACTTATCAGTGTAAGTCGACTTAATTTTGCTAAGTGATCGATATTCCAAAATCAAACGAGGCAACTCAAAGCTTTCAGCAAGCTCTGCAAGAACAGGTTCTGCAGTGGAAGGCTGACCCGTTTTTGTTTTCTTAAGCATCGGCAACCCAAGCTTATCGTAAAGAATAGATTGTAGTTGCTTTGGCGAACCCAGATTAAAATTTTCTCCAGCTAAGTTGAAAACTTCCGTTGCCAAACTTTTAAGCTGAGCCTCAAGATCCGAGCTTTGCATTCGCAACGCTGACTGGTCAACAGAGACCCCAGACCTCTCAATATCTTTAAGAACCTGAATCAACGGCTGCTCAAAATAGCGAAATACGTCGTACAGAATTCCGGACTCAGACAACAAATGATTTAAGATAAGCCAGGAACGCAAGGAAAAATCTGCCTTCTCTGCGGAAACCTTCATTACATCGACTGGTGCTACCTGCGATACCGTTTTTTTATTTCGGCCCTTGCCGAGCAGAGATTCAAAATCGGTCATCTCAAGCCCAAGCCGATCTCTCGCTATGTCAAACAATCGATGCTTGCTCGACACCGAGTCATACACATAACTAGCCACCATGATATCTGCCTTTAATGGCGTCAAATTCACACCATGGTTTTCAAAAACATGAGCCATATTTTTTAAATCATGGCCTGCTTTTAGAACTAAATCATTTTCTAAAACTGGCTTCAGCTGATTAAATACGAAGAAGGCATCTAGTTGCTTGCTATTTGATTTTTGTTCTATTTCGACATGACTTAAGGGAATATACACGCCGTGCCCTGGTTCAAAACTCAAACCAATCCCAACGACCTTAGCATCCATGAAATGCTCAGTGTCAACTTCAAAACTTAAGCCAATACAATTGAAACTTTCGCAAGATACGATAAGATCTTTTAAACCTTTTTCGCTGTCAACAAGCGAATAATTTAAATCGATATTTTTGATTTCACTAAATGTCCGAGTAACTGCTTTTTTTTCAACTATCGACTCATCGTTGGGATCGAATTCAGCTCCCTCGTTTTTAAGCTCGTTAACCCAAGTTTTAAACTCAAGCTCTGAAAATAGCTTAAGCAACTCTGTATTATCGGCATCCTTCTTCTTTAAATCTTTCACCCCCGTTTTTAGGTCGACGTCAATTTTTATCGTAGCGAGCTCATAAGACAACAACAAAACATCAATGCTTTCCCTCAGCCTTTCTCCAACTTTTCCCGTTATAAGAGGAGCGTTATCAATAATATTCAACATAGATTGATGCTCTGAAAGCCACTTAACCGCGGTTTTTGGCCCGACTGAAGGAACACCTGGAATATTATCTGCGCTGTCACCAACTAGGGCTAAATAATCAATAATTTGATTAGGATAAACACCAAACTTTGACTTTACGCCATCGACATCTAGCGCCTCATTAGTCATAGTATTTATCAGGCTCACTTGATCATCCACAAGCTGTGCCAGATCCTTGTCTCCAGTTGAAATCAAAGTTGATATTCCCGCCTCCGAAGCTTCGCGCGCAAGCGTCCCGATAACATCGTCAGCCTCAACCCCATCAATTATGAGTACCGGCAGACCCATGGCCCGTACTATTCTATGGATTGGGGCTATCTGGACTTTTAATTCATCTGGCATGGGAGGGCGATGAGCTTTATAGTCATCGTATAGATCGTTGCGAAATGTTTTACCTTTAGCGTCAAAAACTATTACTACGTTACTGTCCGGATTGCTTTTAATCATACTCCTAATCATATTAATAACGCCTTTAACAGCACCGGTTGGTATCTGCTTACTGTTCACTAGCGGCGGCAAGGCATGGAAAGCACGAAATAAATAAGAAGATCCGTCAACGAGTATTAATCTCTTATATTCAGTCATCAAGGTGTCCTTTGTTCATAAGCGCTTGAATAATTAAAACTTAAACTATCTTGGTATCAAACAACTTGAAAGGCCTTTTGCTGTTTGTTTTATAAAGTTACCATATCTACCAAGCGCAATTTGAATATCGTGCCGTAGAATATTAATTTCGTTGTCAATAACTTGAAAACCATTAAGCGTCAATTATAGTACCGATTGGTCAATATCTGGCAAAACGAGAAGGTATTTGAGCCTTTTCACTTTAGCATTTTGGCCCCGGTAAGGTGGCAGCGGCAATCACTTTGTATTGTCTTGCTCTGGTTACAACTCAAGATTTGCAAAGGAATTAAAGTTTATCTAATTAACAATCATGTGGTTGTCCGAAATTACAGTAAACGCATCAAGGAGATCTTCGCTTCTGTGCGGCGAACGAATGACGCCCACGTGCTCCCCGTTTTTGTTTATTATTGAAATGTGGCCGCTATGAGTAATCATATTGGCGCGCTCGGGAGGAAACTCTGAGTGACGGTGCTCTTCCGTGTTGTCTTGGCTCTCTATGAGGGATGCGGTATCAGAGTAGGAAACAAAAAGCTCTGCTGCTAGAGAGGAAACACCAAAGCTAAGTTCCTCATCGGATGTGTTCTTTGACTGGTCGATATCGGAAAGGCCAAAAATTTTGGCAGAGTACGAGTCTAGGTAAGAGGAAATCACCTCAGGAGAATCAGTATTAGGGTCTACCGAGACGAAATAAAAATCAATTGAATCTGCTATGGTTGCAAATTCTTTCATTAAAAAAGCGTTGTTATATTCCCGTAAGGTTATCGGACAAATATCAGGACATTCAGTAAAACCAAAAAAGAATAAATTAAGTGGTTTTCGGAGACTAGCTTTGCTGAAAGGCTGGTTTGAGGTATCTCTCAAAGTAAATGGTTTAAGGGTTCGGGCGTTTTCGAAAATCGTTACACCCAGCCTTCTTAAATCTTCTTCCTCCCGTATCGACTGCCGGAAATCGATTAGATTCTTAAAAACAAAAAAAATCGAAATGTTAACAAGTATGACGGAAGCTATAATAAGTGTACGGGAACCACTCACTTTTTTCCCCACTCTCTAAAACGTGTAATGATCGACTATTAGCGCAATAAATATTGCGGCGAGGTAAACAATAGAAAAGCGAAAAGTGTCCATTGCAGTAGTTTCGGTCGGTCGGTACAAAAGCTTTACGGACCAGTATACGAACCTCGCGCCAAAAATCAGGGCGGATGCAAAGTAAAGCGGGCCGCTCATACCCGTAAAAAATGGAAGTACTGTAACAATGACCAGGCCAAGAGTGTACGCAAAGATGTGCACCTTTGTGACCCTTACTCCATGGGTTACCGGTAGCATCGGGATACCTGATTTCGCGTATTCATCCTTCCTGTGTATGGCGAGCGCCCAAAAGTGAGGCGGAGTCCAAGCGAAAATAATTAGCACTAGGATAAGAGCGTTAGGATCGACCGTGTTGGTTACGGCAGACCATCCCAAAAGAGGAGGCATTGCGCCTGCGAGTCCGCCAATCACTATATTTTGTGGTGTTGCGTGCTTGAGGTACCCCGTGTAAATAAACGCGTATCCAATAAACGAGGCAAGAGTCAACCAAGCACTCAACGGGTTGACCCAGATCATCATAATTGCCATACCAAGTGTTCCAATGACTAGAGCAAATAATCCGGCTTGTGTCTGACTCACCCTTCCTTGAGCGACTGGCCGGTGATGCGTGCGAGACATTTGTATGTCGATTTTGTGATCGATTAAATGGTTTACGGCTGCCCCAGAGGAGGCTACCAACGCAATACCAAAATTTCCCAACAAAAGAATATCGAGTGGCACCATTCCGGGAACTGCTAAGAACATCCCAACAACAGAGGTTAAGAGCATCAGGAACACAACCCGAGGCTTGCACATATCGTAATAATCACGCCACGTGGCGGGTTTATGAGAAACTAGCTCGGACAAGTGACTACTCTCTTGGATTGAATCTTAAATACAATTAAATGCTCTGGTCAGCGATCAACGTTTCCGCTTTTGCCAGAGAGCGAGTTTAGTGCGCAGCATTCAATCACGATTGTTATTTGAACTCAAGGTAAACGCCGATCAGTAGCAACTAGATTTATTGAAAAGGGCGGCCAAGTCGATACAGCTTTTTTCTCAGACAAGGACTGACAGAAAGCTGTCAAAAACACCTGATTTTTCGACAGTTTTCCTCTTAAACAGGGCTATTAACTTGCGATCATATACATTCTTCTATAGCATTAGATCCGAAAAAATTAATTGGTTTGGAACAGTCAACTAAAAATCGAGTTGCCGGTAAAAATTTTGCTTATCTGTGCGTAAAACGCATTGCAAGGTAGATTTTGGAATTTGCAAACTACAGCAACAATATAGAAAAAGAATGGTAGTTTGACGCTCTTGAACGCGGCGAGAAATACGAACAGAAACGTAAAAGCAGCTTGTTGTCGTTTTTAATTTTAGTTTCACTTTTTAAGGAAAAGGTTAGGTTATGGCTCTAGCAGTTGTCATTTTTGCGCTGGTTATAGGATCTGTGATTTTTCACTTCGCAAGCCCATGGTGGTTTACAGACATCATTTCAAACTGGCAGTCCATCGATACCACAATCCTGATTACATTTTGGGTAACTGGCACTGTATTCGTTGTGATTAATGCTTTCATGGCGTATTGCGTTTACAAATTCCGGCATCGTTCAGGTCAAAAAGCAGCCTATGAGCCGGAGAACCACAAACTGGAAGGCTGGTTGTCTGCCATTACTACAGTCGGCGTCGTTTTGATGCTTGCCCCGGGCCTTTTTGTTTGGGCAGATTTCGTTCAACCACCGGAAAATGCAACTGAATTCGAAGTTTTAGGCCAGCAGTGGCAGTGGAATTTCCGTTATCCCGGCGCGGATGGCAAATTAGGGACAGCCGATACTGAATTTGTAAGCGAGGAAAATCCATTCGGAGTCAATCCTGAAGACCCAAACGGTCAAGACGACGTGATTGTAAATGCCCCAGAGATGCATTTGCCAGTTGGAAAACCAGTCAAAGCGCTCCTCAGGTCAAACGACGTATTACACAACTACACGATCGCCCAGCTCAGGGTTAAAATGGATCTCGTCCCAGGGTTGACCAGTTACCTCTGGTTCGAACCAGAAGTAACTGGTCGTTATGACATTCTGTGCGAAGAACTCTGTGGGGTAGGACACTTCATTATGCGCGGTGCCATTGTTATAGACACTCAAGACGATTACGACGCTTGGGTTGCCTCGCAGCCCACATTTGCACAAACGCAACAAGCGGCAGAACCCGACCTAGCAGCAGGTCAAGCATCATATGCGGTTTGCGCGGCGTGCCATGGCGTAAACGGAGAAGGCAATCAAGCACTCAATAGCCCAAAGCTTGCCGGACTCCAAGACTGGTACGTCGAACGTCAGTTAAATCACTTCAAGCAAGGTATTCGCGGTGGGGAAGGGGATGTTAATGGAGCGGCCATGATTGGTATGGCAAATATGTTGGTCGATGATAATGCGGTTCGTAACATGGCCGCATACGTCAGCACCTTTCCCGACATTCCTGCAACACCGACCATTGTTGAAGGGAATATTGAAAACGGATTTGACATTTATGACCGAAATTGTGCGGCATGCCACTTGGACAGTGGTAGCGGAACCTGGTACACCGATGCGCCAAAATTAGCTGGGATGAGCGACTGGTATTTTGTCACACAAATCAGTAATTTCAGAGCTGGTATCAGAGGCTTACACTCAGCAGACCCGTATGGAGAACAAATGGTTTCTATGGCTACAGCCATGTCTGGTTTGAATGAGATTCGAGATGTAGCTGCTTATCTCGGCACCTTAAGATAAGCGCGATACTTTAAAAAATTTTTTATGCAGTTTAAGTAAGGAGGTTCAAATGGCTTACGTACCATTGGCTGATCAAGACAACGAAGCTGATCTTCATCACCCACACAGCTGGGTAACAAAGTATGTCTGGAGTCAGGATCACAAAGTAATTGCTATTCAGTACGGAGGTACAGCAATTCTAGTTGGAATTGCAGCCCTGATGCTCTCTTTATTGATGCGTATGCAACTTGGTTTTCCTGAAACCTTCGACCTCATCGATCCAAATGCCTATTACCAATCGGTGACGATGCATGGGATGATCATGGTCGTTTATATGCTGACTGCGCTCTTGCTTGGGGGGTTCGGCAACTACATGGTTCCGTTGATGATCGGAGCTCGAGATATGGTATTTCCTTTTCTCAATATGCTGAGCTTTTGGTTCTACCTAGCGTCAGTTTTGATTTTAATGGCGAGCTTTTTAGTTGGCGGCGGTCCAACTGGAGCAGGTTGGACATTGTATCCACCGCAAGCAACCTTGGCTGGTACACCCGGCCATGATATGGGCATAATTTTAATGCTTATGTCTCTTGCTGTCTTCGTTGTCGCATTCACCATGGGTGGTCTAAACTACGTAACAACAATACTTCAGAACCGCGCTAGGGGAATGACCTTGATGCGGATGCCGCTCACCGTTTGGGGCATCTTTGTAGCGACAGTTCTAGGCCTATTTGCCTTTCCAGCGCTTTTAGTCTCTGTGATCATGATGACTTTTGATACGCTACTGGGCACAAGTTTCTTTATGCCCGCAATCATCGAATCCGGAACAGCGCTAGATCATAACGGCGGCAGTCCGGTACTTTTCCAGCATCTTTTTTGGTTTTTTGGTCACCCTGAAGTGTATATAGTAGCGCTGCCAGCCTTCGGCCTTGTATCCGATGTATTGAGTACTCACGCTCGGAAAAATATTTTCGGCTATCGGATGATGGTTTGGGCGATCATTGCAATTGGTGGATTGAGCTTCATTGTATGGGCTCACCACATGTATGTCAGTGGGATGAATCCATATTTTGGCTTCTTCTTTGCCACTACCACTTTGATAATTGCGGTGCCCACTGCATTGAAGGTATATAATTGGGTTCTCACGCTGTGGGAAGGTGATATACGCTTAAACGCACCAATGTATTTTGCCATAGGATTCATTTTCACTTTTATTCACGGTGGGCTAACAGGCTTGTTTCTGGGTAACGTGGTTATTGATTTACCACTTTCGGACACATATTTTGTAGTAGCTCACTTTCATATGGTAATGGGTGTGTCCCCCGTTCTCGTCATTTTTGCCTCGCTCTATCACTGGTATCCTAAAATGTCTGGGCGCATGTATCACGAAGGGCTCGCTAAACTCCACTTTTGGATCACATTCCTTGGGACTTATGCAATATATTTACCGATGCATTACCTTGGCTTTCTCGGAGTTCCGAGGCGCTATTACGCGCTAGGCCAGACAGATTTTATTCCTGAATCTGCGCAAGACTTAAACGCCGGCATCACTATCGCAGCGCTTATCGTTGGCTCTGCTCAGATACTTTTTTTCATCAACATTCTTTGGAGCCTTCGTAACGGTAAAAAAGCAGAGAGCAACCCTTGGGGTGCTGCTTCCCTGGAATGGCAGACCCCAGATACTCCGCCCATTCACGGCAATTGGGGAAAGGAGTTACCAACCGTTTACCGCTGGGCATATGATTACAGTGTTCCTGGCGCCAAAGAAGATTTTATCCCACAAAATATGGCTGATGCCGACGTGGAGATGGAATCGAAGAGTGACTAAAGCATGAGTTTATTTAAGCAAATAACCGACAAGCCTTGGGAGCGCACCGGAATCATCGGCGGGCTCCGAGCGGAGGGCACTTTTTCTGCGCCTCCAGAAAAAGTCGCGTTGGTTTTCTTCCTCGTGGCGGCCTCGATTGTTTTCTCTCTGTTTGGAGTGAGTTATGTCATTCGCATGGAATTGCCGGACTGGGTGCCAGTATCAGAACCCTCTCAACTTTGGTTTAACACAGCTCTTTTAGTTGTTAGTAGTTTTTTATTTCAACGATCAAAAGCCGCAGTCTCAGCTGGGAAAAAGAGTGTCAAGTCGACCTTTGCGGCAGGCGGAATCTTCGCCATATTGTTTATAGCCGCTCAAATGGTGACTTGGCAAAATCTGCAAGCCCAAGGGTTATTTATGACGTCAAACCCAGCGAACTCTTTTTATTACCTGCTAACCGGACTTCATGCACTGCATATTTTGGGAGGGCTATGGGTTTGGAGCAAAAGCTTATTGCGGCTTTTATCTGGGGCAAAACCAGAGGAACTTCGGCTTAGTATCGAGCTATGTACAGTCTACTGGCACTTTCTTTTGATTGTGTGGATAGCAGTATTCGCTGTTCTCTCTAATACTTAGGTAATGGCACTAATTAAAAGTACAAAGCATACACAGGAAGTTTATGATGAGTGAATCAGTAGTTGATGGAGTTCCTTCAGGAGTAACCGGCTTAGTAGAAGACTGGGCTAGCGATAAGCAGGCTTACAATGTCCCGTGGGGCAAGGCCATGATGTGGATATTTCTGGTATCTGATACCTTCATATTCACTTGCTTTTTGACAGGTTATTTGAACGTTCGTCTTACGACGACCGAACCGTGGCCGCTCCAAACTGAGATTTTTGCGCTCACTCTGTTCGGTCAATCAGTGCCACTAGTTTTAATTGCAATTATGACCTTTATCCTAATTACAAGCTCTGGCTCAATGGCCTTGGCAGTTAATTTTGGATATCGTAGAGACAAAACAAAAACCTTCTGGTTAATGGTTGCGACCGCCTTGCTAGGAGCCTCCTTCGTCGGCATGCAAGCATTTGAGTGGACCAAATTGATACAAGAAGGGGTGAGGCCGTGGGCCAACCCTTTCGGGGCCGCTCAATTTGGCTCCGTTTTTTTTATGGTTACAGGATTTCATGGCTTACATGTGACCGGTGGCGTTATCTACCTTCTCGTTGTAGCGAACAAGATTCGGAAGGGGCATTACGACAAGAAAGGATTTGAAATCGTTGAAATTGCCGGCCTTTACTGGCACTTTGTCGACCTTGTGTGGGTCTTCATTTTTGCCTTTTTCTATTTACTTTAAAGAGAGAATTAAACATGTCATCTGACGTAGGACAACAACACCCGCTCGGTATATATTATAAAATTTGGGTTCTACTTTTCGTGTTAAGCGGGTTTTCATATGCCGTCGATTACTTCCATGTTGAGGGCGCGCTTCGCTGGTTTTTAGTGATCCTTTTCATGACTCTAAAAGCTGGTTTCATTGTTGCAATTTTTATGCACGTGGTTTGGGAACGCCTTGCCTTAGTTTGGACAATATTAGGTCCACCCATAGTATTGTTAGTCTTGATCGGTTTTATGGCGATAGAGGGGAATTACACGGAAGGAACCCGATATCAATATCGCGGCGATGACCCAACTCTTCAGCCTCTATCTCCCAGTGACTTGCATCACGAAGAATCGGGCGACGCTACCTTGAACGAGCATTAAGACTCTAGATCAGAAGAAGTTCTTCTACTTAGCGCCCCTCGTATATTTCCCGAAAATTTACCTCGCTCCTCTGAGTTTCTTGAGTAACGGAGTGGTTGTTGGACGAAAACCCCGCCATAAAAAAAATGCCTCGGCCGCCTGCTCAACCAGCATCCCAAGCCCATCCATAGTATGCAAAACTCCATTCTGTTTAGCCCATCTAACAAAAACTGTATCTTCTTTAGAATACATCATGTCATAACAACAGCAATTTGGAGCGAGCATTGCTGAGCAAATAGGGGGTAACTCCCCAACTAAACTAGATGACGTTGCATTTATAATCAAATCAAACTCCTTCTCAAATGCAGATCTAATCTCAAGCGCTTTTATATTAAACCTCTTCGCCAGAGCTTCGGCCTTGTGATGAGTTCGATTAACAATCGATACTAAGGCCGGATTACAGCTAATTAGGTCATAAATAACACCCCGAGCCGCACCACCGGCGCCGATAATTAAGATGCTTTTATTTGATATTGCGATGCCGTGGTTATCTACAATATCTCTTACTAACCCAAGGCCATCAGTATTTTCTCCGCATAACAGCCCTTGATTATCCATAAACAGGGTGTTTACAGCTCTCGATAACGTAGCGCGCTCAGATAATTTATCACACAATAAAAACGCTGATTCTTTGTGAGGCAAAGTGATATTTAAACCGGCACCACCGGATTCAAAAAAATTCATCACGAAAGTTTGCAAACTGGCCTCATCAATTCTTTTTGCTTCGTAATGGATCGAGTCTGCCTGCTGATCAGCAAAGAATTTATGTATTTCTGGTGATCTACTGTGTTTTATCGGGTCGCCAATAACGCAATACAAAGGAGTTCTTTTCAAAATCTACCTCTCTACGCCTTTAGTTACAGCCCAATCGCGCGGTCTAAGGAAGTCAGTGTACAGCCGAGATTCTTCAGTCCCTGGTAACGGAGCCCAGTCATACACCCAACGAACAGAAGGCGGAAGTGACATCAAAATCGATTCTATCCGGCCCACACCAGACTGAAGACCAAAAATAGTTCCTCGGTCGTAGGCAAGATTGAACTCTACATAACGTCCTCTTCGATATTGTGGTGTAGCTGGTGGTATTTACTCATTTTTATATATTGGCAATGTTGATTTAATGATCTATGAGGTTGACCGTTCATTCACAATCTTATTCATGCTAATTATTGGAGGTCTTGGTTCTATATCAGGGTCATGGTTAGGAGCAATATTTGTTTACGAATTCCCAATTATATTTACATGGGTAGGCGATTTTATATTCCAAGGTGCATTCAATACGGCTGTTGTAGAAAATGTTTCTAATATGGTTTATGGTGTATTTATTATTGCACTATTAATTAGAGAGCCGGGTGGTTTTGCGGCATTATGGGCAACAACAAAACAAAAATTAAGAATGTGGCCATATCCACACTAAAAAATAAGAGGAAAAAAAATGTCTAAATCTTTATTAAAAATTAACAATATTGAAGTTGTATACAACCATGTAATTCTTGCATTACGCGGTGTTACATTAGACGTTGAAGAGGGTAAAGTTGTTTCTCTATTAGGCGCAAACGGTTCCGGTAAAACAACAACATTAAAAGCATGCTCAAATTTATTACATGCAGAGCGTGGCGCAATAACAAAAGGATCTATTGAATATCAGGATAAAGATATTTCTAACACTGACGCATATAATCTTGTAAAAGATGGTGTTGTTCAAGTTTTAGAAGGAAGACATTGTTTTTCTCATCTTACAGTAGAAGAAAATATAATGACGGGTTCGTTTATTAGAGAAAATTCAAAAGAAGCAAAGCAAGACCTTGAAAGAGTATACGATCATTTTGAAAGAATTAGGATTAGAAAAAAAAGTTTAGCTGGATTTACATCTGGTGGAGAACAACAAATGATTGCTATGGGTAGAGCATTAATGTCTAGACCAAAATTAATCTTATTAGATGAGCCTTCAATGGGTCTAGCCCCGCAACTTGTTGAAGAAATATTTGCAATCGTAAAAGCATTAAACAAAGAAGGTGTTAGTTTCTTAATAGCTGAACAAAACGCTATGGTTGCTTTAAAATATGCTGACGAAGGATATCTTATAGAAAATGGCAGGGTTATTCTTAAAGGAAAAGCGCAGGAGCTTCTTGATAGGCCTGATGTTAAAGAAATGTATTTAGGCGTTGGAGATGAAGGGCAAACAAGTTTCAGAGATATTAAGTACTATCACAGAAGAAAACCTTCTTTTAGCTAATTTTTAACTCTTTCTTACTGATGACAATACCATCCTGATCTGCATAAACATATTCTCCAGGATTAAAAGTTACCCCCATAAAATTAAGAGAAACATTGGTATCTCCAAGACCTTTCTTTACGCTTTTAATTGGTATAGAGGATAGAGCGAATACACCAATATCTATAGTTTCTATTACGTCTGAGTCTCTAATACACCCATTAACAATAATCCCGGACCAATTGTTCTTGCAAGCAGCCTCTGCAAGCATATCTCCCAGTAATGCGCATTTTAATGACGCATTACCATCGACAACAAGTACCTTATTGCAACCATTTGTATTTACGGCTTCCCTTACTTTTGAATTATCATCCTGACACTTAATTGTATGAATTTCACCACAAAATGAGCTAATATTCCCATAGCTTCTAAATTGTTGATGCATTATTATCAACTCATCACTGTAATCGTCGCATAGGTCTGCAGTCTTAAATATTTTTTTATTTTTCATATATATTAATAGTTTATGGTTGTTATTTAAATTATTAGTTAAGTAATTTGTCTTGATTAACCTCAGTATATTATATTTCTATCAAAGATATCAAAATTTTTAAGGACTAAAGGCAAATAAATTGGTAACATACGCTCGCGAAAAGACTCTATATTTCAATAAATATTCGGTTAAATTAAAGAATTAATTTTAAAATATTATTTCTGCATACATCAGGAGACCAAGATGGATAGAAAAGAACAGATTAAGCAATTAGAAAATGAATGGAAAACAAATCCCAGATGGGCAAATGTAAAAAGAGGCTATACTGCAGAAGATGTTGTAAGGCTTAGAGGTTCATTTGTACCAGAGTGTAGTTTAGCAAAAAAAGGCGCTGATAAACTATGGTCCTTAGTAAATGGAAGCGCTAAAAAAGGTTATGTAAATAGTCTTGGTGCCTTAACAGGTGGACAAGCGATGCAACAAGTCAAAGCAGGTATTGAAGCAATTTATTTATCAGGTTGGCAAGTTGCTGCTGATGCAAATACTTCAGAAACAATGTACCCAGACCAATCATTGTATGCATATGATTCTGTGCCAACAGTTGTAAGGAGAATCAATAATAACTTTAAAAGAGCAGATGAAATTCAATGGGCAAAAGATATAAATCCTGGGGATAAGGAATATGTAGATTATTTCGCTCCGATCGTTGCCGATGCAGAAGCCGGGTTTGGTGGAGTTTTAAATGCTTATGAACTTATGAAAAACATGATAACAAATGGTGCGTCCGGTGTTCATTTTGAAGACCAGCTAGCTGCTGCAAAAAAATGTGGCCATATGGGCGGTAAAGTTTTAGTTCCTACCCAAGAAGCTGTGCAAAAACTTATTGCTGCAAGACTAGCATCAGATGTTATGGGCGTCCCAACATTGTTGTTAGCTAGAACTGATGCGGAAGCTGCTAACTTAATTACTTCTGATGCTGATGAATACGATAAACCTTTTTTAACTGGCGAGAGAACAGACGAAGGTTTTTATAGAACAAAAAATGGTATAGACCAAGCAATTTCAAGAGGATTAGCTTACGCTCCTTATGCAGATTTAATTTGGTGTGAAACAGGAACACCTGACCTAGAGTTCGCGAGAACTTTTGCAGAAGCAATTAGAGCAGAATATCCAGATCAACTACTTGCTTATAACTGTTCACCTTCTTTTAACTGGAAGAAAAATTTAGATGATGCAACTATAGCTAAATTCCAAGACGAGTTAAGTGCCATGGGATATAAATATCAATTTATTACTTTAGCCGGTATCCATAACATGTGGTACAACATGTTTGACCTAGCGCATTCATATGCTGCTGGCGAGGGAATGAAACATTATGTTGAAAAAGTTCAAGAGCCAGAATTTAATGCTGCTGACAAAGGTTATTCGTTTGTAAGTCATCAACAAGAAGTTGGGGCTGGTTATTTTGATGACGTTACTACTGTGATCCAAGGTGGAAAATCATCTGTAACAGCTTTAACAGGCTCTACAGAAGAAGAGCAGTTTTAATAGCTAATAAATAACTTGGAAATATTAAATTATGTTTGATCATATAAAAGTCCCTGACGATGGAAGCAAGATTTATTTTGATGATAAAAATAATCTAGTTGTGCCGAATAATCCCATTATCCCTTTTATTGAGGGAGATGGGATTGGTTTTGATATTACCCCAGTGATGCAAAATGTCGTAGATAGCGCTGTAAAAAAAGCATACAAAGGCGAAAAAAAAATTCATTGGATGGAAGTGTTTGCTGGTGATAAAGCAGTGAAAAAATACGGAAAGCATAATTACCTTCCTCAAGAAACATTTGATGCAATAGAAAAATTTGTTGTTGCAATAAAAGGACCATTGACTACTCCTGTTGGAGAAGGCTTGCGATCTTTAAATGTTGCAATAAGACAAGAGATGGATCTTTATGCATGTGTCAGACCAATTAAATACTTTCCAGGAACTAGAACCCCTTTGAAGAGTTCTAGTACAACTGATATGGTAATTTTTAGAGAAAACACAGAAGATATATATGCTGGAATAGAATGGGCCGCCCAAACAGGTGAAGTTAAAAAAGTTTTAGACTTTCTTATTAAAGAAATGAAAGTAACAGGAATTAGGTTTCCAAACACATCTGGCATAGGAATTAAGCCGGTTTCAAAAGAAGGATCAGAGAGACTAATTCGAAAAGCTATTCAATATGCAATTGATAATAATAGAAGATCTGTATCATTAGTTCATAAAGGTAATATTATGAAATTTACTGAGGGGGCTTTTAGAAATTGGGGTTATGAATTAGCTACAAATGAATTTAGTGGAGAAGAAATAGATAATGGGCCATGGTGTAAAGTAATTAACCCAAATAATGGAAACGAAATAATCATAAAAGATGTAATAGCAGATAATTTTTTACAACAAATTCTTTTGAGACCAGAAGAATATGATGTTATTGCAACATTAAATCTGAACGGTGATTATATTTCAGATGCCTTAGCAGCTCAGGTTGGTGGTATAGGTATTGCTCCTGGAGCAAACATATCAGATAAAGTTGCAGTTTTTGAAGCAACTCATGGGTCTGCACCAAAATACGCAGGAAAAAATAGAGTTAACCCAGGATCAATAATCCTTTCAGCCGAGATGATGTTACGTTATATAGGTTGGAATGAAGCTGCTGATAATGTTATGAATGGAGTTGCTCAAGCAATAGCAAATAAAACTGTAACATATGATTTAGCTAGAGTAAGAGCCGGCATGCAAACACTTGTAAAAAAACATGAGCATGGTCAGGAAATCGTAAAAGAGCTTGAGGAATTGATGCCTGGAGCAACATTAGTAACATGTAGTGGATTTGGCGATGCTATTATAGACTGCATGTAAAAAAGAAATTATGAGTCAAACTTTTAAAATAATCTACTTTAATCATAATTCAGTTTATGAAATATACTCAAAAGAAGTGTATCAATCAGATATGTATGGTTTTATAGTTGTTGAAAATTTAGTTTTTGGCGAAAATACAAGTCTTGTTGTAGATCCTAGTGAAGAGAAATTAAAAACTGAATTTAAAAACGTAAAAAGATTTTTTATTCCAGCCCACAACATAATTCGTATAGATGAGGTTGAAAAAGAGGGTGTTTCAAAAATAACTACAGCAGATGGAAATATCAAGCATTTCCCATCAGGTAATTTTACTATTCCTCCTAGTTCAAATAACACTGACAGCTAAAGGCGTATAAGTTTATCAAAAATAAGAAGTTCTTTTATTTTATGTTAGAATTATAAATTCTTACGGAGAGGTGTCAGAGTGGTCTATCGTGCTACCTTGGAAAGGTAGTGTTGAGTCAAATCAACCGTGGGTTCGAATCCCTCCCTCTCCGCAGACCACATTAAAGAAATTATGGATGAAAAAAAGATTAAGCTACAAAAGTCAATACGAAGCAGCCTAGCAAAACAAGCTGTTGACTTCTTAGTGCCATATATAAGTTCTGTAGTAAACATTCTAACATCAAAAGAATTTAATGCTTTTGAAGTAAAAACTGAGTTAAAAAAACTAAAAATAAAAAATATAAGAACAAAAGAGAATCAAATTGAGGCGCAAGTAAGAATTTTAGATTTTAGAATTTATATTTTATATGCAGGTGTTAGGAATTATATTTTTAAAGTTGAAGGGTTGGATCATTATGCAGGATTTTCTTTTATGGAGACAAATAAAGGTATGATAGTTCATGATAACGTAGTTGATAATCCAAAATTACTTGCAAAAGATTTAAAAAACTTATTCTCAAAAAATTATAAAAGTCCTTACCCAGTAACTGATATTTTTTTAAATTTCATTAACTCATAATCTTTTGAGAATAGATAAATATTAATGGATATTTTTTTTTCAATACTTTATAAAATTTTGCCTTTATATATATTTGTTATTATAGGATTTATAGGTGGAAGATTTTTAGATATTGATGCAAAAGGAATAGGAAAATTAATAATTTATATAATTGCTCCATTTGTAATATTTGAAGCAATAACACACTCAAGCTTATCTTTGAGTACATTCATATTGCCTTTGATAGCTTTTTTATTATGTTCTTTTATCGCATTTATATTTTATAAATACGGAAAGCTTATATACGGTGATGCTAGAGCAAATGTATTAGCTATAGTTTCAGCGGAAGGTAACACTGGATATTTTGGTATTCCAATAGCGTTACTACTTTTTAATCAGAGTATTTTTGGTATTTATATTTTGGGTACGCTTGGGGTAACAATATTTGAAAATACGGTGGTATATTATTTAACAGCAAGAGGAAGATACACCGTAAGTGAGTCTCTTGGTAGATTAAAAAAGCTCCCGGCTATATATGCATTTATTTTTGCAATAATATTTCTGTATTTTGACTTAAAACTTCCAAATTCACTTGATAATTTCGTCAGCAATATGCAAGGAGCATATGTAGTTTTGGGAATGATGTTGATAGGTTTTGGGATTTCTAAAATTAACAATTTCTCTTTTGACTACAAATTTATAGCTTTATCATTTTTAGGAAAGTTTATATTATGGCCAATATCTATGATGATATTAATACTTTTAGACCAGTATTTTTTTCATATTTATGATAAACAAATTTATAAAGCTTTTGTTTTATTATCTATAGTTCCAATAGCAGCTAATACAGTCATATTTGCTACTGTACTTAATGTGCATCCAGAAAAAGTTTCTTCTGCTGTGCTTTTTTCTACAATTTTTGGCTTGATATATGTCCCAATTATAATTGTATTTTTATTCAAATAATCTGCTAATTAGAATCATATTTGTGATAGCATAATTTCAATATGAGTAATACTGTACTAGCAACAAAATGGCGTCCAAAATTATTTTCTGACCTTATTGGTCAAGACCCAGTGGTTACTGCGCTTGAAAATAGTTTGGACAACCAAAGACTCCATCATTCCTATTTATTCACAGGAACTAGAGGGGTAGGGAAAACGACCTTAGCAAGAATATTAGCGAAGTGCCTAAATTGCGAAACAAACAATATAAGCTCAAAACCTTGTGGTGACTGCTCAAGTTGTATATCTATAGATTTAGGACAATTCGTAGACCTGTATGAAGTTGATGCAGCCTCAAGAACAAAGGTAGAAGACACAAGAGAGCTGTTAGAGAATGTTCAGTATATGCCTACCCAAGGCAGGTACAAAATATATCTTATTGATGAAGTTCATATGCTTTCGACACATAGTTTTAATGCGCTTTTAAAAACTCTTGAAGAGCCGCCAGAGCATGTTAAATTTATATTAGCTACTACAGACCCTCAAAAAATTCCAAGCACAATATTATCAAGATGTTTGCATTTTAGCTTAAATAGAATAACTCCAGAAACGATCAAAACACAATTGGAAAATGTATTAAAAAAAGAAAATATTACTTTTGAAGAGGACGCGATAAAAAATATATCAAAGATTGCTGATGGCAGTATGCGAGATGCATTAAGTATAGCAGAACAATGTATCTCTCACGGAGATAATAAAATTACTTATAACAATATATGTAAAATACTTTGTTTAATGCCAGTAGAAAATATAAATCAAATAGTATCAATGATAATAAATGAAAATACTGACAAACTATTAGCAGACGTAGAAAAAATGTATTACCAGTCAGCAGACTTTAAATATATTTTAGAAGAATTAATATCAATTTTTCATCAAACAGCAATCTTTAAAATTACAAATAATTTAAATGATAGTGTTTATGCTGAAAGCATCAAGAATTTATCACAAAAGTATAATGAAGAAGAGATTCAAATTTTATATCAAATAGGGGTTACTAATTTAAGAGATATAGAGCTTGCACCAGATTATAAGAGCGGGTTTGAAATGGCATTAGTCAGGATGATTTTATTTACACCCTTCAAGTTTGATAATAATCTCAAGGTTGATAAAAATGAAGATAAGGTAAAAAGCCGAGAACTAGAAAATGACAGATCAATACCTAAAAAAAAAATCTTAGAAAAGAATAACGAGCCTAGTAATGAAACTTTGTCATTAGAAAAAAATTGGGACATTATAGTAAAAAGACTTGATGCAGACTCAATTACAAAAAATTTAGCAAATAATATAAGTTTTGAATCAAAGAATGATAATATTTTGAATTTTTTAATTTCAGAAAGCCTTTTAAGCGTTGCTACAGAAAAATCAAAGAGTAAGCTTCAGGAAGCTTTATCAAATTATTTTAAAAAGACCATAAATATAAAAATTATAGTATCAGATACAGAGCTTTTAACTCTTCATAAAAAGAATGAAGAAGAATATAATAATAAAATAATTGATGCAGATGAGAAGATTGAGAGTGATAATTTTATAAAAACTATAAAAGAAAAATTTAATGCAACTACAGTAAAAAATTCTATTCAAATTAAAGACTAAAGAAGGAGAAAAATATGCTTAAAGGACTTGGTGGTATGGGTGACATGATGGGCTTAATGAAACAAGCTCAAAAAATGAAAAAGGACATGAAAAAATTAAAAAAAGAAATATCTAAAACAAATATAACTGTATCTGATAAAAATAATATGTTAACCGTTGTGATGAATGGAGACCACGTCCTTCAAAAAATTAATTTTTCAAATGACTTTGAATATTCTAATATAAAAAATATTGAGGCTCTTATAAAAGATGTTGTTAATAAAGCCTCTAAAGAGGTTGACAAGATGTCTTCTGACAAAATGTCAGTTTTATCAAAACAGGGCTTGCCTTCAGATTTGCCGTTTTAAGATAATGCCAAAGAGCAAAACATTAATCAATGATTTAATAGAAGCCCTAACATGTTTGCCAGGTGTAGGAAAAAAAACAGCGCAGAGAATGACTTATCATCTTTTGCAAAGAGCCAAAAAAGATGCATTAAATTTATCTGACGTTTTAAAAGATGTTGTAACAAATACAAAGAATTGTAAATTATGTAGAAACCTGTCCCAAGATGATGTCTGTGATTTATGTTCAGATGATGGGAGAAGAAATGATATGTTATGTATTGTTGAGAGTCCAGCAGATGTTTTTAATATTGAAAATAGTACAAATTACACTGGTAAGTATTTTGTTTTATTGGGCAAGCTATCGCCATTAGATGGTATCGGTCCTAAAGAAATTGGACTGGACTCTTTAGAAGCCAAAATTTCATCAGGTTCTATAAATGAATTAATTCTTGCTGTTAACTATACTGTTGAAAGTGATGTTACAGCTCATGTTATTAGTGAGATTGCCTTAAAAAATTCTGTCAAGGTTACAAGACTAGCGCAGGGTGTTCCAGTTGGCGGAGAGCTTGAATACCTCGACCAATATACTTTATCTAAAGCTTTTGATAAAAGAACAATATATTAATTTAAACAGAAATATAATAATCAATGTGATATGTTAGCCCTATGAAAAAGAATTCAAAAAATTTAATATGGATTGATTTAGAAATGACAGGGCTTGATACTTTTAATGATAAGATTATTGAAATAGCAACCATTGTTACAGATAAAGATCTTAATATTTTAGAGGAAGGGCCTGTTATTGCTATCAACACCCCCCAAGAAGCTCTTGATGCTATGGATGAGTGGAATACAAACCAACATAATAAATCAGGACTCGTTGAAAGGATTTTAAAAAGTAGTTATTCATATCTAGATGCGCAAGAGATCACAATAGAGTTTTTACAAAAATACGTTGATCACAACAAGTCTCCTATGTGCGGAAGTGGAATATGTCAAGATAGAAGGTTTTTAGCAAGATTAATGCCCGATTTAGAAAATTTCTTTCATTATAGAAATCTTGATGTTAGTACTATAAAAGAGCTTGTGAATAGATGGTACCCAAATGTAAAGTTTAGAAAAGACCCTCAACATCTTGCTTTGCAGGACATCAAAGACTCTATAGAGGAGCTAAATTTTTATAAAAAAACTATTTTTCTTGATATAACTTAATATTATTTTTAATATTTGTATTTATTATTGTGTCTAACGCTTTTTTGTTTGTATTAGGGTAGTCAAGATTGTAATGAAGGCCTCTACTCTCTTTTCTTGATAATGCAGATGTAATAATTATTTCTGCAATATATACAAGATTTCTAAGCTCTATAAGATCACTCGATATAACATTTTTACTAAAACACTCTTCTATTTCTTTTTTATACATTGATACTCTTATTTTAGCTTTAAGTAACCTTTCGTCAGTTCTTACTATGCCAACATAATTCCACATCAGTGTTCTAATTTCTTCCCACGAATGCTTAATTATTACTTCTTCACTTACCTTTTTATTTTTATTATTCTCTAAATCATTATATATATCTATGTGCTCTTCGTTTTTACATTTATTAATATCTTCTAAAACTTTCCTTGAAAAAAATATACACTCAAGCAGAGAATTACTTGCCATTCTGTTAGCGCCATGTAACCCCGAATGTGCTACTTCTCCTATAGCGTATAAATTTTTAATATTCGTTCTAGCATTTATATCAATATTAATGCCGCCGCAAGTATAATGAGTTGCTGGAACAACTGGTATTGCATTTTTGGTAATATCAATATTAAATTTTAAACATTTTTCATAAATATTTGGGAACCTCTTTTTAACAAAAGAGCTTTTTTTATGAGAAATATCTAAAAGCACATAATCGAGTCCATGTATTTTCATCTCGCTATCTATAGCTCTCGCTACTATATCTCTTGGCGCTAAAACACCTCGAGAATCGTATTTATGCATAAAAGGTTTGCCGTTAGGTAATAATAATTGACCTCCTTCTCCGCGTACTGACTCGCTCACAAGAAATGATTTTGCTTTTTGGTGAAAAAGACAAGTGGGGTGAAATTGCATAAATTCCATATTTGTAATATCGCAGCCAGCTCTATAAGCCATTGCAATACCGTCACCAGATGAAGTATCAGGATTACTTGTGTAAAGATAAACTTTATTTGCACCACCTGTTGCAAGAACAATAAATTTAGCCTGAAAAACACTTATGAGATTATTTTTTTTATTAAGCACATAAGAGCCAATGCATTTCTTTTTGTTTGTTTCTTTTTCATTTGACGTAATTAAATCTATAGCAACGTGATGTGTAAATAGCTTAATATTCGACTGTTCCTTTACTTTCTTAATTAGGCTGTCTTGGATAGCTTCACCAGTTTTGTCAGCAGCATGCACAATTCTAGGATATGTATGACCACCTTCTTTCGTTAAGTGTAATTTACTATGCTTGTTTGATTCATTTTTTGTAAATTCGACGCCTTGTTTTAATAGCCAGCTAATTATATCTTTGGATTCCTTGGCTACTGACTTTACAATGTCTTCTTTGCATAGTCCTGCTCCAGCTTCCATTGTGTCTTCAACATGCTGATCTATAGAATCAATTTTGCTTAGTACTGCAGAAATACCACCCTGAGCATAATAAGTACTGCCTTCATGCAGTTCTGTTTTTGAAATTAAGCCTACTGACATGGTTTTTGGTAATTGTAGAGCAAGACTGTTTCCGGCAGCTCCACTGCCAATAATTAGGACATCAAAAATGTTTTTATTTTCAACTTGTTTTAAAATTTTGCCTGACCTTTGTGGTAGAATAGATACAATCTAATACAAAAAATGAACTAAGGCAAATATGAAAATTCTAATTAAATATATTCTTAACTTGACATTATTTTCTTCTGTATTAATTAATTCTGTAATGGCAAATAGTGTTGAATTACCTGACTTTACGAAGTTAGTTGAAGACAATAAGGCTAGCATTGTTAATATAAGTACTGTAAGAAAAAAAAATAACTCCAATAGTGTTAACCCAGATATACAAAACGAAGAATTAAATGACTTTTTGAAAAAGTTTTTTGGAGATAAGGGCTTCGAGGAGCCTAATAAGAAAAAACCAAAAAGATCGCAATCCATGGGTTCAGGTTTTGTATACTCTTCTAATGGATATATCATTACCAACCATCATGTTATTGCGGATGCTGATCAGATAATAGTTAAGCTAAATGACAAAAGAGAACTTGATGCAAAACTTATTGGATCTGACCCATCTAGTGATATTGCTTTGTTAAAAATAAAAGCAAAAAATTTAAAACCCGTAAAGATAGGTAAGTCTGAAAATGTAAAAGTTGGGCAATGGGTTTTAGCAATAGGCTCACCCTTTGGTTTTGAAAGTACGGTTACAGCAGGTATTGTTAGCGCTATTGGAAGAAGTCTACCCAATGATAATTATGTGCCTTTTATTCAGACAGACGTTGCAATTAATCCAGGCAATTCCGGAGGACCATTGTTTAATTTAAATGGTGAAGTAATAGGTATAAATGCCCAGATTTTTAGTAGATCAGGTGGATTTATGGGCCTATCATTCGCGATACCTATGGATGTAGCAGATAATGTTGTTACGCAAATTAAAAAATCTGGGAAGGTTTCAAGAGGATGGCTTGGCGTATATATTCAAGAAGTCACAAATAACTTAGCAAAATCATTTGGTATGAAGAATCCATCTGGGGCGCTAATATCTAAAATAATATCAGGAGGGCCAGCATCAAAATCAGACTTAAAAGTAGGCGACATAATATTAAAATTTGATAATAAAAAAATTGATACATCTTCATCATTGCCTCCAATAGTTGGTAACACAAGAGTTGGAAAAAATGTAAATATTGAAATACTTCGAAATGGAAATAGAAAAAAAATTAAGTTTAAAGTTGAAGAACTTCCTGTTCAAACAGCAAGTAAAAATATAAAAAAAAATAATCCTAAAAAAATATCAAAAAATATTTTAGGTATGACAATTGAAAATATGTCAGATGAAGATCGTAAAATTTTAGGTATTGATAATGACCTTGGTGTTAAGGTTAGAGAAGTCTCGGGAAATCCCGCTTACGAATCAGGTTTGCTAAAAAATGATATTATATATCAAATATCTGGAAAAAATGTCATGAACGTTAAGCAATTTGAGGGCATTATTAAAAAAATGAAAAAAGGAGATTTCGCCTCGTTATTAGTAAGAAGGTCTCAAGGAAATTCAATTTATCTTGCTATTAAAATAGAGTAATTATAGATGTCGGAGATTGATAAAGATTTAATTAGAAATTTTTCTATAATAGCCCATATTGATCATGGAAAATCTACTTTAGCAGATAGATTTATACAGATATGTGGTGGTTTGTCAGAAAGGGAAATGAGTTCGCAAATTTTAGATTCCATGGATCTTGAAAAAGAGCGTGGCATTACTATAAAAGCTCAAAGTGTTAGATTATATTATAAGGCATTAGACGGAAGAACCTATCAATTTAATATAATAGATACACCTGGGCATGTTGATTTTTCATATGAAGTTTCAAGATCGCTAGCGGCGTGTGAGGGAGCGCTTTTAGTTGTTGATGCTTCTCAGGGTGTTGAAGCACAAAGTGTTGCTAACTGCTATAAAGCTATTGAACTTGATTTAGAGATTCTCCCAGTATTAAATAAAATTGATTTACAATCCGCAGATCAAGATACAGTTAAAAATCAAATTAAAGAAATTATTGGTATTGAAACTAAAGATTCTGTAGGTGTAAGTGCAAAAACAGGCATTGGTGTAGAAGATCTTCTGGAATCAATTATAGATAAAATTCCACCTCCTAGAAAATCAAGCAGTACAAAATTAAAAGCGCTCATAATAGATTCTTGGTTTGATAATTACTTAGGTATTGTCTCTCTAGTTAGAGTAATGAATGGATCTCTTCATTTAAAACAAAAAATTAAATTAGCATCAACTGATGCAGTTTACCAAGTAGAAGAACTAGGATGTTATTCACCAAAAAAAAATAAGTTAAAAGTAATTAATGAGGGAGAAGTTGGGTATTTGGTAGCTGGAGTCAAAGACATTGCGTCTGCAAAAGTTGGAGATACTGTTCTGCTATCTGACGACATTGATAGCGAACCACTTGATGGGTTTAAAGAGATTCAACCAAAAGTTTTTGCAGGTTTATTCCCAATCAATAGTGATGATTATAAAGATTTTAGGGACGCTTTGGAAAAACTTGAGCTTAATGATTCGTCGTTCGACTATGAACCCGAAACATCAAAAGCCTTAGGCCATGGATTTAGATGTGGTTTTTTAGGCATGCTACACATGGAAATAATACAAGAAAGATTAGAAAGGGAGTATAAGCTAGACTTAATTTCCACATCTCCAACAGTTATCTATAAAGTAATTCAAAAAAATGGAAAAACTATTAATGTTGATAACCCAAGCTCTCTTCCAGACCCATCAAGTATAGAAGAAATTCATGAGCCAATAATTTCTGCATCTATGCTAGTACCTAATGAGTTCATCGGAAACGTAATAACACTTTGTGAACAGAAAAGAGGAAAGCAGATAAAAATCTCGTACGCAGGCGGCCAAGCACTTATAGAATACTATCTCCCATTAAACGAAGTTGTATTAGATTTTTTTGACAAGTTAAAATCTTGTACTAAAGGATACGCCTCATTTGATTATTATATTCATTCGTTCGAGCAGTCTGACTTACAAAAATTAGATATATTAATAAATAGTGAAAAAGTTGACGCGTTATCTTTAATCGTACACAAATCTAGATCTTTAAGTATTGGCAGGAAACTTGTAAATGGAATGAAAGATGTTATACCAAGACAAAACTTTGATATAGCTATTCAAGCAGCAATTGGATCACAAATAATATCAAGAGCAACCACTAAGGCTTATAGAAAAGATGTGACAGCAAAATTATATGGCGGGGATGTAACAAGAAAAATGAAATTACTTAAAAAACAAAAACTAGGAAAAAAAAGAATGAAGCAGGTTGGTAAAGTAGAGTTGCCACAAGAAGCTTTTATGGCAGTTTTAAAAATTGATACAAATGATTAAATATTTTTTAATAGCTTTATTATTTTTTAGTAATGCGCACGCTAGCGATATTATCAATATAACTTTCCTTGGAACCGGCACACCTAGACCAGATATTAATAAGCTTGGACCTTCAGTATTAATAAAATATGCTAATGAAGAGTTGTTGCTTGACGTTGGAAGAGGTTCCGCATTAAGGATTAATCAAATTGGGAATGATTTCTCAAAAATTAGTAATATTTTCATTTCTCATATGCATTATGACCATATTATTGGAATTGCTGATTTGTGGTTAACAAGTAATTTATGGCAGAGAAAAAAAGATATTAATATTTTTGGACCAAATAGCATAAAATCATTTTGTGATAATTTAATGAAGTCATATTCAGAGGATATTAAATATAGATACAAAGAAAATAATTATTCTAAATTAAATTGTTTGAAATTTTCAGAAAGAAATCACAAGTCAAATAATATAGAAATAATTGAATTTACAAACAATCATGGTCATATTGATAACTCATATGGTTTTAAAATAAACTATAAAAATAAAAGTATTGTATACTCTGGAGACACAACATACTCTGAAAACGTTATAAAAAATTCTATGAATGCAGACATATTAATACATGAAGTTATTGCTGCTTCACCTAAGATATACGAAAGCAACCACAAGTTGAAAAAAGTTTTTAGTACACATACCAGCATTGAGCAGCTAGTAAAAATACTTAGTTTATGCAAGCCTAAATTGACTATATTAAATCATGCGTTATTATTTGGTATCAGCGAAGAGAGGGTTCTCTCAGAAATTAGGAAAAATTATTCTGGGGATGTAATTTTTTCTAGAGATCTAATGTCTGTAGACTTAGGCGAAGAAATTAATATTTTTAACATTGGGAAATAATAAAAATGTCATATAGTTTAGATTTTACGAAACCAATAATTATGGGTATTTTAAATGTAACACCTGATAGTTTTTCTGATGGGGGCTCATACCCATCTTCTAAATCAGCGGTTGACAAGGCTATGATAATGGTTGAGCAAGGTGCATCAATAATAGATATTGGTGGTGAGTCTACTAGACCAGGATCTGAGAGAGTTTCACCAATCGAACAAAAAAGAAGAATCATAGATGTAATATCACAATTAAGGATTAATTTGCCTGAAGGTGTAATTATTAGTGTTGACACAACATCTTCAGAAGTAGCAGAAGCGGCAATAAGCCTTGGCGTTGAGATGATAAATGACGTTAGTGGGGGGAAAGATGATGATAATATGATGGCTTTAGTCGCTAAACATAATCTTTATTATTGTATAATGCATATGCAAGGTTCTCCAAAAACAATGCAAGACAACCCAACTTATGACAATGTAATTTCTGATATAGTCAAGTTTTTAAACCTTCAAGCTGATAGAGCAGTCAATTTAGGAATTCAAAAAGAAAAAATTATTTTAGATCCAGGAATAGGCTTTGGAAAAAAAACAGAACATAATCTAGATATTTTAAAAAATTTAGACGTATTTGCAAATCTTGGTTACCATACTCTCTTAGGCACAAGTAGAAAAAAAATATTTAGCGAAGTATCTAGTAATAATAATCCAGAGGATAGAGTTGCAGGAACGTGCGCAACGTCAGCATTGGGAGTGATATCAAATATTAATATTTTCAGAGTCCATGATGTTTGGCAAAACAAGCAGGCAATAGATATTGCATTTGCAATTAAGAATAGCTAGCCCTTACAATTGCAATATGTTATGTTTTAAAAATATATCTAATTAACCATTTAAGAAATTATGACTGAAGAACTATCTAATAAAAAATGTATCCCTTGTGAAGGTGGAATACCTGCTTTTGATTTAGACCAGATTAATAATTATTTGAAAAAAGTTGATAATTGGTCTGCAAAAGAAGACGAGAAGAGCAATTATTATTTAATTAAAGAGTTTGCCTTTAATGATTTTGTAAGTAGTCAAAATTTTGTTAACAAGGTTGGTGATATTGCTGAATCAGAAGGACATCACCCAGACATATCTTTTGGCTGGGGTTATGCAAAAATTAAAATATATACGCATGCAATTAATGGTCTTGCGGAAAGTGATTTTATTTTAGCTTCAAAAGTTGACAAAATTTAAACAGAACAATATTTTGCTCTGAAAGCACTAGTAATAATTTAGATAAATAAAAAAAATAATTTATAAATGGAAGAAATTTTATACAACGCCACGTTTATATCAATATTGCAAATTATTGCTATAGATATTATTTTAGGTGGTGACAATGCAATTATTATTGCCCTTGCGTGTAAGAATCTTCCAGAAAACAAAAGAAAACTAGGGATATTCTATGGCGCCATGGGAGCTATCGTTTTAAGAGTGATAATGGTTTTTTTTGCAACATCACTTTTAATGATTTCTGGTCTAAAGATTGCAGGTGGAATCCTTTTACTTTGGATAGGAGCTAAACTTATTCTTGATAATAATAAAGAGAATATTATTAATGTGAGTCAAGAAAAAAATTTAATAGGTGCAATAAGAACTATAATAATAGCGGATTTTGTTATGAGTTTAGATAATTCAGTGGCAATTGCAGCTGCGGCTGATGGCAATATGTACCTCGTATTATTTGGTTTATTGCTTAGTGTCCCAATAATAATATGGGGAAGTAGTTTTATTTTAAAACTTATTGATAAATTTCCAATAATTATCTATCTTGGGTCTGCGTTATTAGGTTGGATTGCAGGTGATATGATTTTAACAGATATATTTATTTCCGAAAATTTTAAGGGGATTAGTAATCATAGCATTCTACCTATTTTGGGAAGTCTGTCTGTATTAACTTTTTGTTTTTTATATAAAATAATTAAGAAATAGTTTGATTATTGTAACGGCAGATTTTTTACATCTTTCATTAAATACCTATTTACATATTTGAAAAATTCTTCAAACGGTGTGCCAGGCATAAAAATCTTTTCAACATTATTATCTTTATTAAGCAAATACATATTAGCAGTATGATTAACAGTGTAGTTTTCAACTTCATCTTTATTTTGGTAGCTATAATAAACATGGTACTGGTTCGAAACATTTTCAATTTGATCTTGTGTGCCTGTTAAGCCTATTATTCTTTCGTCAAAAAAAGCTAAATAGTTTTTCAATAATTCGGGCGTATCTCTAGTAGGGTCTACGGTAATAAAAATTGGTTCAATATTCTTTGACAAGCCATCAAGTTTATTTAATAAACTAGAGACCTCTGAGAGAGCCGTAGGACAAATATCTGGGCAGTTCAAAAAGCCAAAAAATACTATTTTAATTTTAGATGATTGCGAAAGGGTGTAGATGTTGTTATTTTGATCTTTGAGAGTAAAGTCACCTCCAATTTCAGCGTTTGCATAATTACATAATGTTAAAACATATATTAAGAATATATACTTAATGTATTTTCTTAAGTTTAAAATTTTCATAATGCGCCCCTTTTTTATCTCAATATAGTTAATTATCACAATATTAGACTATAATTATAATTAATACGAAAGCTTTAGATGTCATTGATGCGAAAGCTGTCAATATATTGTCTTATAGCCTTGACGTTAAAGCTTAATCGTTCATAATACAATATTCAAGAACTATAACGAATGAGGAAAAGCTATGCATTTAAGAAAGTTTGGAGTTTCAATACTTGGAGCAATTTTACTAGCAATAAGTTCAGTAACTGTTGCGGATGAGACATGCATGTCTCCATATATGGCTAAAATTGTAGGTCAAGAAGACTACGTTTATGTTTGGACTTTGGGTGTTGAAGGCCTTGGTGACGAACAAGACAAGCTAGTTACAATCGATGTTAATCCTAAATCAAAAACTTACGCTAAAGTAGTAAGTGTGCTTTCAGTTGGCGGTAGAAACGAAGCTCATCATTCAGGCTTAAGTGATGATAGGCATTATCTATGGGCTGGCGGATTAGATAGTAACAAAATTTTTATCTTTGACGTTCACTCAAACCCAAGAAAACCAACCCTTCATAAAGTTATTACAGATTTCGTTGAGAAAACAGGCGGAATCGTAGGCCCACATACATTTTATGCGCTACCAGGCAGAATAATGGTATCTGGCTTATCAAATAATAAAGATAATGGTGGTAGAACAGGACTTGCAGAATACAACAGCAAGGGTGAATTTATTGCTACACATTGGCTACCAACAGACGGTGATCTTAGAGGAGCTAAGAAGGAAGGTCAATTTGCTGATGGTTATGGATATGATGTTCGTGTTCAACCAAGAAGAAATGTAATGCTTACATCTTCATTTACAGGCTGGTCTAATTATATGATGGACTTTGGTCAAATGTTACAAGATGGAGAAGCAATGAAAAGATTTGGTAATACTATGGTTGTTTGGGATCTACACACAAGAAAACCTAAGAAAGTTATCGATGTCCCAGGAGCACCTTTAGAAATTAGATGTGCATGGGGAGCGAATAATAATTATTGCTTTACAACAACAGCTCTAACTTCAAAAATTTGGTTAATATATGAAGATGATAATGGTGAATGGCAAGGTAAAGCAGTAGCAGATATTGGTGATGCTTCAAAAGTTCCTCTGCCTGTAGATATCTCTATAACAGCTGATGATAAAGGACTTTGGGTTGATACATTTATGGATGGTAAAGCAAGATATTTTGATATTACTGATCCATTTAACCCAGTGCAAAAATTTGAAGAGCAGATAGGCTCGCAAGTTAATATGATATCTCAAAGTTGGGATGGAAAAAGAGCTTACTTCTCAACATCTCTTTTAGGTAATTGGGATAAAACAGGAGAAGCAGACGAGCAATGGGTCAAATTGTATGCTTGGGATGAAGATAAATTATCTTTAACACACAAGTGGACAATTGATTTTTATAAAGAAAAACTTGGAAGAGCACACCAAATGAGATTTGGTGCTTATTCTTTATATTCAAGTAAAAATCAAAACAAAGGAAAAGACATAACATTATTAGATAAGTAATTTATTAATTTCTTACAAAGTGTTAAAATTAAGGCTAACTTGTGTTAGCCTTTTTTTTATTTGAAACTTACGAAACTTACGAAACTTATGAAACTTATGAAATATATATTAATTATGTTTGTTGTTATTAGTTTTACTCAAAAAATATCTTATGCAGATAACGATATAAAAAAAGAGAGAGAAAAAATTAAAAACGAAAGAAATAGTTTGGCAATTGGCTGGAGAGATAATCTTGGATACGAATTACCAAAACCAGGGTCTTATGATCTTTATAACATAAGAATTTCTGGTGATGGGAAAATCATTGACGAAAATGGAAAAGAAAATACTTTACATAATTTAATGGATGGGAAAATAACCTTATTAAGCTTTATTTATAGTAATTGTACAGATACAAATGGTTGCCCATTAGCAACATCTGTATTCTATAAAATACAGGAAAAAATTAAAAAAGATAATAAATTATTATCAAGTTTGAAAATGATAAGTTTAAGCTTTGATCCAGAATACGATACTCCGCAAATAATGTCGCTGTATGGTAAAGATTTAAGTTATATTAAGGCAAACTGGGATTTTCTCACCACATCTTCACTTGAAAACCTAGATCCTATACTTAAAAGCTATGACCAACCAGTAATTAGAAAATATAATGAAGATGGTAGCTATGATGGCGTTGAATCACATTTGCTTCGTGTATTTCTTATTGATGATAAAAAACTTATAAGAAATGTGTACAATGTTGACTTCCTGCATCCAGACCTATTGATAAACGATATAAAAACTCTATTATTAAGTAATGAGTGAGAATTTCTTCGATAATAAAATACAAAAAATAGCAAAGGTTCTAATATTAATTTTATTTTCTTGCAATATATTCGCGGGCGATGATATTGATAGTTACTTGGGTCCTGGTGACAACAAGGAAGGTTATGATTCAAAAAATTATACAACTAATTCAATAAGTCTTGATGATAGAAAAGGAAAAAAAGCAGACTTATTGCAATATGTAACAATAAAACAATTAGGATTGCCTGAATTAATCATTCCTGAAAATAATAAAATTACAAAAGAAAAAATTGAATTGGGTAAAAAACTTTTCTTTGATAGAAGATTGTCTTTAAATAATACAATGTCTTGCGGTATGTGCCATGTGCCGGAACAAGGTTTTACAAATAATGAAATTAAAACAGCTGTAGGGATAGAAGGTAGGTCCAATTTAAGAAACACACCAACAATTCTCAATGTTGCATTTAACAAATTTTTATTTCATGATGCGCGCGAATTTTCATTAGAGAATCAAGTTTGGCAACCAGTATTAGCTCATTCTGAAATGGCAATGCCGTCATTTGGCTTCACTATCAAAAAATTAGAGCTAATACCAGGCTATAAAGAAATGTTTGATAATGCATTTCCGGGCGAGGGCATTAATATGGAAACTTTTGGAAAAGCGATTGCAAGCTACGAAAGAGCACTAGTATCTGCTAATTCGTCTTTTGATAAATGGTACTTTGGAAAAAATGAAGAAGCTGTAAATGATAATGTAAAAAAGGGTTTCGAAGTGTTTGTTGGAAAAGGAGGATGTTCAAGTTGCCACCAAATAAATAAAAATGAAGCCTTATTCTTTGATAATAAGCTTCATAATACTGGTATTGGATATGCAGAATCTATGGGTGTTTTAAAGAAGATTAAAACTAAAGTTCAGTTGGCGCCAGGAGAATATGTAGAAGTAGATAATGAAATTATAAATAGTGTAAACCAGCAAAAAAGAAACAATGATTTAGGCTTGTATACCATTACTGAAAATCCAGAACACAGGTGGTTATTTAAAACCCCAAGTCTTAGAAATGTATCTTTAACTGCACCTTATATGCATAACGGTATTTTTGGTACTCTAGATGAGGTAATTGACTTTTATAATGGCGGTGGATTTAGTAACGAATTACTTAGCCCAATGATAAAAAAATTGAATTTAACCAAAGATGAAAAAAATAATCTAAAATATTTTTTAGAATCTTTAGTTGGTGATAATATAAATATTTTAGTAGCTGATGCATTATCTACTCCTGTTGGAGATTTGACGAAAGATGATCCAAACTGGGCAAATGAGAATGATATGGGGTATAATAAATAGCATGAAAACAACATCTTGCTTCTTTTTGCCAATATTATTTCTACTATTAGCATCCTGTGCTGATGTTAAAGAAAGTCCTATGTTAAAAGTAGATGGTGGAAAATATTCAAATTTTAATTTGCCAAACCTAAAAGGTAAATATATTAGCTCAAATGATTTTAAAGGTAATTACGTTTTGGTTAACTTCTGGGCTACATGGTGCGCCCCTTGTGTTAAAGAACTTCCTTCTCTCAATAGTCTTAATAGTGAATTTAGTAATAGTAAAAATTTTAAAATGGTTGCTATAAATATTGGGCAAAATAAAGAAGTTGTAGAGAAATTTTTTGCTGACAAATCTACTCAAATTAATTTTACAGTTCTTCTTGATGAAAATATGGAGCTTTCAGAATGGAGTGTTCAAGCAATACCAACTACATTTTTAATTAATGACAAAGGTAAAATTATTTATAAAGTAGAGGGAGAGAAAGAATGGGACAGCCCTGAGTTTGTCTCATTTATAAGTTCTATTATTAACTAAAAAAAATAAATTATTCAGATGTAGTTGGGTCTATAGTTTTCGTAATTGCACTAATCTTATTTGCAGGAAAACCACCTTCTTTTGCGTGTTCCTTTATTAGCTCTTCATTTGGAGCAATATAAACACAATATACTTTATCTTTTGTGACATAACTTTCAACCCACTGAATCTCAGTTCCGAGTTTTTTTAGAATCGAGCATGATTTTTGTGAAATCCCCTGAAGTTCATCTGTTGTCAAAGAACCAGCATCATTAATATCTCTTTCAATTATAAATTTAGGCATTTTTTCCCCTTGTGTATTATTTTAATTATTAATTACTTATTAATCATCACCACCCATAAAAGCAGCCAAAATATGTAGAAGACTAGTAAACAGGTTATATATAGATATGTATAGTGTTACAGTCGCCATTACATAATTATTTTCTCCACCGTTTATTATAGCGCTTGTTTGGAATAAAATTAGACCACACATCAAAAGAGCAAATAAACTAGAAATGCCAAGCATCATGATTGGGAAATAATACCCCATCATTGAGGAAACTAGTAATACAATGCTGGCAGCAAAGGCCAGAATTATTCCAGATGTTATAAATCCTCCCATAAAACTAAAATCTTTTTTTGTGTAATTAACGTAAGCAGACAGAGATAGAAAAATTGTGCCAGTAAGTAATAACGCAGTTGCAACAATCTCTGAGCCATTACTAAGATTATTCATATAAATATTTAGAATAGGGCCTAATGTAAAGCCAAGTACTCCAGTTAAGCAGAAAACCCAAAAAATTCCAGACGCATTATTTTTGTTTTTAGTTGTTAAATAAAGCGTAACAAAATATAATCCAAGCGTTATGAATGGGTTAACAACGGATATATTCATCATGTAGCTTACAAGCGCAGAAAAAGCACTAAATAATAGAGTCATTGATAAAAGTATGTATGTATTTTTAAGAACTTTGTTAGTTACAGTTGTTCTTGCTTGTCCTCTAACTGTTGTATTGCTATTATTCATATATAGGCTCCATTTTTAAATTTTATATTACATTAACGTTTTATTGCTTATTTGTAAATATATACGAATTTATTATTACGACCTATTTTAGTGTGGAGAGTTGGCAGAGTGGTCGAATGCGGCGGTCTTGAAAACCGTTGAGCCGAAAGGTTCCGGGGGTTCGAATCCCTCACTCTCCGCCATTGTTTTGCAATATAGGAGGAAAAATGATGATGATAATTTTAACAATAATATGCATAGTTATTATGTTAATTTTGTTTTCTATTAGTAAAAGCTTGGATTCGATAAATGAACAATTAGATCAGATCGTAGAAACAAACAAAAAATTAGTTGAAAATACAAAAGATAATTCTGAGTAATAATTATTTAGAAGTTTTTTATGTAGTATTAAATTTTGAATAAAGACGTAAAATTTATTTGTAATCGTCAATAATCCCAATTTTCTTCATCCATTCCTTAAAACCGCCTTTCATATGAGATACTTTGTTATAGCCCATGTCCTTAAGAGTTTTAGACGCAAGAGCTGATCTTGCTCCAGAGTGACAATATAGAATAATATCTTTTTCCTTGTTAAAAAAATCTTTGTAATATTCGCATTTTGGATCTGCAAAAAACTCAAGATGTCCTCTTGAAGCATGATATGAGCCAGGGATAATGCCATTTTCAATGAGCTCCGATGTATCTCTTAAATCTATTATATTGGCATTATTTGAATTTAGTATATTTTCAACATCATTAACTGAAAGCTCATTAAGATTCTTTTTTGCTTTTCTTATCATTTCTTCAACAGTGGTATTTTCCATTATTAATGCCTTAATATATTAAAATTATAGTTATTATATAATTATTCTTATATTAGATGTATGTTTTTTGTATTATTATAATAGTAAATATTATATAAATTTTAAGAAGAATTTCACAATTATGAAGCTAGGAAGATTAATAATTGATATCCATGGATTAGAGTTGTCTAAAGATGATATAGATCTTTTAAAACATCCTTCAATAGGTGGTATAATTTTATTTTCTAGAAATTTTAATTCAGTACAGCAAATAACAAATCTTATTGATAGTATTAAGATATTAAGGTCTCCTTCATTAATTATTTATGTAGATCAAGAGGGTGGTAGAGTTCAAAGATTTAAGGATGATATGACAAAAATCCCTAATATTGAATTGCTTGGTGAGAAATATAAATCTGACCCACATGGTGCTATAAATTTATCAGAGGACATAGGCTGGTTAATAGGCCATGAATTAAGATGTATTGGTATAGACGTTAATACTGCACCAGTTCTTGATATCAACTATAGTAGAAGTAATATTATGAGCGGCAGATGTTTTTCTAATACTCCAAAAAAAGTTTCTGCGCTTTCGAAAGCTTTTTTATTAGGTGCAAAAAAAAGTGGCATATCCAGTATTTGCAAACATTTTCCTGGGCATGGTTTTGCTAGAACAGATTCCCATGTTGAACTCCCGAATGATAGTAGAGATTTAAAGACCATATACAATGAAGATATAATTCCTTACAAAGAAGCGATAAATTTAAATATTGAGGGGGTTATGACATCGCATGTATTATATAAAAATGTTGATAAGTATCCACCAACAATCTCTAGTAAATGGTTACAGATATTAAAAAATGATTTAAGATATAAGGGTTTAATTTATTCGGACGATCTAAGTATGCAAGCTCTAAGAGAATTTGGTGATATGAAGAGTAATGTTGTAAAATCATTAGAATCAGGATGTGATTGCATATTTATTTGTAACGATAGAGAAATAGTAGAACGCGTTGTAGATGAAGTAACTTTTAAAACAAGTGAAGAATTAAACTATAAACTTATAAAGTTAAGTAAAAATAAAATTATTGATGATTTTAATAAGAATAAAAAAGTTTTATCTACGAGAGAAAATATAAAAAAAATATTAGAAAAAAAACAAATTGAAATAAAACTATAAAACATAATGGAAAATTTACTTCAAGAATATAATATAAATCATTGGCTAATAAAATTTGTTTTAATTATATTTATTATAATTTTTATTAATATTTCAACAAGAGTCATTTTAAGTACTTTAAAAAAACAATTCAGTAAAACAAATAATATTTGGGATGATTGTATTATAGACTCTATATACAAGCCTTTTACGATATTAATTTGGATTCTTGGCATAGTTTTTACGTTAGAAGCTTTTAATAGTGATTTTAAAATTTTTAATATTTCCAATGATTTTTTAATTAATTTAAAAAGAGCTGGAATTATCTTATCTATAGCCTTATTTTTAAATAATCTTTCAAGAAATTTTCAGTTTGCAATAATTAAAAATAACAAAACAAAAAATATTGATGTTGATGAAGCGACCTATGAGGCTATAACTAAAATCATTAGGCTTTCCATTATCGTTACATCAGGACTAATTATTCTTCAAACTTTTGGTTTTAGTATATCTGGAGTTCTTGCTTTTGGCGGAATTGGAGGTGTAGCAGTAGGTTTTGCTGCAAAAGACATGTTAGCTAACTTTTTTGGTGGTCTGATGATTTATTTAGATAGACCATTTCGAAAAGGAGACTGGATTAGATCTCCGGATAGAGAGCTTGAAGGTACTGTTGAAAATATTGGCTGGAGACAGACATCAATTAGAAATTTTAGAAAAAATGTAATTTACATTCCTAATTCAGTATTTATGAATATAATAGTTGAGAATCCATCAAGAATGACTCACAGAAGGATAAGAGAAGTTATAGGATTGAGATATAAGGATCTTCCAAAAATGTTATCAATAGTTGAAGATGTAAAAATAATGATATCAAATCATAGTGATATTGATCATAATCAAACTACAATAGTCAACTTCGATAGCTATAACGATAGTTCAATAGACTTCTTTATAATTACATACGCAGATACAACAGAATGGGCTCGATATCATGAAATTAAGCAAGATGTGCTAATGAAAATTGGTGAAATTATTGAAAAAAATAATGCTGAAATAGCTTTTCCCACAAGAGTTGAAATCCAAGAGTAAATTAAATATTTTTAATTTTTTTAACTTTAATTATAACTCCAAAATTATCACGATCAATATAAGTTGTTTTATTCAATTTTATGTTTTGAATAATATTATGTTCTTTAGAAACTAATGCATCGCTAGAAAAAAACCCTTCTTGTTTCATTTTCATTCTTTCTAGAATATTTAAGTGTATCTTAAAAAATTTATTTTTTCTTATACTAATATGGCCATCATATTTATTTATTGCGCCTTCACTAAGAATATTAAAGTCAAGAATTTCTAAATTTTCATTAAAAATATCTTCACTGTAATCGTAACCACCTTTTATTTTAATATTATAAATGCTATCCATATTTTGAACCCATTCTTTATGAGATATTACTTTTAGCCCGCTGTCTTTATCTATAATTTCTATATATTTATTAAAGTTTTCCAGTTTGTAATCTTTTTCGTATTTAACACACAAATTACTTTTATCAATAATACAATTATTGTCTTTAATTTTTATTTTTTTTATATCGTTATATGGATCGCTAATAAAATCTGAAATTTTATCTAAATAATTTGATTTAGCATGCGATACAAGGATAAACTGTACCTGGTAGATGTTTTTATTTTCGTCAACGTCATTGGCAAAAGAAAAGTTTATTATTAAAAAATATATTAGAAGAACATTTATTATTTTCATTATTATATTATTTTATTAATCACATCTGTTATTACGATTTTTTTATCTCTTATACTATTAAAGTGTTTTTTATATATAAGTATATTGTCTTTAGTAAATGATACATTATTTTGGCTATTATTAATAAAATTTAAAAGCTTTTCGTTATTTACTTTAGCATCCTTCTGAAATGAAATTCTTAGAGCGTTTTTTGATACTGTAAGCTTTTTTATGCCAATTTTTGAGTATTTAATCTTCATTTTTGTTACATCTATAAGGTTGTAAACTTCTTTTGGGAGATTTCCAAATCTATTAATTAACTCTATAACTATATTATCTAAGCTATCTGCATCTTCAGAATTAGCTATTTTTTTATACATAATAAGTCTTTGATTGATATCATTAATATACATTTCAGGTATTAGAGCAACTTCATTGATATCAACTTCCGTTATTGTGTCAAGCGGATTATCAATATTAGGTATTTTCCCTGATTTTAAGGATGCTATTGCTTTAGCTAATATGCGGTTGTATAGAGAAAAGCCAATTTCTTGTATTTCTCCACTCTGCGACTCTCCTAGAAGTGCTCCAGCACCTCTAATCTCTAAGTCTCTAGATGCGATTGAAAATCCAGATCCCAAGTCTTCCATATTTTCCAAAGCCTGTAGTCTTTTTTTGGCATTTTCTGTTATATGATTTTTATCAGGAACTAATAAATAACAAAAAGCTTGTTTATCACTTCTTCCAACTCTGCCCCTAATTTGATGCAATTGGGATAATCCAAATTTATCAGCTTTGTTAATAATTATTGTATTTGCATTTGCTATATCAATTCCGTTTTCAATAATGGTTGTTGAAAGAAGAATATTAAATTTTTTATTATAAAATTCTAATATAATTTTTTCTAATTGCGATGAGCTCATTTGAGCATGAGCAATTTTAATAGAATAACTGGGCATCAATTCTTGTAATTCGTTATAAATTAAATTTATGTCATTTACTCTATTATGTAAGAAAAAAATCTGTCCACCACGATTTATTTCTCTATCGCATGCTTCTTTGATAACAGTTTTTTTCCAATCTGATATATATGTTTTTATAGGCATCCTATTTTCTGGTGATGTAGCAATAATACTTAGATCTTTTATACCACCTAAAGACATATTTAATGTCCTAGGTATTGGTGTAGCAGTAAGAGTAAGAACATTAATTTCATTTCTTAATTTTTTTAAGAATTCTTTATGTTTAACTCCAAACTTTTGTTCCTCGTCAATAATTAAGAGACCAAGTGAGTTATAATTTATATCTTTTTGAATTACTCTATGAGTTCCAATAATTATATTACAGTTTCCAGAATTTATTTCAGAGATTATACTTTCCTGTTCTTTCCTTGTTTTAAATCTTGATAGACATCTTATTTTAAAAGGCCAGTTTTTAAACCTAGATTTAAATGTTTTCTCGTGCTGTTCAGCTAATAGAGTCGTTGGTGTTAATACTACAACTTGTTTAAAATTTGACGCGCATAGAAAAGCAGCTCTTAAAGCTATTTCTGTTTTTCCAAAACCTACATCACCACATACCAGTCTGTCCATTAATTTTTCTGATGTTAAATCAGTAATTACATCGTTAATGGCATTCAATTGGTCATCAGTTTCATCGTATATAAATTCACTTGCAAACTGATTATATTCAAGTTCGTTAATAGTGTATTTCAATGATTTTCTTAGTGCTCTTTTTGCATTTATCTCTAGAAGTTCTGCAGCTATATCATATGCTTTTTTCGTTGCCTTCTTTTTAGCAGTGCTCCAAGAAAAACCTCCTAACTTGTGAAGTGGGGCAGTTTCATCCTCAACAGTATTGTACTTATTAACGAGGTGTAAGGATGCTACTGGAACATACAATTTATCATTATCTTCATATAATATTGTTAAGTATTCATTATTTAAACCCCCGGTATCAAGACTTTGAAGTCCATTGTATCTCCCAACACCATGTATTTCATGAACAACAGGAGAGCCAATCTCTAAATTTTTTAACTGATCTATGAAAAAAGTCGATTTTGAATTCTTTTTTCTTGAAGTTTGTTTTATCTTTTCTTTGATAATATCATTGGAATTAATGAACGATATTCGTATATCGTTAATTTTAAAAGACTCCCCTAAATATCCACTAATAATAAAAAAATTATTTTTATTTGTATAAATTTCATCTAAAGAATTTATAAGCTTGTATGATATATCATGATCGTGAAATATATCTTTAAATTGAGTAATTTTTTTTTGATCGTTGCAAAACAAAATCGTACAAGACTGCATTTCAATATGTCTACGTAAATCTTCAATGGGTTTATCAAGATATGGCTTTATTGATATGTCCGGTATTGCAGAAATATTGAAATTATATGAGTTTTTATCTAATATTTTATCTTTATATACATTAAGTATATTTTTCTGACTAATATTTTCATTTATAAAGCGTTCCTCTAAAAATAAAAAACTAGGTTCTAGAATATTTTCCCCATTCTTTTTTAAATCTTCAAATTTTTCATTTATTTTTTCACTATGCTCTTTCAGTCTTAAATGAGTTGAGTTAAATAATATTACGTATTCTATATTTTGAAAATAATCAATTATTGTATCTATAGTATTATAGAATAATGGAAAATAATTATTTATACCTTGAGGAATTATATTATTACTTATTCCAGAATATATTTCGCTATCGTTTGGATTTCCTTCAAAAATTTCTCTATATTTTTTTCTAAAATTTGTAATATTATTTTCTTTAGTTATTACATTATTCATTGGAACAATATAAATTTTTTCAGATATTTTTTCACCAAAAGTAATTTGAGTATCAGTATTAAAATATTTCATACTATCAACTTTGACATCATCAAGATCAATTCTTATTGGATATAAGTAACCCCCAGGAAATATATCAATTATTGATCCTCTGATTGTATATTCACCACAAAAATTAGTTTGCGGGCTATTTACATAACCTATCGACACTAAATTGTTTCTTATAGTATTTATGTTCAAATTTTCATTTTCTTTAAAAAAAATAGTCTCACTTAGTAATACATCTTTTGGTATTATTTTTTTTCTTAAATTTTTAATTGTTGTAATAACTGTAATATTATCTGAAGTTGATTTTAATAATTTTATAAGATTTAAATTTTTACTTGAACTTAAGAATTTATCTGAATCGACCATGTCATATGGCATTTCTTCTGTTCCGGGAATAAATATTATCTCACTATTGTCGTTGTGACTTCCTAATACTTTTAGCTCTTTATATATTCTTTTACCTTCGTTGTTGCTTTCAACGACAATAAGCTTTTTCTTAATTTTTTTTGAGAATATAAAAAGCGAGTCAGAAGAGTAACTTAGACCGTCAAAAATTGAAGATTTAGAATTATTAAAAAAAGAATCAATCTTATTTTCTATTGATATTGCGCTCATTTAGTAAAATATTGTTATTTAGGACGGGTATTTTACATTATAATTTTGCAAAATGTCTTAACAAGTACAATTTATATAGATAATTTCATATGGTATTATCATAGAATAAATTAAAATATGGAATAATAATTTGAAAAGTACTGAAATCTCTGTGAATTCAGCAACATGCTATAAAAATAACAATTTAATTTTTAGTGATGTTAGCATTTCCTACAATGATGGCGATATTGGTATCATTATGGGACCAAATGGTTGCGGAAAAACCACATTAATTAGGTCGATTTGTGGCATCCAAGCCTTAGATGAAGGGCAAATATTATTAGATAAAATAGATATAAAGAACCATAATAATAATTATATGGATAAAATTATTTATATTGGTCATAAAAATAGCCTAAATAATGATTTTTCAGTTTATGAAAACCTTGAGTATTTAAGCGCATTTGATTCTTCATCTAAAATTAATAAAATTAATGAGGCCATGAAATACTTTGATATATATAAATATAGAAACTATATGGTGTCAGAGATTTCTGAAGGAAACAAAAAAAAGGTTTCTTTAGCAAGATTGCTTATATCACAAAAAAAAGTTTGGATATTAGACGAGCCTTTGAGTTATCTTGATGATACAGCAGTGAATATTTTTACTAACTTGGTACTAAATCATCAGAAAAAGGGTGGAATTACAATAGCCTCAACTCATTATGATTTTTCAAAAAATATAAACAATGTTAAATATTTAAATATGGACCCTGGAAGGTAAAAATGATTAATATGTTAGTGAAAAAAGAATTAGCCTTGTATTTTAGGAATTTAAATAATATATTTTTACCTCTTGTATTTTTTTTCTTAATTATATCAATATTTCCTTTGGTATTAGGTCCTGAGAAGAATTTATTTGACAAAATTATTCCAGGTATAATTTGGATAACAGCTATATTAACAACAATTTTAACTTCTAATAATTTTTTTAAAGATGACTTTAATAATGGAATTATTGAAATATATCTAACATCTGATATGTCAGTCGAATTAGTTCTTTTTTTAAAAATAATTTCGTGCTGGTTTTTTACATGTTTTCCAATTTTAATTTTTATACCTTTGGTATCGTTATTATTTAGCATACCATTTCAAAATTCTATGGTTATATTGTTAACCTTGTTTATTGGAACTCCTGTTCTTATATCAATTGGAATATTTGGATCTGCTTTAACTTTAGGCTTAGCTAAAAATAATATTTTGACTCCTGTTATAATTATTCCTTTTTATATTCCGGTATTAATATTTTCTGCCAGTGCAATTGAGGCGGTGTCAACTGGGCTGCCTTTTGAAATGCAAATTTATATTTTGGCTGCGCTTTTAATTCTCGTGCTGCCTATAATGCCATATTTGCTAAAATATACCTTGGGGCTTAGTATTAACAACTAATTATGAATATTTCTAAAATTGCAAATTTAAAGTTTTTTTATACTAATACTAGAAAAATTTCTTATTACATGTCTTTTTTTGTAATGATTTTATTTATTATTGGAATTTATTGGGGTTTATTTATTGCGCCAGAGGACTATTTGCAAGGAGATAGTTATAGAATTATGTATATGCATGTACCTGCGGCATGGTTATCTTTACAAACTTATATGGTAATGGCTATAACAGGCTTTATAGCGTTAGTGTGGAAAATCAAAATTATGGAAATTATAAGTATCCAATGTGCCCCTATTGGAGCTCTTTTTACTATAATTGCTTTAGTTACAGGAATGGTTTGGGGTAAACCAACTTGGGGCACATACTGGGTTTGGGATGCCAGGTTAACGTCGGAACTAATATTATTATTTTTATATATCGGCGTAATGGTTTTGTACGCTTCAATTAATGATAAAAGACAAGCTGTTAAAATTACTTCACTATTAGCAATAATAGGACTTATTAACATTCCGATAATTCATTATTCAGTAGAATGGTGGAATACATTACATCAGGGTCCAACAGTGACTAAATTTGACAAACCCTCAGCGCACACAACAATGCTTTACCCACTTTTATATATGTTTATTGTATTCAATATATATTTTATTACCGTAATTATAAAAAGGGTAAGACTTGGAATATATGCACGTGAAAAAAACAGTAAGTGGATGGAGGAGTATACAGATGATTGAGTTTTTAAGTATGGGAAAACATACAGCATTTGTTTACATAGCATATATATTTTCAATTGTAGTACTATTATTAGGCTATTACTTACCGCATTATGCGCTAAAAAAAGAAATAAGAATAAAGAATGATAAAAATAACAAAAACAAATAGAAAAAGAATAGTAAAAATTTCTATTTTCTTTTTTGCTATATCAAGTTTTAGTGCTTTATTAATATATGCTTTTAGTAAAAATATGGTTTATTTTTATACGCCAACTCAAATTATTGAAAAAGAAGCGCCCATGAATTCTTTTATAAGAATAGGGGGTATGGTAAAAGAAAACTCATTAGTTAAATCAAATGATAGTTTAAAAGTTTCATTCAAGATTCATGATCTAGAGCAAGTTATAAATATAACCTATGACGGAATACTTCCAGATCTATTTGCTGAAGGGCAAGGTGTTGTGATGACAGGAACACTAATAAATGAAGATACATTTATCGCCGATGAGGTTCTTGCAAAACATGATGAGAATTATATGCCACCCGAGGTCGCCGATATGATGAAAGAAAAAAACGGAGTTTTGTATAAAAAATGATCACTGAAGTTGGTAATTTCATTTTAAGTATTTCAGCAACGCTTTCCTTGTGTATGTTTTCTGTTATTTTCTTCAAAAAATATGTGGGCATTAATTCTAGGTACACTTTCTGTAAAATAATCTCTCTTACTATATCGTTTTTAATCCTTGTTTCTTTTATTTTACTAGCTTACGCCTTTTTGACTGATGATTTTTCTTTAAGGTACGTTGCAAATAATTCTAATATATCTCTAGATACTATATATAAGTTTTCAGCTGTATGGGGTGCACATGAGGGGTCAATTCTACTATGGGTTTTAGTTTTATCAGTTTGGGCATCATGCATACCCATATTATCTTCAAATATGCCTAAAAATATTATCATTGATATGCTTTCCATCATGGGAATATTAATTTTGTTTTTTTTGACATTCATTCTTTTTAGTTCAAATCCATTCGATAGAATCTTTCCTATACCATTAAATGGTAGAGACCTTAATCCACTTCTTCAAGACCCTGGTTTGATAATACATCCTCCCATGCTTTATATTGGTTATGTGGGTACAAGTGTGCCTTTTGTTTTCGCGGTTGCTGTACTGTTAAATGGACATATAAACACAGAATGGATTTCTTGGCTTAGAAAGTGGGTAGTAACATCATGGGTTTTTCTAACTATCGGAATATCTCTAGGGAGTTGGTGGGCTTATCACGAATTAGGTTGGGGTGGATGGTGGTTTTGGGATCCAGTAGAAAACGCATCTTTTATGCCTTGGCTTGCCATAACAGCTCTTTTGCATTCATTAATAGTATCTGAGAAGAGAGAATTATTTATAAATTGGACTATATTATTGGCAATACTAACTTTTTCGTTGAGTTTACTTGGTGCGTTTTTGGTAAGATCAGGGATATTAGTATCTGTTCACGCTTTTGCAAATGACCCAGAAAGAGGTTTGTATATATTATTATTTTTATCGTTAGTGATCGGATTATCATTAGCATTGTATTTTTTAAAATCAAAATTATTAATTTCAAATAACCAATATTCAATTACTTCAAAAGAATTTATACTTCTATTGAATAATTTATTTTTGACCATTACAACATTCTCAATTTTATTAGGTACATTATATCCATTGATAACCAGCTCACTGGATTTAGGTAAAATCTCTGTTGGTGCACCGTATTTTAACTTTATTTTTTCAGCATTAATGTTACCGATAGTATTTTTAATGTCATTTGCTATATATTCAAGTTGGAGTAAAACAAATTATAGTTATTTAATAAAGAAACTAGGGTTGTTGTTATTTTACTCTGTTATTATTGTTTACATATATATGAATTTTTATCTCCAAAGTGATATTTTTGTTGTTTTCTTAGCATTATCTTTAGCAATTTTTACAATTTTTTCATCATCAATAAAAATTTTACAATTCTTATATAATTCAGGATGTTCAAATATATTAAAAAGTATTTTTTCATTGCCTAGTTCTATGGTATCAAATATATTTGCCCACATTGGTATAGGTGTATTAATTATTGGTATTACAATGAGTAATTATTACTCGATCCAGAAAGAGGTTGTAATGAAAAAAAATTCTCAAGTAACAATAAAAGATACTTCGATTAAATTTATAGGTGTAAAAAATAAAATTTCTAATAATTATGCTTCGCAAGTAGGAATATTTGATGCATATAAAAATAATAATTACCTTATTTCATTCTTTCCAGAGAAAAGAACATATAATATTCAAAAAAATATTATGACAGAAGCAGCTATAAACTCTACTTTAACAAGAGATATATACGTTGCTTTAGGTGAAAGTCTTTCGAATGACTCTTGGGTAGTAAGGATTTATTACAAGCCTTATATTCAATTACTGTGGTATGGAGTTGGATTAATGATTTTAGGAGGTTTATTTGGTATATTTGGAAGAAATAAATTAGAAAATATTAAATAATGATTCATAAGTTATCTGTCTTGCCAATATCAATTTTTTTAGTAATACTTTATTTCCTTTTTAGTGGTTTAAGTAAAGATCCAACACTTATACCATCACCATTAATAGGAAAGCCAGTTCCTGAATTCTCATCTACGACATTATTTGAAAAAAAAACCATTACCAACACGGATCTTTTGGGTGAAACATATCTCCTTAATGTATGGGGAAGTTGGTGCTATGGTTGTAGTATAGAGCATGACTTCATAATGGACATCAATTCAAAGAAAACCATAAAAATATATGGTTTAAATTATAAAGATAAAAGATTCGCTGCTATAAATTGGCTTGAAAAAAAAGGCAACCCATATAAAAGTATTATTTTTGATGACACAGGATCTATAGCAATTGATTTTGGAGTTTATGGAGCGCCTGAAACGTTCTTAATAAATGATGAAGGAATAGTTATACATAAACATATAGGCCCAATTGATCAAGCTTATTATAAAAAAATAATTTTACCAGTAATTGAAAAATGAATAGACATATAGTTTTTATTTTAATTTTAATTTTCAATATTAGTGCAACTTATGCTGAAAATAATAACGAATATAATAAAATTATTGAAAATTTAAGATGCTTAGTTTGTCAAAATCAATCCTTGTCAGAATCTGATTCTAATTTAGCAAAAGATTTGAGAAGTAAAGTAAAATCAATGCTTGATTCAGGAAAATCAGAAAAAGAAATATATAAATTTATGTCTGATAGATATACAGACTATGTTCTATATAACCCACCGCTGAAAAAAAGTACATTTTTTCTTTGGTATGGTCCATTTTTAATATTAATTATCTCTATTATATTTTTGATCAGGTTCTCTGGCAATAGTGGAAAATCTTCATTTAAAAGTAAGAGTGTTAATAATGATAATGAAAAACTAAAAATTAATTCACCCAAAAAAAACAAAAAATATTTTTATTTGATCGCATTTCTTTTCATTCCAGTTTTGACGCTTTCTATATATTCTTACTCGAGCGAGTATATGAGGTATAAAATATCGTACTATTTTGAATCTAAGGACCCAATAATTGATATTACAATAACAATTCATAATGATATTTTAAGTAATATTTCTGGCAATGAGGTATTATTTGTTTATGCTAGAAGATCAAATGGCATGAGAGTTCCTTTAGCAATAGATATATTTGATGTTACTAAATCAAAAAAAAATTATAATGTTAGATTGGATAACACAATGAGTATGATTAAAGCGCAAACACTTGCTTCAGCTGATGAGGTGATTGTTGAGGCAAGAATATCAAAACACAAAAAAGCTATGACTATGCCAGGTGACTTTATTGGTACCTCAGGTGCATTTAAAATAAAGTCATCGAATTACATAATGCTTAAAATAAACTCAGTGGTAAAAGAGGAATAATGAATAATGCATCACTTTATATAGCCTATAAATTTCTGAGATCAAAGAAAAGTAGTCGATTTACATCTATAATTTCTAAATCATCTATAGTAGGCATATCGCTCGGTATAGCAGCTGTTATAGTTGTAATGTCAATAATGAATGGTTTTCATAGTGAGATGAGAAACAAAATATTAAGTATGGTATCACACGTAATAGTTACAGAAAAAAATTATACGTTAAAGAATTGGGATAAATTAAAGTACAAGATTGACAGGAATAATCTTATACAAGGTTCATCTCCTTATGTTGAAGGCCAGGCGATGATAAGCTTTAGAAATAATGTTCATGGAATTCAAGTAAAGGGAATAATTCCAGAATATGAAAAAAAAGTTACTAGTTTGGCAGAAAATATAATAGAGGGAAGCTTGGATAATATTGGAGTTAAGCCGTACCAGATATCTATCGGAATAGATCTAGCCAAAAAAATGGATTTAGCTGTTGGAGATAAAATAACATTAGTTATTCCAAGAGCAAATTCTACAATGATAGGAATAGTCCCAAGAATAAAAAGATTTGAAGTTTCTTCAATATTTAATTTTGGAATGCAGCAATATGATAAAAATTTAGTTTTTATAGATATTGATGAGGCGCAGCTACTATATGGTTTAGGAGAAAATGTTACTGGATTAAGATTGAAATTAAATGATCTTTTTTTGTCAAAAAAAATGTCTAAAATAATTAGAGAAAACTATAATAACAATTTTATTGTTATAGATTGGACTATGATGAATAAAAATTTTTTCAAAGCTCTGCAAATGGAAAAAACTATGCTTATGCTCCTTATGCTTTTGATAGTATTAGTTGCAACATTTAATATTATATCATCTTTATTTATGGTTGTTTCAGAAAAAAAATCAGATATTGCGATTTTGAAAACTATAGGCATGAGCTCAAAAAATATTATGCATATTTTTATACTTCAAGGAACATTTCTTGGTTTAGTTGGTATTATTTTTGGTTTATTTTTAGGTATAACAATATCTTTAAATCTAGATCATATAGTAAATTTCATAGAGTATATTTTGGGGTACAGTCTTTTAGATTCTGATATATATATGATAAGTTCTGTTCCTGCAAAAATAGAAATTTTAGATTTATTTTATGTTTCAATTGTATCCTTTTTACTTTCAATATTGGCAACAATATACCCATCTATAAATGCATCTAAAACAATGCCAGCAGAAGCATTGAAAGGTAACTAAATATGTTAATTTGTAAAAATATTTGCAAAGCTTATGATGACGGAAATACGAAGGTTAGCATTCTTAATAATTTAAATTTGGAAATAAAAAGTGGCGAATCAATTTCTATTATAGGAGCTTCTGGGAGCGGAAAAAGTACTTTATTACATGTTTTGTCATCACTAGACAGAGCAGACTCCGGGGATATAATTTTAGATAATTTATTTTTATCAGAAATAAACGAGAATGAATTATGTAAAATTAGATTACGAAAAATTGGATTTATCTATCAATTTCACCACTTAATAAATGAGCTAACAGTTAAGGAAAACATAGCTTTGCCTTTAATGATAGATAAAAAGAACAAATCTGAAATTTCCAGTAGTGTAAATAAGGTAATTGAGCAAGTTGATTTAAAAAAAAGAGAGAATTTTCAAATAGAAAAATTATCTGGCGGAGAAAGGCAGCGGGTTGCAATTGCAAGATCTATTGTACACGATCCAAAAATAATTTTTGCAGACGAGCCTACAGGTAATCTTGATAAAAATAATGCTAGAAATATATTTGCGCTACTAAATGATTTGGCTAATTATAATAAATCTAGTCTATTGATGGCAACACATGATTTAGATATTGCATCTAAGTTAAATAAAAGTTTAATTCTAGAAAACGGAACATTAATTGAAGGAAATATTTAATTTTTTTTTCTTTTTGACCAAACTTTTATCACATAATACCTCCAATAAGATCTTATAATTATATAGCTTAAAATTGATCCTAATACTGCCAAGATTAGAGAACCAATTAATAATGGTTCCCATATAAGCATTATATCTGAAAAAATGTTTATCTCGTTATCATCTAACTTATAGTCTATATCAGTATTTACAAAAACTTTGCCAATTTTGTAAGCAAAATAAAATATTGGTGTATAAGTCAAAGGATTTGTTATCCATGTCAAAATAACAGCTATCGGTATGTTTGCTGCAAAAGTTATAGAGAGAAATGATGCTAATATCATCTGCCCTGGTATAGGCAAGAATGCGCAAAAAGCACCTATTGCAAAAGCTCTTGAAACTGATTTTTTATTTATATGCCATAAATTTGGTTGAAGTACTGCAGGCCCAAAAATTTTTAAAATTTTTTCTTCTTTTACTGTATCGATTTTAGGGAATAATCTTTTGATTACATTTTTAATCATTGATGTAAAATAAGTAGTTAAATGTATTAATGGAAGTATATAAGAAATTGAAAGAAAGTACTCAAAAAAATGGTTGGAATATATATAAAAGACTAATTCGTATAGCCTTAAAGAATAATGGCACTCCACTTGCATTGGCGGTCATTGGAATGATCATAACCGCATTGAGTGATCCTGCTTTATCAGCAATCATGAAGCCAATATTAGACGGTGGTTTTATAGAAAGAGATCAAAGTGTAATTAGTTTATTACCCTTAGGTTTATTTTTAATATTTTTTTTAAGATCAATTGGTATATTTTTAACAATATATTATATGGCAAAAGTAGGACGATCTTTAGTATATAGACTAAGAGAAATGATGTTTGAAAAATTATTAAGCTTACCAATATCATTTTACGACAAATCATCATCAGGTGACTTAATGTCTAGAATATCTCATAACGTCGAATTATTATCTTCTGTAGCAGCAAGAAGTTTAATAATCTTGATAAGAGATACAATAACAATAATTGGTCTTTTAATATGGATGTTTTATTTAAGCTGGGAATTAACATTATTTTTTATTACAGCTTCCCCATTTATAGTTTTTCTTGTAAGTGCGTTAAACAAAAAGTTTAGAAGATTAACGCATGATGCTCAAAATTCTATTGGAAACATAATTCATGTTGCACAAGAAGTTATGCAAGGAAATAAAATAGTTAAAATTTTTAATGGATATTCGAGGGAAACAAAAAGGTTTTCAAAAACAAACATGTTTAATAATAATAGTCATATGAAATTAGCATTTACAGAAGGAATTAATAGTAGCGTAATAATGCTGATAGTTGGTTCCTCATTATCTGGAATAATTCTTCTTTCAACATTTGATTTTATTCTTGAATCAATTTCAGTTGGGTCTTTTGTATCATTTATGTTTGCAATGTTTATGATTTTGGGGCCAGCAAGAGGACTTGCAAGTATTAACGCAAGACTTCAACAGGGAATAGCAGCAGGTGAAAATGTTTTTGAGCTTATTGATCAAAAATCAGAAATTGATAAAGGGGTAATTAATAAAATTGATATTAATAATAATATTGTATTTAAAAATATTAATTTTAAATATGAAAATTCAGAATCAAGTATTTTAAAAAATATAAACTTAACTATTGAAAATGGTAATTTTGTTGCACTAGTTGGTATGTCTGGGTGCGGAAAATCAACACTTGTTAACTTAATTCCAAGATTATATAACCCTGTTTCAGGGTTTATATCTATAAACGGGATTGACATTCAGGAATTAAATATTGAAACTTTGAGATCTAATATAAGCTATGTTGGACAAGATACTATTTTATTTAACGACACTATTAAGAATAATATTTTATATGGTAAAAACAATATTGATGATAAGGAGATTTTGCAGGCTTTAAAAAACTCATATTCAATGGATTTTATTGAAGATATGCCGGATGGTATTGATACAGTAATTGGAGAAAATGGAGTTTTGTTGTCAGGTGGACAAAGACAAAGATTAGCTATTGCTAGAGCATTTTTAAAAAATTCACACATATTAATTTTTGATGAAGCAACATCATCATTAGATTCAGTTTCTGAAAAATATATACAAAAAGCTTTGAATGCGTTAAAAAAAGGTAAAACAACCATAGTTATTGCACATAGGCTGTCAACAGTGGAAAATGCTGATAAGATTGTGGTTGTTAATGATGGAGAAATTGTAGAAATGGGCAGGCATAAGGAATTAATCAATAAGAAAGGCTATTACTTTAATTTGTATAACTCGCAAACATTTCAATAGTGTCTAATAAATCAAAATTACCAATATTAAAAAAATTATATATATATTCTCTAGATAATATTTATATACTCAACGTTCTTCTAATTCCTTTTTCATTTATATACTTTTTAATTAATTTGATAAAAAAATATTTTTTTTCAAACAATAAAGCTAACACCGTGCCAGTTATCGTCATTGGAAATTTAACAGTAGGTGGAACAGGAAAAACTTCCCTAGTAATATGGCTTTGTAACTATTTTTCATCAAGAAAGTATAATATAGGAGTTATTTCAGGAGGATATAAAACAAATAAGCCAAATGAGTTGGAGATAGTTGGAAAGTACTCTAAAGCAAATAATGTTGGTGATGAGGCTATACTGATTTATAAAAAAACAAACGCAATTATTTGTAAATCTAAGAATAGAAAAGATGCATATGAGTATTTAGTTGATAATTATAGTTTAGATATAATTATTTCTGATGATGGTCTGACACATTACAAACTAAACAGAAATATTAATATTGTTATCGTTAAAGAAACCAAACCATTTGGAAATGGGTTGTTATTACCCGCAGGCCCTTTAAGAGAAATTCCTTATTCAATAAGTAAATATGATAATATTATTTTTAATAAAAGTAAAAATTCAGATCTTCCGGGTTTTTTTTATGAGATTTCTAACGTAAAATCATTATCAAACAACCAAGAAATTAGAATATCTGAATTAAGCGGAACAACAGTTCATCTTGTTACAGCAATAGCAAATCCTGATTTATTAGTAAAAAGTTTAAAAAAATTTAATATTGACCTCATCCTTCATATTTATCCAGATCATTATTTGTTGAGTAAGGATGACTATAATTTTAATGACAACTACAAAATACTAATGACTGAAAAAGATTTTGTTAAATGTGCTAATTTCAATCTTAAAAATGCGTTTTATATACCAACAAAAATTGTTGTTGATAATGATATTAAAATAATGTTGAATAATAAAATATCTAATTTACTTAAGTTGTGAGAATTTATGAATAAAAATCTTTTAAATATGCTTGTATGCCCAGTTACAAAAAGTAAACTTTACTACAATAAAGATTCCAATGAGCTTATATCGTTGCCAGCAAGACTTGCTTTTAAAATTAAGGATGATATTCCTGTTATGCTTGAAGATGAGGCAAGGCAAATAGATCACGATGAGTATGAGAAGTTTAAAGAGTTATTTCTTAAATATGAGTAAAATTTATGAAGTTTAAAGTTATTATACCGGCAAGATATGATTCTTCTAGGTTCCCAGGAAAAGTTTTAAAGTTGATTGATGGTAAAACAATGCTCGAGCATGTGTACGATAATGCTAAAAATTCTCAAGCAGATGATGTATTTATAGCTACAGATAGCGATATTGTTTATGAAGCAGCTTCAAAATTTACCAAAAATATTTATATGACTTCAAATAACAATAAAAATGGCACAGAAAGAGTTGCTGAATTATCAGAAGCTCTTAATTGGTTGCCCGAGGATTTAGTAATTAATCTTCAGGCAGACATGCCTGAATTGAAATTTGATAATATTAATCTTCTTGCAGAAAAGTCTTTTAACAATCGCGGGCTATCCACTTTATATTATAATCTCGTTGATACTAAATTGTTAAAAGACAAGAATACAGTTAAAATTCTTGTAAAAGATAAGAATATTAATTTTTATAGACATTATGATGGAGATAATATCGATGATATATTTAAGCATGTTGGTATATATGCATATATTGTAAAAGACTTGATTTTATATCAGGCGCTTCCTCAGTCTATTAATGAAAAGAACTTAAGTCTTGAACAGTTTAGGTTTTTAGATAATGGCTTTAAAATATCTGCATATTATGCTTCAAGCAATCCTGGCATTAGTATTGATTCTATTGATAACTTAAATGACATTAATGGTGTAAATAATTGAAAAAAAACAAAAAAGCTCTTCTTCTTGTGGCGCACGGAAGTAGAAAAAAAGTCTCAAATATTGAGATTCATCAACTAGCTGGCAAAATAGCCTCATCCTCAAGGTCATTTGACATTGTGGAAGCATGTTTTTTAGAAATTGCAGCGCCTTCAATCCCGCAAGGGATAGCCTCTTGCATAGAGCAAAATGTTGCTGAAGTAATAATAATGCCTTACTTTTTAGCTGCCGGAAGGCACGTTATTGAAGATATACCCACTATTGTGGATAAAGAAAGTTTTAAATACCCTGATATATCAATAAAATCTTTACCATATTTTGGTTCAAGCCCTGTGATTGTTGACATACTTAGGACTCTAGCGGAAAATAACACTTAATAAATTGAATAATTTTATATTACATGGAAGGAGATACGATGTTTAACGAAGATATGAAAATAGAGGGTTACGACCCAGAATTAGCAAAAGCTATTAAAAACGAAATTAAAAGACAAGAAGAACATATTGAACTTATAGCATCCGAAAATTATGCTAGCCCAAGAGTAATAGAGGCTCAAGGTTCAGTGTTAACAAACAAATACGCAGAGGGTTATCCAGGAAAAAGATATTATGGTGGTTGCGAGAACGTTGATGTCGCAGAACAATTGGCCATTGATCGATTAAAAGAAGTATATGGAGCAGATTATGCAAATGTTCAGCCTCATTCTGGATCTCAAGCTAATGCTGCAGTTTATTTGGCATTATTAAATGCCGGAGATACTATTTTGGGAATGAGTTTAGACGCTGGTGGTCATTTAACCCATGGATCTAAAGTGAACTTTTCTGGAAAGTTATTTAACGCTGTTCAGTATGGTATTGATGATAATGGAATGCTTGATTATGATGAAATAGAAAGGTTAGCTATGGAGCATAAACCAAAGATGCTCGTAGGAGGCTTTTCTGCTTATTCTCAAGTTATTGATTGGGAAAGAATGTCTCAAATAGCAAAAAAAGTTGGCGCTTATTTTATGGTTGATATGGCTCATGTATCAGGCTTAGTTGCCGGAGGTGTTTACCCTTCACCAGTCCCATTTGCTGATGTAGTAACATCAACAACACACAAAACATTAAGAGGGCCAAGAGGAGGCATTATAATTTGTAAATCTAATCCAGATTTAGAAAAGAAATTTAATTCTCTTGTATTTCCTGGAACCCAAGGTGGGCCATTAATGCATGTTATTGCTGCAAAAGCAGTTGCTTTTAAAGAAGCTTTAGAGCCAGAATTCAAAGAATATATGAAACAAGTTGTTCTTAATGCAGATACTTTGGCTAAAACTATAATTGGAAGAGGGTTTGATATTGTTTCTGGAGGAACTAAAAATCACTTAATGTTAGTTAGTTTGGTTAAGCAAGGTTTGACTGGCAAAGCAGCAGATGCTGCGCTTCATAAAGCAAATATTACTGTTAATAAAAACTCTGTTCCTAATGATCCACAAAGTCCATTTGTTACAAGTGGAATAAGATTGGGGACAGCCGCAATAACCACAAGGGGCTTTAAAGAGGCAGAGACAGTAATACTTGGTAATTTAATATGTGATGTGCTTGATGATATCGAAAATGAGTCAACCCTAAAATCTGTGAGAGAGAAGGTATTGAATTTAACCTCCCAATACCCAGTGTATGCAAAATCAGTAGCGTTAAATGCTGCTTCCGCTGCATAAAGGGAGTATTGTGCTAAATGCATTGTCCATTTTGCAATTTTCGTGATACAAAAGTAGTTGACTCGAGGCTTGCTGTAAATAATTCTTGTGTAAAAAGAAGAAGGGAATGTGTTAGTTGCGGACATCGTTGGTCTACTATGGAAACCGCCGATTTAAATTTACCTAGAGTTGTTAAAAAAGATAACTCTAGGGAAGATTTTTCAGAAAGCAAAATTGAGAGAGGAATAATAAGAGCGTTAAATAAAAGATCAGTCGATAAAGACTCTATTGATATAGCAATTCAAAATATAAAAAACAAGTTAAAAGCTATCACGGATAAAGAAATAATATCTTCACAAATAGGTATATTAGTTATGCAGGAACTTAGAGAATTAGATCAAGTGGCTTATATTAGATTTGCATCTGTATATCATAGCTTTGAAGATCTCCAAGCATTCCAAGATATAATAAGAATTATAGAAAAAGACCTAACTCCAGAAATGATTAAGACGCAGCTCAAATTAATCGATGACGAAAAAATAAATAACAAAAAGTAATGAAGCCAAAAATTCATTTTATGGAACGTGCCATTGAATTAGCAAAAAAAGGTATGTTTACAGTTACACCAAATCCAATGGTAGGATGTATAATTACTCAAGGGGAAAAAATATTAAGTGAAGGGTATCACTCAAAGGCTGGTACAGACCATGCAGAAATTGTAGCCTTAAAAAATCTAACAAAAAAAGTTAATAGTAAAATGGTTATGTATGTAAATTTAGAACCATGTTGCCATCAAGGTAAAACAGGACCATGCTCAAACGCAATAATAGACTCCGGTATTAAAAACGTTGTTGTATCAATGTTAGATCCAAATCCAGTAGTAAAGGGCAAAGGTGTTAAGGCGCTTAGATCAAAAGGTATTAATGTAGATGTCGGTTTGTGTAAGAATAAATCGAAATATATTAACAAGGGATTTATCTCAAGAGTCACAAAAAAAATTCCAAATATTCTTATGAAGCAAGCAATTAGTATTGACTTTAAAATTACTGATCCAAAAAATAAATGGATAAGTAATAAAGAATCAAGAAAAGATGTTCAGTTTATTAGAGCAAAATCTTGTGCAATATTAGTTGGGTCTAATACTATAATTAAAGATAATCCAAAATTAACAGTAAGATTAAGTAAAAAAGAACTAGGTACTGTCGAAAAAAGAAGAAATCCAATGAAAGTTGTTTTAGACACAAATTTGGATTTAGATATTAATAAGTATAATTTTTTTGATGGTAGAGAGAAAAAAATTGTTTTTAACTCTATGTCTACAATATATGATACAGATAAAAATATTGATTATATAAAAGTTAAAAAAAATAAATCGGGTCTTAAATTGGATTCTATATTTAATATATTGGCGGAAAAATATGAGATTAATAATTTAATGATCGAGCCCGGAAGAAAACTATCCACCATATTGTTATCTGAAAATTTATTAAATGATCTTGTATTATATGTATGTCCAAAAATCATTGGCAAATATGGATTATCAGCATCTTCATCGGTAAATAATTTAAGCAGTAGTGTTATAAAGATTGACTCTATCAAGAAATTCTCTAATGATGTTAGAATACATTATAAATTTTTGAGAAAATAATGTTTACTGGATTAATAGAAAAAATAGGAGAAGTGAAGTCTATAAATAGTCATCACGGAGATATTCAGGCAATATTATCTATAGATAACGATCTTGCATTAACGATCAAAGAAGGTGATAGTTTGTCTGTAAATGGAGTATGTTTAACCGCATATAATGTTAATAAAGATAATTTTTCAGTAGATATATCAAATGAGACTCTAGATACATCTAGTCTTACACAGTTGAATACCGGCTATAAAGTTAATATTGAGACATCATTAAGCCTTCAAGATAAACTTGGTGGTCATTTAGTTAGCGGCCATGTAGACTGTATTGCTCAAGTAATAGAGTTATACGAAGACGCCAGATCTTATAGGCTTGGTTTTAAATTAGGCAATAATGAACTTTCTAAGTATATTGTAAAAAAAGGATCTATATGTGTAGATGGTGTAAGCTTGACGGTTAACAAAGAATCTAAAGATAGTTTTTTTGTAAATATCATACCTTTTACATGGAATAATACCATTATGAAGTTTTATAAATTAGAGACTGTTGTTAATATCGAGGTTGATAGAATAGCACTTCATGTTGAAAAATTGTTAAATAACAAAGGTTAAAGAAATTAATGTTATCGAATACAGAAGAAATTCTTGAGGAGCTAAAACAAGGGAAAATGGTTTTAATCGTAGATGATGAGAGCCGGGAAAATGAAGGTGATTTTATAATGGCCGCATCTAAAGTTACTCCAGAAGATATTAATTTCATGAGCAAGTATGCAAGAGGATTAATCTGTTTAACTTTAACCAGAGAAAGATGTAAGCAAATAAATTTACCATTAATGAAGAATGACACAGATTCAAATCATGAAACCAATTTTACTATTTCCATAGAGGCGTCAGAAGGTGTTACTACAGGTATATCTGCATACGATAGAGCCCATACAATCCGAACCGCTGTAATGCCAGATGCGACACCGAGTGATATTTCTAGACCGGGTCATATATTCCCTCTTATGTCTCAACCAGGTGGAGTTTTAACAAGAGCCGGCCACACAGAAGCAGGATGTGATCTTGCAAGAATTGCTGGCTTCGAACCAGCTGCTGTAATAGTGGAGATCATGAGCGAAGATGGCACAATGGCTAGGTTGCCAGAACTTAAAAAGATTGCAAAAGAACATAATATTAAAATTGGAACTATAGAAGACTTAATAAAATATAGAACGAAACATGAAAAGACTGTAATTAGAAGAAATGAGACAATAATAAATACAGAATTTGGCGAGTTTAATCTAGTTTCTTACGAAGACTTATTGTCAGACACAGCGCATATCGCTCTAGTTAAGGGAGATATAAAAGGAAATAAATCCACTTTTGTTAGAGTGCATATTCAAAATACTATTAAAGATATTTTAAATTCATCGCATCATTCTGGATGGCCACTAAAAAATGCTATGCAAAGAGTAAATAAAGAAGGAAATGGTGTAATATTGATATTGAGATGGAACGAATCAGTTAGCGACATAACAAAAGATATTGATAAAATTAGAGGTTTGAACGAAGAATTTTCTCAAGATTTTGATAGGAGAACTTTAGGTGTAGGTGGACAGATATTATCAGATCTAGGTGTGACTAAAATGAAGTTATTGAGTTCCCCAAAGACTTTTTATGGGCTCGGTGGATATGGCTTAGAAATTGATGAATATATAACGGAATAGTAATGAATAAAGAAAGATATAATATTTTTGTAATTAGTTCAGATTTTAACAATGATATTGTTGAAAATTTATTTTTAGGTGTTAATAAATGTTTTAAAGACAAAAAATTTTCTGGAAACATAATACGTGTTAATGTTCCAGGTGCTTTTGAATTACCTTATATGGCAAAACAGATAGTAGAGTCTAAAAATGAAAATGTTGATTGTATTATAACTTTAGGGTGTGTAATAAAAGGGGAAACAGCACATTTTGAATATATATCAAACGCATGTACGCAATCACTAGCTAATTTAACTATACAAAGTAATGTGCCCATTATGTTTGGTGTCATAACAGCATACAATAAAGAACAGGCTATTAAAAGATCGGGAACAGATTTTGAAGAAGAGACTAATTATAACATTGGTTACAATGTTGCTAGTGCAGCAATAAAAACAATAATATCAAAAGAAAAAAATAATCTGTAATAATGAATATAAATAATGCTATGCGTAATAATAATCGCAACATTTGGTCACGCAGATTAGCTGTTCAGGCAATTTACTCTTGGACAATTAATAATTGTGAGTTTAACAATCTTTATAGTATTTTTAAAGATGATGAAAATTTTAACAAATCTGACAATGATTACTTTAAAGATATTGTATCTGGCGTAATTGATAATATTACCAGTATTGATAATTATATATCTGATTTATCAGAAACAGATATTAATATGATTAATTATGTGGAGCTAAGTATAATAAGATGCTTTATATACGAGCTTGGATTCAGTAAAAAATTTCCAAATGAAGTGCTTTTAGCTGAATCTGTTAAATTAGCAAATAAATTTGGGGGCCAGGATAGCTATAAATTTATTAATGCGTTTCTTGAGAAATATATCAAAACTATTCCTAATGAAAATAAGTGAAAAAGATATAATTGAGATAATTTCTAAAAATAATAATTTCAGAGAAGAGATTCTTGTAGAAATAGGTCAAGATGCCAGTGTAATATTTCCAAAACAAGATTCATATATTATTACAACAACAGACACAATGGTTTTAAATACACATTTCGAATCAAATATTAAGCCATATGATCTAGGTTACATTGCAGCCGCATCAAATATTAGCGATCTTTCAGCTATGGGAGCGCATCCCGCATTCGCACTCATTAATCTCACCATTGAAAATCCAACAAAAGAATACATAGAAAATATTGTTGATGGATACAACAGCGTTTTTAAAAATTATCCTGTCTCAATAATAGGAGGTGACACTACATTTGGCCCAACTAGCTTAACAATGACATTGATAGGATACTCTAACGATGATAATTTTATGCCAACTTCCAATGCAAAAGTAGGGGACATAATATTGGTATCTGGATATATTGGCGAGAGCTTGGCGTTAAAGAAAGAAAAAAAATACAACCTACCCATTTGCAGAAATGAGCTGGGAAAAATTCTCCCTGAGTACGCAAATTGTTGTACAGATATGTCAGACGGAATATTCGCTTCGCTAAATTCAATAATGGAAAAGAGTGCTATAGGAATAGATATTCAAGTTGAAAATATACCAATTAGTAATAATGTAAAAAATTTGCTAAATAATAATAGTATAACATGGGAAGATATTTTAAGTTATGGAGAGGATTACGAACTCATTTTTACTATAAATGAAGAAAAGATAAATATTTTTAAATCGTTATGTAAAAATATTGGTATAGATATTTATGAGATTGGAAAAATAAGAAAACATAAAAAAATAAATATAAATCTTAATAATAAATTAATGAACATTAATACAAAAAAGAAATTTGAGCATTTTAGAAATGATTAACAAGCTTGTTAAATTTATCTTAACCGGATTTTATTTTGGCAATGTAAAATTCATGCCGGGGACATTAGGTACAGTGCCCGCAGTAATCATATATTATTTTATATCTTGTAATAATATATTTAATAATATTATTTTAATTTTAATCTTATTTATAGTTTCTATAATTTTATTAAATTATTCATACAAAAATTCTTTATTTTCTGAGATAGATGATAAGTCCATAGTTATAGATGAAATTATAGGATACTTATCTTTTATGATTTTTTTTGAAAATAATTTTTATAATATTATTATTGGTTTTATTATTTTTAGATTATTTGATATTTTAAAGCCTTTCCCTATAAATATTGTTGATAAGAAAATTAAAAATAGTTTTGGTGTTATTTTTGATGATTTATTAGCAGGCATATACTCTGGCGTAACGTTATATTCGATTAATTATGTTCTTTAGCGATGTTTTCTTTAAATGGTTTTATTTTGTTTTATTAGTTGCTTTCTTTGGAAGCGCTTTTATGCTTATTGAAATTTCCTTAAAATCTTTCACTCCACACTTAATTGCTTTTATTAGGGTTACCATTGCTGCCTTGATACTTTTTATATATTCTATGATATTAAATAAATCCTATTCTTTCATAAGAGAAAATTTTGTTTTGCTTTTTATACTGGGCTTAACTGGTACGTCTATACCATTTTACCTTATTAGCTGGGCTCAAATTACTATAAATAGCGGTGAAACAGGAATTCTTATAGGATTTATGCCATTATTTACTATAATTGGATCACATTATTTATTTAAATATGAGAAATTAAATACAGTAAAAGTTTTTGGTTTTATATTAGGCTTTATTGGTTTATTTATACTTTTAATAAATAATCAGAGTAGTGAAACATTAAGCGGTAATATAATTGCAAAAATTGCAGTTATACTTGGTGCTTTTTTCTATGCTTTAAATGCATTACTAGTTAAAAAAATTAATAATGTTGATGTTTTAGCATTATCTGCGACTGTAATGGCTTTTTCAGCTCTGCAACTATTTGTTTTGTGTATATTTACATATGAAAAAGCATTTTTTATAGAGTCTATATATATAGACTCTATAATCGCATTATTATTTATGTCAATATTTTCTACCGCAATTGCAACCGTTATATACTACAAAATTATTCATGATTATGGTCCTAATTTTTTAAGTTTAGTTAATTATCCAATTCCAGTATTCGCTTTTTTTATCGGAGTTATTTTTTTAGGTGAAGAAATTAATATTTATACAATACTATCTTTACTTTTAGTTATTGCAGCTATTTATATATCTCAAAAAAAATAGTCTATTTTAGTTTTAAAAATAAGCTAAAATTATTGCTAATAGCATTTATTACTAGGTTATTTTTTTTATCAATATATGCCATTCCTGAGTAGGTGCCGTCTGAAATTCCACATGAAGCTATATCAAAATCAATACCATAAATTTCCTCATTTAATATTTGTAGTTTTCCATAATAATTACAATTATTGCTATCTTTACCTGAAATTAAAAAATCTTTTATAATTAATGTATGTAAAATTTTATTTTCAATAGAAACCCATGGTTTATTAATTATCTTCTTGGTACCCGATGCTACATTACTCTTATCTTTTATCAAATATATATTTCCATAGTCTTTTGCTGGTTCGGTTACCCATTTGCCACTCATTATATTTCCATCAATTATTTTTCCAGTTATTTCTGCTGTTCCAAATTTATTGCCATCCTTGAGATACATTGAGAGATTCCACTTAAATTTATTTTTATAAGTTGTTATTTTGCCTTTGTATACTACTTTAGCCTTTTCAGTATATGCCGTTGCCATTTGATCTGAAATTAGGCCTGTGAAATCATATTTACCATGTCCGTTAATATCAAATATGCCAGTCCAAATCCCATCATTTGATAAAACTTGGGTTGTTAAAGCAAAAAGAATAATTAGTTTTATAACTTTCATCTTATATATATCTAGTGTTTACTTTTTAAAACTCTAACATCCTTTTTTAATAAATGTTAATATATTATTCAAATGATTGATCCGTAGCTTTTTGAGTCTATGGCTCATAAAATCGGGGCTATAGCTCAGCTGGTAGAGCATTTGCATGGCATGCAAAGGGTCGGCGGTTCGAGACCGCCTAGCTCCACAATTTAATTAATTAAGATGAATATAACAGATAAATTTTCACGAAAATTAAGAGACGTTAGAATATCAGTTACAGACAGGTGTAATTTTAGGTGTTCTTATTGCATGCCTAAAGATATTTACGATTCTAATTACAAGTTTTTTAAAAAAACTGAAATCTTAAGCTTTGAAGAAATTATTAGGCTTACTAAAATTCTTGCTGATCTAGGAGTCAAAAAAGTACGACTTACAGGCGGTGAGCCGCTATTAAGAAAAAATATTCATGTGTTAATAAGTCATATCAAAAATATCAAGGGTATTGCAGATATAAGTATGACAACAAATGGTGTATTGTTATCTGAAAAGAAAGCCTTTTTGTTAAAAGAATCAGGCTTAAATAGATTAACTGTTAGTCTTGATTCGTTAGATAAAGGCAGATTCCGTGAAATAAGCGGAAGTAATTATGTTCCCGATGATGTGTTAATAGGAATTGAAAATGCAAAAAAAGCTGGGTTCCATAATATTAAAATTAATATGGTTGTTAAGAAAAATGTAAATAATCAAGATATAATACCAATGTTAGAAAATTTTTATGGGTCAGATTGTATAGTTAGGTTTATAGAGTTCATGGATGTTGGTAACGTAAATTTTTGGAATAAGAATGAAGTTATTTCATTAGAAAATATTTTAAGTGTGATTTCAAAAAAATATAATATAAAAAGCTTAAAAAAAAATTACACTAGTGAAGTTGCAAAAAGATGGTCTTTTAGTGGCGGTGAATTTGGAGTTATAAGTTCAATCTCTAATCCATTCTGTGGAGACTGCTCAAGAATTAGGTTAACAGCAGAAGGTAAGTTATTTACATGCTTGTTTGCAGAAAAGTCACATGATATTAAAAGTTTAATAAGATCATCCAAATCTGATGTCGAAATAAAAAATTATTTAACAAGTATGTGGTCTGCAAGAGATGATAGGTATTCTGAAACGAGAACTACAAGCGTGGATAGTAAAATTATCAAGAAAGCGGAAATGTCATATATAGGTGGCTAGTCATTTAATCTCGGTATTAATTCTACAAGATTGCATGGTTTATTATCTGAATTAAGCTGGTGTTGAATTATGTCTGTCCAAGCATCTTTACAGGCGCCAGGAGAACCTGGTAAACAAAAAATGTAAGTAGAATTTGCAACACCTGCAATAGCTCTTGATTGTATAGTAGATGTTTTAATTTTCTTGTAGGATAAATATCTAAAAATTTCTCCAAAGCCATCAATTTTTTTATCTAAAAGAACATTAACAGCCTCTGGTGTACCGTCTCTTCCAGTAACCCCTGTACCTCCAGTTGAAACTATAACGTCAATATCTTTACTATCAATCCATTTAGATATTATATTTCTTATGGAATATATATTGTCTTTTACAATAGAACGTTCAATTATAGAATGGCATGACTCATCTATTAACTTGTATAACATGTCACCAGATTTGTCAGAATCTAAAGTCCTAGTATCCGAAATTGTTAAAATAGCAATATTTAATTTAATTTTTTCACTCATAAAGTGATAATATTATTTATTGAAACAATATACAATAAACAATGAGCATATGGATACTGTAATACTATCTTCAAAAAAAATTAATTCTTACGAGCTTATAAGTGATTATGAGGGCAATAATTGCGATTTAGCTATATCTGGCGGTCAAAGTATATTTATTGGCTATATGAGAAAAACTAACTCATGTAGAAACGATATAACATCAATGATATTGGAATTTTATCCTAAAATGACACAGAAGTATCTTGAAAACCTATGCGATAAAGTAAAACATGACTTTTGTTTAGACAATATTTTAATAGCACATAGGGTGGGGGAGGTTTTCCCTGAAGATTGCCTCGTAATAATAGCATGCTGGTCAAAGCATAGAAAAGAATGTACTCAAGCAGTTCAAATAATCCTTGAAGATTTGAAACACAATGCGCCGCTTTGGAAAAAAGAATTTTATTCTAATCAAGATTCAAATTGGGTTGAAAAAAATACTTAAATATAATTTTTAAATTTTATAACTTTCACAACATCTTCTTTAAAAACCCTACCGCTTTCAATAGGTAGATAGATAAGACAGTTAGCTTTATTCATAGAGCTAAGAATCCCCGATCCTTGTTCGCCAACGCTTGTAACAAATTGTTTATTTTTTTTATTAGTTAAAATACCTCTTTGAAATTCAGCTCTCCCTTGTCTTTTTTTTAGATCACATTCAAGAATTGCTTCATTCATCTTAAGTTCTTGAACAATTCCTTTTAAAGCATTTATAGACGGTAATACAAATAAAAGAAAAGTTATCATAACCGAAACTGGATTACCTGGTAGACCAAAAAAAATTGTATCTTTTATTTTACCAAAAGCAAGTGGTCTTCCTGGTTTTACAGCCACTTTCCAAAAATTAATATCACCAAGAGAGTCAACAACATCTTTTATATAATCTGCATCTCCTACAGATACTCCTCCAGTAGAAATAACAATATCGGATTTTTTTATTGCATCATTAAACTTTTTTTTTATGTCTTTAATACTATCTTTAGCATGCCCCAGATCAATAATATCTATATTATTTTTTGACAACATGCCTTTCAATGTGAATCTATTACTATCGTAAACTTTACCCTTGGGAAGTTTTTTATTTACTGGCACTACTTCATCTCCAGAAGTAAAAAAAGAAATTCTTGGATTTTTAAAAACTTTTACTTTATGTATCCCTTGAGAGGCTAGTAATCCCATGGAAGAAGAGTTTATAACTTCATATTTCTTTAATAATACTTTGTTAGGTTTTATATCTTCCCCGGAAAATCTAATATTTTGGTTAATATTAATATTTTTCGAGTGTATTATTATACTTGAGTCTACTTGTTCCACTTCTTCTTTCATGACCACAACATTACAGTTTTTTGGTAATACTGCTCCTGTCATAATTTTTACACATTGATTTTTACCTATCTTACCCTTAAAAGGTTTGCCAGCTAATGAAGTTCCAATAACTTTAAAATTCCTATTATTATTTTTTAAGTATTTAAAATTTATAGCATAGCCATCCATTGCCGAATTATCAAAGTTTGGAACCTCTAATTTAGACTTAATACTTTCATATAAAATTCGGTTATGAGAATCAATTAGGTTTGTATACTCAAAAGCATTAATTGTTTTTGATAACTTTCTAATTTTCTTAAGAGCATCTTCAATAGTTATTGAGTTAGGATCATAATCATCCATGCAACTATATATTTTTTTCTTCATAATTCTTGGTTTATTTTTTTTAATTGAATATATACAGCGCCAGTCCCTCCATCTTTCTGCTGAGCAGAATGATAAGCTAATATATTTGGGTTGTATTGTAAATACTGATCCACAAAGTTTTTTAGTTTTGGCCCATTTGGACCGGAACCATATCCTTTGCCATGAATTATAATCCCAACCAAATTATCTTCCATTTGTAATTTTGGTAGCCAAATATCTAGAAAATTTTCAGCTTCAATAAGATTTTTACCATGCAAATCAATTTCAAATGAGATATTTAGCTCTCCTTTCTTAAGTTTTTGGAACCTTTTTTTTTGAAAGCCTGGTTTACAGTTTGTTAATACATTATTTTCAATCATAAAGCTTCATCTAAGTGATATTTTAAGTATAATCATCACATATGAAAATATTAATGTCCAATGATGATGGTTATCACGCTAGTGGTATTCAAGCACTTATAAAAGAGTTAGAAAAGCATCATGATATATATGTTGCAGCACCATCAATTAATCATAGCGCAGGAAGTAGTGCGTTATCTGTACGAAAAGATATTAAGGTTGATAACATCAGAAAGAATCATTATATTATTGATGGTACGCCAGCAGACTGCGTACATATTGCTCTTACATGCTTAATAGAAGATAAGATTGATATGGTAGTTTCTGGTATTAATTTAGGCGCTAATTTGGGAGACGATGTAATCTATTCTGGCACAGTTGCTGCTGCACTTGAGGGCAGGCATTTAGAAATGTCACCCGTAGCAATATCTTTGGTGTCTCAAAATAATATTAGTGTTGATGAGGCAGCTTTATTAAGCTCTGAAATTATTGATAAAATTATTTCTAATAAAAAAATATCACGTAATACTTTGTTAAATGTAAATATTCCAGATAAAAACGTAAATAGTAATGATTTTAATTATACAAGATTGGGAAAAAGAGATCTGCCTTTACCTGCAAGTAAGTTAGTAAAAAAAAATTTTTATTCAATAGGAGCAGCAGGTCCCCCAAAAGATAATACTAATGGAACAGATTTTTATTCCATAGATAGTGATAAAATTTCTATAACCCCGATAATATATGATTTAACAGATAAAAATATATTAGACGACATTAATAATAAATGAGTATAGATTTTAAAAATTTTTCCGGAGTTGGAATGACTTCTGATTCATCCAGGGAAAAACTTATAAAAATATTAAAAAACGAAGGTATAAAGAATAAAAAAGTTTTAGAATCTATACGTTTGATTCCTAGACACATATTTGTAGATGAAGCTATATCAAGTAAAGCTTATGATAATACTGCTTTGCCGATAGGAAAATCTCAAACAATATCACATCCATTTATAGTAGCTAAAATGACTGAAATTATTATGGATTATAATCCAAAAAGAATACTTGAGATTGGCACAGGATCTGGTTATCAGGCAGCAGTTTTATCACTTCTTGTAGATAAAGTTTATTCAGTAGAAAGAATTGAATATCTTCATATGAAATCTAAAAATATTTTTAGAAAAATGGGGATTAAAAATATATATTTAAAACATTCTGATGGTAATGATGGATGGTCTCAAAAATCACCTTTTGATGCAATTATTGTTACAGCAGGAGCAAATAAAATACCTTCAGCACTGATTGATCAATTATCAAATAATGGTGGAATACTTATATTGCCCGTTAAAAGCAACGGAAAACAATATTTAAAATCAATAATAAAAACAAACAACAAATATAAAGAAAAAGTTCATGGTATTGTAAATTTTGTACCTTTATTAAATGGGGTTGCACTATGAATTTTTTTACAAATATTTATGACTACATAATAAAGCTAGCAGAAAAAAAGAATGTAACTAGATATCTTTATGGCTTGAGTTTTATAGAGTCGTTTATATTTCCAATACCACCTGATGTACTTTTAGCCCCTATAGCACTTACAAGAAAATATAATTGGATTTTGATAGCATTTAATACAACACTATTTTCTGTATTGGGAGGCCTTGTTGGTTATGTTATAGGATCGTATTTGCATGATCTATCAATATTAAATAGTTTTATTCATAAGAATACTTTTTTTGAAGTAAAGAATCTTTTTAATCAGCATGGATTTATAATAATTATATTAGCAGGATTTACTCCTTTGCCATTTAAAGCTTTTACAATAACGGCTGGATATATGTCTATACAATTAATACCATTTATAATTGCATCATTCATAGGCAGAGCCATTAGGTTTTTTATTGTGGCTGCAATATTTCATTATTTTGGTAAATCATTAGCAAATAAACTTAAGAAATATTTTGAATATATTGGAATTTTAATTACTATAATGATTATATATATTATTTATGCTGAATATTTTTAATAAACCATGAAAATAAAAAACTACTTATTTATATGTTTTTGCAATTTGATGTTTGTAACAGGATGTACAAAAATACATGAGCACTCAGCAAAAGATCCTTACCCAGAAAAAAAACCAAGAAAAGAAAGAGTTTATTTTACTTATGGCACGCAATCTAAAAAAGCTTCAGTTTCCGGAGATACCTATATCGTTAAACAAGGAGATACTCTGTATTCTATTTCTTTATTGTATGATGTTAATTATATAAAAATTGCAAAATGGAATAATATTAAAAGTCCATATAGAGTATCTATTGGCGACCAAATTATTATTAAGTCAGATAAATATAGAAAAAAAACCAAGAAAAGTAATACAGGTAAGAAAAAAATAAAATTTGTTAGCAATATAAAATGGGAAAGACCCCACAATGGAAGAGTTTCTAAAGCATTTTCATACAGTGATGTAGGAAAAAAAGGTATTGATATATCAGGAAATATTGGAGATAAAATTTATTCGTCATCTGGCGGTTTGGTTGTTTATGCAGGAAATGGTATTAAAGGTTATGGAAATTTAGTTATTATTAAACATAACGATGTTTTTTTAACAGCATATGCGCATAATAGTAAAATCCTTGTAGAGGAAGATAGTCTAGTTAAAAAAGGTCAAATTATAGCTGAGTTAGGTGATACAGATTCTATTAAACCACTCTTGCATTTTCAAATAAGAAAAAATGGAAAATCAGTTGACCCTGAAAAATACTTGCCTTGATTATTTAAAAATAAAAAAACTTAAGAAGTCTCTTTGTTCCGCAAGTAATATATTATGACTACTGCATGCGGCGCTTATACTCATAATCTCAACACCAACATTCATTTTGTTAAGCTCTAAAATAATTGGTGTTTTATCAAAGCAACCTGTATTATTTAAAGCTATAATTACAAAGTCAGCTTCATTGGATAAATACTTTATGATATTTTCCTTTGAAATATTATCAGTTTTTATGTTGCATTTAATTACGGGATTTACAGGAGGAACTATAACGTTATAGCTATATTCTTTTTCTAACACAGTTATTGATGAGTTTGTGTAAGATCTAATTATGTTAGAATTTTTTTCTAAAATTTGCTCTTCAAAATGCATTTCAATAATATAGCATAATTTAATTTATATTAGTTACTAAAAATATGTCAGAAGAATTTTACAGAATAAATAGATTGCCACCCTATATTTTTAATATAGTTAACGAGCTAAAAATTAAAGCTAGGAAAAACGGAGATGATATTATTGATTTCGGAATGGGTAATCCAGACCAAAAAACTCCACCACATATAATTAAAAAAATGCAAGAATGTGCTGATAAAGAAAGCGTTCATAGGTACTCAAGCTCAAAAGGTATCCCTAGATTAAGAAAGGCGATTTCTAATTGGTATGAGGAAAAGTTCAATGTGTCTATAGATCCAGAAGAAGAGGCTATAGTGACTATTGGATCAAAAGAGGGACTTGCGCATTTAGCTTTAGCTACTCTTAATCATGGTGACTCTGTTATTGTACCAAGCCCTGCTTATCCCATACATCCTTATGGAGCAGTTATAGCGGGAGCAGAAATTATTTATATAAAAGTTGAGGATGATAATGATTTGTTTTTTAGCTCATTAGATACAGCTATTAATAACTCATGGCCGACACCCAAAATGATAATTGCCAATTTCCCATCAAATCCTACAACAAGATGTGTAGATATAAATTTCTTAAAAGAACTCGTAAGAATTGCCAAAAAATACAATATATACCTAGTTCACGACATAGCATATGCTGATATAGTTTTTGATGGATATAAAGCACCATCAATACTTCAAGTCGCAGGCGCAAAAGACATTGCGGTTGAATTCTACACTTTATCTAAATCTTACAACATGCCAGGATGGAGAATAGGTTTTATGTGTGGTAATAAAAAATTAGTCAATGCTTTGTCTAGAATAAAATCTTATATGGACTACGGCACATATACTCCATTACAAGTTGGGGCAATAGCAGCATTAGAGGGCCCACAAGAATGCGTAGATGAAATAAGGAAGATGTATAAAAACAGAAGAGATACTTTGTGCAAAGGACTAAATGATATTGGTTGGTCAATAATACCTCCAAAAGCTACTATGTTCGCATGGTGCGAAATTCCAAAAAAATACAAATCATTAGGTTCTCTGGAGTTTAGTAAAATGCTATTAAAGGAAACTAACGTCGCTGTTTCTCCAGGAATTGGTTTTGGTAAACATGGAGATAATTTTGTGAGATTTAGTTTAATTGAAAACGAACAAAGAACTAAGCAAGCTGTAAGAAGCTTGAAAAGTATTATATAATATTTATATATGAATAATAAAAAAATTAAAATTGGTATATCAGGTCTGGGAACCGTGGGAAGTGGAGTTATAAATCTTCTTAAAAATAATGAAAAAGAGATTTTTAAAAGATCTGGATTTGAAATATTAATTACCTGTGTTTCTGCCCAAGATAAAGAAAAAGAAAGAGATTGTGATATAAAAAACTTTGTATTTTATGAAAATCCGATTGAAATGGTAGAGAGTGAGGATATAGATATTCTTGTTGAGCTAATTGGTGGTGAAACTACAGCCAAAGAATTGGTTATAAAGGCCCTAGAAAATAATATTCATGTTGTGACAGCAAATAAGGCCCTAATAGCTTTACACGGAAATGAAATTTCTAAGATCTCGAATAAAAATAATTGTGATCTAAATTATGAAGCTTCGGTTGCAGGCGCTGTGCCTATAATAAGAGTAATTAGAGAGTCTTTAAATGGTAATGATATAAATTGGATAGCTGGAATAATTAATGGAACTACTAATTATATTCTAACCGAAATGTTAAAATCAAAAAAAGATTTTGAAGTTGTTTTAAAAGAAGCGCAAGATCTTGGGTATGCTGAAGCTGATCCAACGTTCGATGTTGGCGGTGTAGATGCTGCTCATAAACTTACTATTTTATCTTCAATATGTTTTGGAATTCCTTTAGATTTTAACTCAATTTATATTGAAGGCATTGAAGATATTGAACTTGATGATTTAAATTATGCTAAAGAGCTTGGTTATTCTATAAAACATTTGGCAATAGGTAGAAAAAATAATACAGGCATTGAGTTGCGAGTTCATTCTTGCTTAATACCTAATACCAGGTTAATTGCTAATGTCGATGGTGTTAAAAATGCTGTAGTAGTTTCATCTGATGCAGCAGGACCAACACTTTATTATGGGGCGGGGGCTGGAAGTTTAGCAACAGCTTCATCGGTTGTTTCAGATATAATAGATGTTTCGAGAAAAATTTTTTCATCCTCTAACAATACTATACCTCTATTAAGCTATCAAAATAGCGAGCTTAAAAATAAAAATATATTAAATATTAATGAAATAACATCTAGATACTATTTAAGAATAAGGGTTACCAATAAGCCTGGTGTTCTTGCTGACATTACGAAAATTTTTGGTACAAAATCTATAAGTATTGAATCAATTTTACAAAAAGAAGATCTTGTCAGTGATGAAAATGTGCCAATAGTCATGGTTACGCACGAAGTTCTAGAAAAAAATATTGTTGATGCATTGCAAGATATTGAAAAACTAGATGTCGTCAAAGGAAAAATAATTAAAATAAGAATCGAAGAGCTAGAGTCTTAAACTATTAAATATTATCTATAATGTAGCTTTTTACTGATTCAATATCATTGCTTAAATTTATATATTTTTCTTCTGAGTCCAGCATTTCTTTAAGTTTTAAGGGTTGTTCTGGATATATTCCTATTGAGTCATTTATTGATTCAGGAAATTTTGCAGGATGCGCGCATGCCAAAGCTATATTTATATCGTTATTATCTAATTCGTCAAGAATATTTAAACTTGTCGCAGTGTGCGGGTCTGAGATATAGTTATATTCTTCATAATATTTTTTTATAGTAGATGAAGTTAAACTATCATTAATTCCTTTTGATCTATAATATAATTTTAAATTATCATGAATCTCTCCACTTAAATCATATTGATTGTTATCTTTAAACGACTTCATTAATTTTGAAAGATCACTAGAATTATAATTTAATGATTCAAATAATTGTCTTTCAAAATTACTAGATATTTGAATATCCATACTAGGACTTATGGTGCTTTTTACATCTTTAAGAGACATATCTCCATTAGCTATGGTTCTATGCATAATATCATTGGAGTTAGTAGCAACATAAAGTTTGTTGATAGGAAGACCCATAATACCAGAAATATGAGCTGCATAAACATTACCAAAATTACCTGTTGGAACAATAAAATTTACATTCTTGTCATATTGTAGAGATTGCAAGTACGCCCAAAAAAAGTATACGGATTGAGAGGCAATTCTTGCCCAGTTAATAGAATTAATTGCTGATAGTGTTGTTATCTTTTTTAAGTCATCGGAAACAAATAAGCTCTTTACGATATTTTGGCAATCATCAAACGTTCCGTTAATAGCTATATTAAAAACATTTTTTGATTGTATAGTTGTCATTTGTTTTCTTTGGATGTCTGAGGTTTTATTCTTTGGATGTAAAATAAATATATTTATATTATCTTTATTTTTACATGCATCAATAGCAGCAGAACCTGTATCGCCTGATGTTGCGCCAATGACTGTTATTTTTTTATCTTCTTTTTTTAAATAATACTGGAATAAATTTCCTAACATTTGTAATGGATAGTCTTTAAATGCATATGTTGGGCCATGGAATAGTTCAAGAATATATTTATTATCTTTAAGTTTTACTAAAGGGGCAATTTTATTGTGTGTAAATTCCCTATAAGTTTTTTTCGCAATTTGTTGAAGTTCTGTATTTTTAATAGTATCTCCAACGAATTGATCCAGAATAATTGTAACTAGTTCGTTGTAAGATATATTTTTATCTGATGTAATTTCATTAATATTTATTTTTGGCCAGCTTTTTGGCATATATAATCCACCATCTGGCGCTAGACCTTCTATTATTATCTCATCAAATGTTTTATTTAACTTTGAATTTCTCGTACTACAATATTTCATTTTTCAATTTTTCTTTAAAGTAAGTTTTTTTGCTAAACCAATATAATCGCTAGGTTTTAACTTTAGTAGTTTATTCTTTATTGAATCACTTAAATCACATTTATCAATTATTTCTTTTATTATTTCTTGGGTTATATCTTTTCCTCTAGTAGCATCTTTAATAATATCATAACTATTTTCTACGTTATGATATCTCATTATAGTCTGTATAGGCTCAGCTAAAATTTCCCAGCTTTTATTTAGATCTTCATCAATTTTTTTAATATTAACATCTATTTTTTTCATTCCTTTAATTAGCGAAGTTATTGATATATAAAAATGAGAATAAATAACACCAAGATTTCTCAAGACTGTTGAGTCTGTTAAATCTCTTTGTAATCTTGATGACATGAGCCTCTTACTAATTGACTGTGATAGTGCAGTTGTAATTTCAAGATTACCCTCTGCATTCTCGAAGTTTATTGGATTAACTTTATGAGGCATTGTTGATGAACCAACCTCTGACTTTATATTTTTTTGCTTAATATAATCAAGCATTATATATATCCATATATCCTTAGAAAAATCTGAAAGAATATTTGAAATCATAGTAATGTCATTCAGTGATTCAGCGAGCCAATCGTGGTTTTCTATCTGGGTGGTCTGTTCATTTTGTGTAAGATCTAGGGTTTTTAAAAATTTCTTTGTTTCTTTATCCCACTTAATTTCTGGCAATACAAAATGATGTGCATTATAGTTGCCCACCGCTCCATTCATTTTTGCGTATATTTTTCTCTTACTCATAAACAAAACTTGTTTATCTAGTCTTGATGAAAAAACTTTTAATTCTTTACCAAAAGTAGTTGGAGTTGCTTTTTGGCCATGAGTTCTTGATAGCATTGGTGTATTCGCATACTTAATTTCGTATTTATTTATAATGCTTTGAAGATCACTGAGTTTTTTTATAAGTATTTTTCTTGTTTCTTTATACATTAACGCATAAGAGATATTATTAATGTCTTCTGAAGTTGCGCAGAAATGAATTAACTCTTTTTTATTTTTTAAACTTTTATGTTTATCAAATTTATTTTTTAGAAAATATTCAACCGATTTAACATCATGATTTGTTGTTTTTTCAATATTTTTAATTTCTATAGCATCTTTAACGCTAAAATTTTTATCAATTTTTGACAAATAGTCTACTTCAGATTTATTTAAACCAAACTTTTTCTTTATAGGGTTTTGGGAGGAAAGGAAAATAAACCATTTTATCTCCACGTGAAGTCTTTTTTGTATTAAACCATATTCGCTATTAATATCGTTTATTTCCTTATCTATTTGAGATGAATACCTTCCGTCTATTGGAGATATTGCCTTTAGGGTAAATTCATTATTTTTATCTGTCATTTCTTAACTTTGCGGTAGTAATATACGTTTAGATTATACTATAATTATATGATTAATGTTAAATAAGAGATCATTCAATATGAAAAAATCAAAAATTAGTAGTAGAGTAGAAAGTGATAGCATGGGGAAAGTAAAAATACCTAAAAATGCATTGTTTGGTCCGCAAACACAAAGAGCAGTCGATAATTTTAAAATAAGTGAACTTGTTCTACCGAAAGATTTTATTATTAGCATTTTATTAATTAAAATTGCTGCCGCTAAAGCCAATTGTAAGCTTGGTCTATTAAATAAAAAAATAACGACCGCCATTATTAAAAGTGCTGAATATTTAATAAAATCTTATGATCCGCAGAATTTTCCTGTAGATGTATTTCAGACTGGTTCGGGTACTAGCACAAATATGAATGTTAATGAGGTGATATCAAATGTTTCAAAAAATAAGTTTCAAGTAGATGTGCATCCAAACGATCATGTAAATATGTCTCAAAGCTCAAACGACGTTATTCCAACAGCAATAAGTCATTGTGCTTATAGTCTTGCAATATCAAAATTATTACCCTCATTAAATATTCTTTCAAAAGATATAGGTATAAAAGAAAAAAAACTAAGAAATATTGTAAAGACCGGAAGAACACATTTAATGGATGCAATGCCTATAACTTTTGGGCAAGAACTTTCAGGATGGAAAGCTCAAATAGATGATAATGTCGATAGTTTAAAAGATTTTCTTAAAAGATTAAAAAGACTTCCGATTGGAGGAACAGCGGTCGGAACAGGTATAAATGCGCACAAACAATTTACAAAGGAATTTTTGGCAGCTTTAAATAGTGAAAAAAAAATAAAATATGTAAATAAAAAAAATAAATTTGAAGGTCTTAGCTCCCAAGATGATATTGTTTTATATAGCTCTCATCTTAAATCTATTGCGGTTTCTTTAATTAAAATATCAAATGATTTGCGATGGATGAATTCTGGACCAGGCTCTGGAATTTCAGATATTACATTGGAAGCTTTACAGCCTGGAAGTAGTATAATGCCTGGAAAAGTAAATCCAGTTATTTCTGAATCATCAATAATGGCATGTGCACAAGTTATTGGAAATGATGCAACAATAATGATTTGTGGTCAGTCAGGTAATTTTCAGCTAAACGTTACTTTGCCAGTCATTGCTTATAATATTGTGCAAAGCACCAATATTATCTCTAATACAGCTATTAGCTTAGCTAAGAAATCTATAGCTAGCTTTGAGGTAAATAAATCAAATATTGATAAGTCAGTAAATTCAAACCCAATTTTAGTAACAGCATTAAATAGAATTATTGGGTATGAGAAGGGAGCTTACATAGCAAAAAAAGCTTATAAATTAGGATTACCCATAATTGATATTGCGCTAAAAGAAACTGATATACCTGAAAAAGATTTAAAGAAAATCCTGGATCCTTTAGCGCTAACAAAAGGTGGTATAAAATAATTTAGGCAGCAATTTGTTTTAAAACATATTGCAGTATTCCGCCACTTTTAAAATATTTAACTTCTTGAGGAGTATCTATTCTTACATTCACTTCGAAAGAAATTTTATCTTTTCCATTATCTGCTTCTACTTTTACAGTTTTTGCTTCTCCGCTCTTAATTCCGCTAATAGTAAATTGCTCAGTACCTTTTAAACCAAGGGTTTCTGCGTTTTCGCCATCTTTAAACTGAAGTGGAAGAATACCCATACCGACAAGATTAGACCTATGTATCCTTTCAAAACTTTCTGTAAGAACTGCTGTAACGCCTTGAAGTTTTGGACCTTTGGCAGCCCAATCCCTTGAAGAGCCACTCCCGTATTCTTTTCCTGCAATAATTATAGTTGGGACCGAATCTTTTTTATATTTCATTGCAGCATCAAAAATTGGCATTTCTTCATTTGATGGCATATGAATTGTATAGCCACCTTCTATATGTGGAACAAGTTTATTTTTTAGTCTTATGTTAGCAAAAGTTCCTCTCATCATGACTTGGTGATTTCCTCTTCGCGAACCATAAGAATTAAATTGATTTGGTTTAACGTTTTTACTTACTAAATATTCGCCAGCAGGACTATCTTCTTTAATATTTCCTGCAGGGGATATATGGTCAGTTGTTACCGAATCTCCTAAATAGGCAAGAACTCGCGCTGATTTTATCTCATCTAAAACGATGTCCTTCTCCGACATATTTTCAAAATAAGGTGGATTTGCAATATAAGTTGACTCATCCCATTCATATTGATTACTCTCTGTTACATCAATATTTTTCCATTCCTTTTCACCATCATAAATATTTTCATAAGATTTTCTAAACTGCTCAGCAGTTAATGAAGACTTTAATATCTCGTTTATTTCTGAATTTGAAGGCCATATATCTTTTAAGAATACTTCTTTTCCGTCTTGCGAAGTTGCTATCGGATCTGATGTAATATCAATATTCATTGAACCTGCTATTGCGTAAGCTATTACTAGAGGTGGGGAAGCTAAATAATTTAATTTTACTTCAGCATGTACTCTACCTTCAAAGTTTCTATTACCTGACAATACAGAAGCAGCGACTAAATTATTTTCTTTTATTCCGTCGCTAATTTCTTTTATTAATGGACCAGAGTTACCTATGCATGTTGCGCAGCCATATCCAACATTATGAAAACCTAACTCTTCCATAGACTTCAAGAGATTAGAATTTCTTAAATATTCGGTAACCACCATTGATCCTGGAGCCAAGGATGTTTTCACCCATGGTTTTCTTTTTAATCCTAGAGCCCTTGCTTTTTTCGCTACCAATCCTGCGGCAATCATAACACCAGGATTAGATGTATTTGTGCATGATGTAATTGCTGCTATGACTATATCTCCATTATTAATAGTGAAGTTTTCATCTTTAATTGTAACTTCTGATGCTTTATTTTTTGGATCCAATGCTTCAAGCTCTTTTTTATAAGAAGCTTTCGCATCTTTTAAATTGATTCTGTCTTGTGGTCTTTTTGGACCAGCAATTGATGGTAAGACTTTTGAAACATCTAATTCTATATTTTCTGAATAAATAGCATTATCACAATCGCTTCTAGTTAATCCAATGGTTTCGGAATATTTTTTTATTAAATTTATTTGAGACTCATCTCTATTAGATAGTCTCATATAATCTATAGTTTCATCGTCGATTGGAAATATTCCGCAAGTTGCACCATACTCAGGCGCCATATTTGCTATTGTTGCTCTATCTCCTAACGACAAGTTGTCTAGACCATCTCCATAGAATTCAACAAATTTTCCAACAACTCCATGTTTTCTAAGCATCTCAACAATATTCAAAACGAGATCGGTTGCGGTTATACCTTCTGAAACCTCTCCTGTTAATTTAAATCCTACTACTTTTGGAATTAACATAGAAATTGGCTGACCTAACATTGATGCTTCTGCTTCAATACCGCCCACACCCCAACCAAGAACACCAATACCATTTATCATAGTTGTGTGAGAATCTGTGCCTACTACAGTATCAGGGTAAGCATAGCTAACCCCATCTATATTTTTTGTGAAAATACATCTTGCTAAATACTCAATATTTATTTGATGAACTATACCTGTGTCTGGCGGAACAACTTTAAAATTTGAAAAGGCTGACTGCCCCCATTTTAAAAATTTATATCTTTCAAAATTTCTTTCATATTCAAGTTTTGCATTCAAATCAAATGCTTTATCACTACCAAAGTTATCTACCTGAACAGAATGATCAATGACTAATTCCGCAGGTTGTAATGGATTTATATCACTTGGACTTTTTCCGAGTTTTTTAATTGCATCTCTCATAGCCGCTAGATCCACAACTGCTGGAACTCCCGTAAAATCTTGCATTAAAACTCTGGCCGGCCTATATGCTATTTCTTTAATTGCAGCGTGATTATGCCAATCAATTATTGATTCAATATCTTTTTTTGTTACAGTTATGTCATCTTCATTTCTTACAAGATTTTCCAAAAGTATTTTTATAGAATAGGGAAGTTTTTCCACACCTTTTATTTTTGATATATCAAATATTGTGTACTTTTCTTTTCCACATGAAATTTCTGTTTTTGTATTAAAGCTATTCTTCATTAAAATTTATCCTTGTTTTAAATTAAATAAAAAATTCATCACATTTCTTGAGAATTTCTTTTCTTCTAAACATAAGTTGCCATTTTGTACCGCCATGGTAGTTCCACAAAAATGAAGCTCTTATACCACTCAACAATAAAGCTCTTATTATAGAAGAATTCTTTTCTAAATATTCTTTTTTCCCAGATATCACAACTCTAGGCCTGATAATACCAATATATTCTTTATAAATTTCTTCAGAATACATAACTAGCTCATTTAGATTTGTAGCCATCATACTATTTTCTTGGTAATTATCAATTTTTTTTCTGATTAAATCTTCTAAATCACTGATCTTGTTTATATTTTTTTGTATCAAAATTATATTTAACGCATACTTTTGCATAGTAATTAAAGATATATCGTTTTTACCACTGAGTATTTGCTTTAATAAGTTATAACCATCTAAAAGATGTTTGCTATCTACATAAATATCTTTCGCATTAAACGTGTCTTTTATATATATGCTTTTTAAAAGCACTTCACAATCTTGTAAGACAACACTGTTAGTAGTTGCGGCTTTGTTTACGAAATAAATGCTCTGCAATAGAGCAGTTAAAGAAATAATATAATTATTATCAATTTTTACCATTTGTAATTATTCCTCCACCAAGGCAAATATTTTTGTCATATATTACGAGAGATTGCCCTTGAGCTGGAGCTCTTATTGGTTTCTCAGACATAACAACATACAAATTATTATTAATATTTTTAATTACACATTGATATTTTTCTCCAAGATGTCTAATTTGACATTGCAAGTTTTTACTTAAAACATCATTAGTATTATTTGTAATTATTTCCAAATCTTTAATATATATTTCTTTTTGAAATAAAAGTGGATTTGTATTTCCTTGGCAAACGAAAAGCTCATTATTTTGAAGATCTTTTTTGTATACATACCAAGGTAAATTTTTTGAATTTTTTAAGCCACCAATACCAATCCCTTCTCTTTGACCAATAGTTGTATAAAACATTCCATTGTGTTTGCCTATAACCTCATTTTATTCGTTTATTAAATTTCATTGAATATTTGTTATTTATTTTTAAATAAAATTTTTAAATTTTTTATTTCCAATAAAGCAAATACCCATACTTTCTTTTTTATTGTAGGATTTAAACCCTGCAAGTTTTGCAATATTTTTTACTTCTATTTTTTCTAAATCAGATAAAGGAAATAATGATCTTGACAGTTGCTTCTGATCTAAAGTATGAAGAAAATATGTTTGGTCTTTCTTTTTATCTTTAGGCAAAACTAGATAGTGCCTAGAATCTCTATTTAATATTTTTGCATAATGCCCTGTGGCAATTTTACTGGCTCCGAGTTTAATCGCGTACTCTGTAAATACAGTAAATTTTATATATTTGTTGCAAAGAACATCAGGATTCGGAGTATATCCATTTTTATAATTATTAATAAAATCTAAAAAGACATTATTCCAGTATTCGTCTGAAAAATTTGCCGTATGTAATTTCACATTTAGCTTATCACAAGCATCCTTAGCGTATTCAAGATCCTCTTTAGCGTTACAACCATTTTTATCATCTTCATCCCAATTCTTCATGAATAAAGCTTCTACATCATAACCTTGCTCACATAAAAGTTTAAGTGATACCGCAGAATCAACACCACCCGAAACTCCCATTATAATCTTTTCGCTCATTTTTCTAGTAGACTGCAAATAACTTCTTTAGGGTATTTTTTTCCAAGTTCATAATCTTCTATACATTTTAAGACCATATTGCTTCTCAAATTAACGTTTTCTTTTTGAATTTCTTTTTTTGTTAACCACAATTTTCTTATGATATTCTTGTCAAGTTTTCTGTTGCTATATTCATTTTCAATTGTGCATTTAAAGCAAAACCTAAGCCACATATCTTTTGAGTCTTTCGCTCTTTCCTGGTATATACCAATTAGATAATCTACTTTAACAGCAAACGCAGTTTCTTCTAAAGTCTCTCTCACGCAACCGTCCTCTAATGTTTCGTGTTCTTCTAAGTGACCTGCAGGTTGATTCAAAACTTTAAGATTGTTTACGTATTCTTCTACGAATAAAAATTTATTATTTTGTTCGATAATTGATGCGACAGTGATGTGTGGTATCCATGCCATTTTATTCTTATAAAATATTTTATCTGTCTCTAAAGGTTATTCTGCCTTTAGATAAATCATAGGGAGTTAATGCAACAGTAACTTTATCTCCAGTTAAAATTCTTATATAGTTTTTTCTCATCTTTCCTGAAATATGAGCTGTTACAATATGACCGTTCTCTAGTTCTACTCTAAACATTGTGTTTGGCAATGTATCTACGACAGTGCCTTCCATTTCTATATGTTCTTCTTTCGCCATAATTTTTTTATATATAAATTAAATATTGTATTATTTATGTTTTTAAGTTAAAAAACTTAATAGAAAGTATAGCAGAATTTTATTTTTATTAGTATATATGCTTGACGTAAAATTTTAATTTTATAAAAACTATTTTAAGGGGTGTCGTAGATGAGCTTAGGAGTATTATTTCCAGGTCAAGGTTCTCAAAAAATTGGAATGTTAAAAGATTTGAAATCTTCTTACAGTATAGTTACTGAAGTTTTTGAGGAAGCATCTGATCTGCTCTCCTGTGACTTATGGAAAATTACCAAAAATGGACCAGAGGCAAAAATTAATGACACTGAAAACACTCAGCCAATTATGCTATGCGCGGCTTACTCAATATGGAAAATTTGGAGCGATGAGGGCGGAGATTTACCAATTTATATGGCAGGCCATAGTTTTGGCGAATATACCGCTTTATGTGCATCTGGAGCATTAAAATTTAAAGATGCAGTAAGGCTTGTTAAAAAGCGCGCAGAATGTATGAAAAATGCGCCAGAAGGCAAGATGGCTGCTGTAATAGGTTTAGATTATCAACAACTTAAATCAATATATGAAGATAATAATTTAAGTGAAGTTAGTATTGCAAATATTAATGCACCGGGGCAAATTGTGATTTCCGGAACTGCTGACGGAGTATCGCAGCTTTCAGATTTAGCATTGTCAAAAAATGCAAAAAAAATAATCCCAATACCTGTTAGTGTTGCAGCTCATTCATCTTTAATGATAGAGCAGTCAAAGATTTTTCAGGAGTCAGTAAATGGGGTGAAGTTCTCAAAACCTAGCATTCCTGTAATTAATAATGTTGATGTCAGCGTTGAAGAATCTGATAACTCAATCAAGTCGGCATTAGTTAAGCAATTATACTCTTCTGTTAGATGGGTTGAGACGATTGAGCATATGGAACAGCAGGGCGTAGACATTATGTTAGAATTGGGTCCTGGAAAGGTTTTGACATCTTTTAACAAAAGGATTGATAATAGTATAAAATCATTATCTGTATCAGATTCTAACAGCTTGGAAACCGCACTGGAGACTTTAAGTAGCTTATGAGTAATAAAAAAATAGCGTTAATAACAGGGGCCACTAGAGGTATAGGTCTGGCTATAGCAAAAGATATGGCAAAAAATGATTATGTTGTTCTTGGCACAGGAACAAGCGAAAAATCTGTAAATTCATTAAAGGAAGAGTTTGAAAATCATAATATTGATGGAAAAGCTTACATGTTAGATATAAAAAGCCAGGAATCAGTCAATAATTTGTTTGATAATATAAGTGCTGATTATTCAAACACCCCCGACGTTTTAGTAAATAACGCTGGCATAACAAATGATAATTTATTCATACGTATGGATGATAATCAATGGCTCGACACCATAGAAACCAATATAAACTCTTTATATAGAGTATCAAAAATATTTGTTAAACCCATGATAAAAAAGAGAAAAGGAAGGATAATATGTATTTCTTCAGTTGTTGCTAGCACTGGAAATGCCGGACAAACAAACTACGTTACAACAAAATCTGGAATGATAGGCTTTTGCAAATCTTTGGCTAAAGAGGTTGCTACTAGGGGAATTACAGTAAATTGTGTTTCGCCCGGATTTATTGAAACTGATATGACAAATAAATTAAATGACTCACAAAAAGAACAAATTTCCAATAATATTCCCATGACTTCAATGGGTAATCCCGATGATATTGCCTTTGCAGTATCGTTTTTGGCTTCAGATAAAGCTTCATATATAACTGGAGAAACACTTAATGTAAACGGAGGCTTATTTATGCAATAGTAATCATTTCTGGATTATCTTGCATATATTTAATAGAATGAGCGAGTTTTTAAAAAAGCATCACAACAAATAGGGGACAGCATGAGCAACGAAGATAGAGTAAAAAAAGTAATAATGGAGCAATTAGGTGTTAAGGAAGATCAAATCACAGAAAATGCTTCTTTTGTAGACGATTTAGGCGCAGATTCACTAGATACTGTAGAATTAGTTATGGCTTTAGAGGAAGAATTTGATTGTGAAATTCCTGACGAAGAAGCAGAAAAAATAACAACAGTTGCACAGGCGAACGCTTATGTGGAAGCAAATAGTAAATAAACTTAATTTGTACATTTAAAATGACAGAAAATACAAGAAGAGTAGTGGTTACAGGTTTAGGTTTAGTATCCCCAGTGGGCTCAACCATTGATAAAGCATGGGGGAACATAAAAAACGGTGTAAGTGGTATTAAAAAAATCACTTCTTTTGACGCCTCCTCTTTTTCTGTTCAGATATCTGGATCTGTTGATGATTTTAACGCAGATGATTTTATATCTCCTAAAGACCAAAAAAAAATGGATACATTTATTCATTATGGTATTGGGGCAAGTGTAATGGCAATAAATGATTCTGGTTTAGAAATTACAGATAAAAATAGAGATAGAGTTGGTGTATCTATTGGTTCTGGAATCGGTGGTTTACCTTATATTGAAAGAAATTATGGAAATTTCTTAAAAAGTGGCCCAAGAAAAATTTCTCCTTTTTTTGTTCCAAGCTCAATTATTAACATGGTTTCTGGAAACTTATCTATAATGTATGGGATAACTGGCCCAAATTTATCCTTAGTATCAGCGTGCGCTACTGGCACACATAGCATTGGTGATGCGGCGAGAATGATTAAGCATGGTTATGTTGACTGCATGATTGCAGGAGGCGCAGAAATGGCAACTTGCCCACTTGGAATAGGCGGTTTTGCCTCAGCAAAAGCTCTATGTTCAACTAATAATGATAATCCTGAAACAGCTAGTAAACCATGGGACGTTAATAGAAATGGTTTTGTTCTCGGAGATGGCGCCGGAATATTAGTGCTTGAAGATTATGAGTCTGCTAAAAAGCGTGGCGCTAAAATTTACTGTGAAATTGTAGGATTTGGAATGAATAGTGACGCACATCATATGACGCAGCCTGCTGCTGGAGGTACTGGAGCAGCCAAATGCATGAAACAAGCATTAAACGAAGCTTCGTTGAACGAAAATGAAATTGATTATATAAATGCTCATGGAACATCAACCCCCGCTGGTGATAAGGCAGAAACCGATGCTATAAAAGCCGCATTAGGAATTGAAAATGCAAAAAATACACCAATTAGCTCAACAAAGTCTATGATTGGGCATCTTTTGGGCGCTGCAGGTGGTGTTGAAGCTGTATTTTGCGCATTATCTATAAAAGATAATGTAATACCCCCAACAATAAATCTAAATGATCAGGATCCAGAGTGTGATCTAGATTATGTTCCAAATAAAGCCAGAGAAACTTCTATAGACGTGGCCATGTCTAACTCGTTTGGTTTTGGCGGAACAAATGGTACGCTAATATTTAAACGCATGTAATAATGAATCTGGTTAATGGAAAATTTAGTTCAAGTATTTCAATATTTGATAGAGGTTTTTTATATGGTGATTCAATATTTGAAACAATCTTAGTAATAAACAATAAGCCAAATAATTTAGAACTTCATCTTAAAAGACTAAAAAAAGGATGCGATGCGTTAAAGATAAAAAACTTAGACCATAATTTGTTGCAAAAATATATAAAAAAATCTTTGAGTAATATTAATAATTGTATATTAAACATAACGATCACGAGAGGTACTGTTAAAAAAAGAGGTTATAATATAGCTTTAGCAAATTTAAAACCAAATATTATTTTAACTACGAGCACAATACCTAGATACCCAAGAGACTATCAAGAAAAAGGTGTAAAAACTAAGTTTTCAAATACAATGCTTAATTGCAATCAAAAACTCTCAAAAATAAAGCACTCAAATAGACTTGATCACATAATGGCAACAGATGAAATCACAAAAAAATTTCCAGAATTAATTTTATGTGACCAGAAAAATAATATTATTGAAGGGATATCTAGTAATATTTTTTTTATAAAAAAAGATACTTTATATACTCCAGTAATTAATGATTCTGGTGTTGAGGGTGTAATGAAATGCTACATATTAAAATTACTTAAAAAAAATAAATATAAAGTTAAGCATAAAAAAATAAAAAAAAATGATATAAAAGATTATGACGGTGCATTTTTTTGTAATTCCGTCAGGTTGATTTGGAATATTAAATCAATAAACGATCATAAATACAGTAATAGTGAAATTATAAAAGAAATTATTAGGTTGTTAAAAAATGACATATATAAATAAAGTTTTAGCCTTAAAAATACTTATATTAATTTTTTTTATATTATCCTTGTCTTTTTTCTCATATTTAAATTATTCTTTAAATAAAAAAATTTACAATAACAGCAAAAATAGAAAAATTTTTTTAATAAATGAGGGTGATAGCATAACTAAAAGTATTAATACGCTAAAGAAAAAAAATATTATAAGCTCAGATTTTAGATCAAAGATTATTATTTATATGTATAGTTTAAACCCTAAGTTTAACAACGGTAAATATGCTATTAATAAGAGTGATACTGAGTATAGTTTTTTATTGAAATTAGTTAATGGTAATGTTCTACAAGATAAAGTTACTATATTAGAAGGGTCAACTTATAAGGATATTATAAGCCTTTTAAGGAATAGTAATCTCTTAAAAGATGAGGGAAGATATATAAATAAAATTTATCCTTCAGAAATTAATTATTTGTCTCCAGAAGGTATGTGCTTTCCAGACACATATAAATTCTCTTCTGGAATATCAATAGATTACTTTTTAAAAAACTGTGCAAAAAAAATGAACTCTACATTAATTAAATATTGGAATAATCGCGATTACTCATTGCCTTACAAATCTCCGTATGAAATGCTCATTATGGCTTCTATAATAGAAAAAGAAACATCGTTACCTAGTGAAAAGGCTATAGTAGCAAGTGTTTTTGTTAATAGATTAAATAAAAAAATGAGATTGCAGGCAGATCCGACAGTAATTTACGGTATGAAAAACTTTGAAGGAAACATAACTAAAAAAGACTTAAGAGAAAATAATGAATATAATACATATAGAATTAAAGGTCTTCCAAAAACGCCAATATGCTCTCCTGGAGAAGAATCAATACAGGCAGCTAGTAGGCCGAATAAGACAGAATATCTTTATTTTGTTGCAAATAAGAAAGGAAAGCATATTTTTTCTAAAAATTACAAAGATCATGTTAAAGCAGTTAATAAATACCAAAAATAAATTATGAGCAATGGGAAACTAATAAGTTTTGAGGGAATTGAAGGGGTAGGAAAATCTACTACAATTAATTCTGTAAAAAAAATTTTAGAAACAAAGGGCCTATCAGTTTTCTGCACTAGGGAACCAGGTGGTACAAAATATGGAGAATCTCTAAGAAATATTCTACTTAATAACAAATCTGTTATATCCCCAGAAGCAGAGCTACTTTTGCTTTTTTCAGCACGTCGTCAACATATTGAGGAAGTTATAAAGCCTCAGCTTGCAAAAGGAAAATGGATTTTATGTGATAGATTCATCGACGCTTCTTTTGCCTATCAAGGGTATGGTAAAAAAGTTAATATTAAAAAAATTGATTTATTAATAAGCAATTTTACAGAAAATATTTTGCCAGATTTGACAATATTTTTTGATTTGCCTTACGATTTAGCTAAAAAACGATTTCCAAAAAGTAAAAAAAAAGACAGGTTTGAAACTCTTGATGATCATTTTTTTAATGATGTTTATAAAGGTTATTTAAAGCAAGTTAATAAAAATAAAAAGAGGATCAAGAAAATTGACGCAAATAAAACTAAATCAGAAGTGCGCGATCAAATTATTTGTGAAATCTCTAAGTGTTTTAAAGAATTTAAATTATAATTTCGAATAGATTATGTTTTTTTCTAAAATTGCGGTTAACAATATTATTTCAGAGTAGTTATTTACTTTTGCCTCAAGAATATCCTCCGTATTAGCTACCCCCCCAGATATAATAATTTCAGCATCTGGGTAAATATTATTTATTAACCTAATATTATTATAGTTAATCCCAGTTTTTTCCCCAACATTGTCAAGATTCATTGATATAACTTTTTTTGGACATATCTTTCTATAATTATTATTTTGCGCAATAATAATCCCATCTTTAAAATCTAGCGAAAGAATATATTTTTTGTCTTTTTTGTAGTTTAAGATTTCATAATCTTCAAAAGTTTCGGTGCCAATTATTTGGATATAGTTGCTATTATTAAGAGAGTATAAATGTGAATATTTTCTAACCCCATTATCAATAATAAACTCAAGATTGCTAAATGTTTGTATAATACTCTGTAAGAATATATTTTTATTATTAAAATTTGATATTGAATCTAAATCTGCTAAATATATTGTGTTAAAATCGTATAGAGAGAGAAGGTAGTTAATAAATTTGCATGGATCTGAAGTTGGTGACAATATACTTGATATTTCTTCATATTCGCGTTCTTTGCCTTTGGAAGCAATAACAACTTTATTATTTTTTAGATCTATAGCAGGTATTAATTTCATAAAATTATGGACATATTAATTTACGAGCATATATTAGGAGAGGAATTAAGTAATGACTCATCTCAACTAATTATCAACGAGGCAAAGCTAATTATCAAGGCTTTAGTGGAAGATTTTTCAGAATTATACCCGCAGTCAAAAATATCTTTATTGGTAAATAAAAATAACAAAAAAATTTTAGGTAATATAAATCTTGTTTACATGGATTACTCAAAAGATTTAGTAAAAAATATATTATTAAACCATAAAAAAAATAGAAGAATATTAATTTTAGCGCCAGAAGAAAAAGATTTATTGTATAGAATAGTTAAAAGTCTTGAAAAAAAAGATTTAATTCTATTAAATTGCAATAGTAAATTTTTAAAAACAACATCTTGTAAAATTTTGACACATAAAAAATTTAGCATATCAAATAAATATGTTAATCAAGTTTATGCAAATTATAAAGAAATACCTCCTGAACAAAGCATTGTTGCAAAAATAAAAGATGGAATTGGGGCTGAAAAACTTTATATATTTAAAAATCAAGTTGATTTAAAAAACAATGAGTGCAAATTATCTGATAATCATGTCTTTCAAAAATATATTAGTGGTGATGTAATAGGGATAAATATTTTTTCAGACTCAAATTCTTTGAAAATTCTTTCAATAAACAAGCAAATTTATAAATTTTCCTCTAAGCATGAGATTTTTCTTGATAAAATAATAATGGGGCAATTTAATAATTTAATTAAAGATTTGAAAATTTTTGTAAATAATATTATAGAACATTTTGATGGTCATTATGGTTTTTTTGGTATCGACGCAATACTTGGGAATAACGGCAATATTGTATTCTTAGAAATAAATCCAAGACTTACGACTTCTTACGCAGGACTAAAAAAAACTCTGGGTTTTAATCCTGCAATTTTTTTTAGTAATCCAAATTATAAACACAATATTAATAATAATAAAGTTTTCTCAATAGAGCATATAAATGAATAGTAAAATTTACTTAGGTTGGGATATTGGTGGCGCAAATACTAAAATTAGTGTACTTGATACCAATTTAAATGTTATTGATGTTCATTTTAAAAATTTAGCAATTTGGAACAATTTTAGTGAACTTAATAATTATTTCAAAAGTATCTCAGGGTTATATAGCTCATATAATATAGAAAACTTTATTACTATTACTGCTGAGTCATGTGATAATTTTAAGTCTCGAGACGAAGGAATATTTTTGATTTTAAATAATTGCAATAATTATATAAAGGGAAACAAATATTATTATTCCAACAGTAATTTATATTTGAAATATAGTGATGCTATAAAAAGTCCAAAAAGCTTGTATTCTACAAATTGGATTCTCACCGCAAACCTCTTAAAAAGTCTTGATAAAATAAATTTAATGATTGATATAGGTTCTACTACCACAGATTTTATATATAAAAATATAAACATTGAAGATAATAATAGTGATTATAAAAGATTATCAAATAACACTTTATTATACACAGGAGTTGTTAGAACACCATTGTCAATGATCTTTAACGATGTGATTTTTTCTTCAAAAAAAATATCATTAATTAATGAGCTTTTCTCATCCACAGGAGATATTTTCAATATTACTAAAGATATTGATTTTAGTTCTTTAGATTATACAGGTGCCGATAATAAAGATTTTTCTTTAAATAATTCATTAGCAAGATTATCAAGATCAATTGGCTTAGATTATAATAAAGATAATTATAAAGATTTGGTGGCACTAAGCAAATTTATTAAGAAAGAAATTATTAATATTATTTTTAGAAATATAAATCTACTATTTAATAATAATTTAAATAATATATGCTTATCATCAATTGGAGAGGGTGCATTTTTAATTAAAGAATTAGCAAAAACGCACAAAATCAAATATATCTCTATTGAAGATGAAAAAATATTTTCTATAATAAACTTAGATCATGCAATTGTTTATAAAAATTTAACGTCTGCTTTAGTTGTAACAAATTTTTTTAAGAAATAATATAAAACTAGATACTATGAACAAAGTTAAAATTAATTACTACAAAGAATCATATGTTTATGGAGAATTTCTTCATAATAAAGATTGGTTCATTTTCTTAGACAGTTGTTATGATGTCGGGTCATTTGGTACATATGATATTTTGACATGTAACCCTCATACAAAAATGACTAGCTTTGGTAATTACATCGAATTGATTAAAAACGATATTAAATCAAATTTTTATGATAATCCTTTTGATGTCATAAAAAAATATCAAAATAAAACCGATTATTTTTGTAATTTACCTTTTCATTCTGGAATGATTGGTTATTTTGGATATGACGCCTTAAATAAAAACAAACCCTCTAAAGGTAATTTCCCTGACATTGCTGTTGGTTTTTATGATTGGGCAATAGTTATTGATCATGAAAAATTTGAAGCATATGTAATATATAAGCATACCAACGATTTAATTGAAGACATTATATCTAATTTTTCTAAAGATATAATGGACGTAAAAACTGTATTAAAATATAAATTTTTTAATTTTCAACAAGTTACAAAAAAAGATGATTATATCAATGACGTTATTAAAATTAAAAAATATATATCTGATGGGGATTGTTATCAGGTTAATTATTCTCAGAATTTCAAAGCTAATTATACCGGTGATCCATGGAATATTTATAAAGACTTGCGAAAAATTAATCCAGCACCATACTCAACTTTTTTTAATTTTGGAACTAAGTACATAATTAGCTCTTCTCCAGAAAGATTTATTTCTATTAATAGTGGTTTAGTTCAAACAAAACCCATCAAAGGTACTCTAAAAAGATTGTCTGATCCGTATAAAGACAATGAGCAGAAAAATATTCTTAGGAATGATGAAAAAAATATATCAGAAAACCTCATGATCGTCGATTTACTAAGAAATGACCTTAGTAAATGTTGCGAGCTTGGTTCTGTGAAAGTTACCAAATTGTTTGAAATTGAATCTTACGCTTCTGTTCACCACATGGTTAGCACAATCGAGGGAGTACTTGATAATACTCATACCTCGGTCGATATTTTAGAAGCAAGCTTTCCTGGTGGTTCTATTACTGGAGCTCCAAAAGGAAGGTCCATGGAAATTATTTCTGAATTAGAAAATAGAGAAAGAGGGGTTTATTGTGGTTCAATAGGATATTTTGATGAAAATGGCAATATGGATACAAATATTTGCATTAGAACAATAATGTTGCATGATAACGAGCTTAATTTTGCTGCTGGTGGAGGCATTGTGCACGATTCAAACCCTGCTGATGAGTACTTTGAGAGTTTAGAAAAAGTATCTATATTTATTAAATATTTTTCAAATGGAGATTTTAAGTGGTAGTTGTCAAAATTGGTGGTAGTCTTCAGTCAACCCAGTATATTAAAAAATGGATTCATGAAATAAAATTAAACAGAAATACAAGTTTTTTATTGGTATTTGGTGGAGGGAGTTATGCTGAAAAAATTAGAAAAGATCAAATTACAAGAAGGTATCATGATCAAGAGGCTCATAAGCGTGCGATTTACGCAATGAGAGATTTTACTAAAGATTATTTAAACGAACTTAGAGATTTTGTAACAATCAATAAATTATCTTCCATTAAAAAAAATTATAAAAAAAGAAAATTGTTAGTCTGGATGCCTTCTGTGGACGAGGTAAATAGTTTTGATATACCATTAAATTGGGATGCTACCTCAGATTCTATAGCTTTAGAAATCGCAAAAAAAACTAATTCACCATTGCTTGTTGTAAAATCCGTAAAATTTAATTGCAAGAATTATATAAATAATTTTTTTTTAAAAGATAATGTATTAGATAAATATTTTACAAAAGAATATATGCGCTATTCTCAAAAAATATCTTTAGTATCAAGAGGAAATTTTTACAAGTTAAATAAAATTTGTAAAGATTTCTTAAACAATACTAATTATTAACATTTCTGCTCAATAGTATTGCAATCCATTTGGTATCATTGCTACTTTCTAGAGCAATTTTCATAACCATTGTAAGCGGCACAGATAGAAGCATGCCTACTGGACCTAGTAGCCATCCCCAAAAAATTAACGATAAAAATATAATTAATGTTGATAATCCAAGTTCTTTACCTAAATACTTAGGTTCTATAATGCTTCCCATAATTATATTTATAAATAAATAAATTAGCGCTACTAAAAATGCATAAAAGAAATTAAATTGAATTAAAGCTATTAATATTGCAGGTATGGAGGCTATTATAGAGCCAATATTAGGAATATAATTGAGGAAGAAAGCTATTAGCCCCCACATTATTGCGTGGTCAAGGCCCATAATTGCTAAGGATATATATATAAGGAACCCTGTTACAATACTCACTAATGTCTTAATAGATAGATATTTATTCATATTTTCGCTAAAAACATGAAAATTTGCTATTGATTTTTCACTGTTTTTAAAAGCTAATTTTATTTTATTTGAAAAACCTGCTGCTTCTAATAGTGTAAACATTACTATAAAGAGTATGAGGAAATAGTTAGTTAGAACATTTCCAAAAGCACTTATAGTATTTGCAACTGACTGCATGAGAAATGATGGGTCAACATAATCATAAAGTAGATTAGAGTCAAAATTTATATCATATTTTTCCAAAGTTACTGAAAAATTATTAATTTCTGCATATATTTTTTCTTTATATTCTGGCAATGACTTTCTAAAACTATTTAACGATGAGCCAATTAAAGCTGCAATACTTAAACTAACAGAAATAATTGTAACCAATACTAAAGAAACAGAAATTGGCGTATTAATATTTTTTGATTGAAAGAATTTTAATAATGGAAATGAGATTAATGCAATAAACATAGATAACAAGAAAGTTACAACTATTTTATCCGCAATCTTTAATCCAGCAAATATAATAATTAAACCGCTTACCGTTAATATTGTTTTATATATAGTGCTATTTTTATTCTGCATCTTTATTTAATCTGATTTTTAAAATTATATAACCAACTATACCAGATAATATTGAGCCAAAGAATATACCAGATTTAGAGAACTCTTGACCAAAACTTATTACCTCAATATTTTCAGGAAAAGCAAGTGCATTTATAAATAAACTCATTGTAAATCCGATGCCGCATAAAAATGAAACCCCTAAAATATCATACATATTAATATTGCTTGGTAATTGACACAGTTTTAACTTTATAGATAAGTAGGTAAGTAGTGTAATGCCTATAGGCTTTCCTAATATTAAACCCAGCATTATTCCCATTGGCACAGTGTTAGATAAAGAGTTAATGCTAATTGTATTTAAATCTATATCAGCGTTAAAAAATGCAAATAAAGGAAGTATTATAAATCCTGAAAATGTATGCAGTTTTTCTTCTAAATATCTTAATGGCGAATGACTGCTTTTTTTTATAGAAAATGGAATAGTGGATGCTAATATCACACCAGCGATTGTAGTGTGTATCCCTGAGTGCAAAATGAAATACCATAAAAATAACCCACCAAAAATATATACGCCTATTATTCTAACGTTTAGTATATTTAGGGTGATTAAAACTAAAAATGTGAAGAATGCATAAAGTAAATTTATATAAGATATTTCAGAAGTATAATATAAAGCAATTACCATTACGGCTCCCAAATCATCAATTATTGCTAAAGAAAGTAGAAATATCTTAAGGCTAACAGGGACTCTTTTGCCTAGAACTGATAATACTGCTAAGGAAAAAGCTATATCTGTTGCTGTCGGTATTGCCCAACCGGACATTGCTAAAGGTTCGTGTTTATTTAATATTATATAAATTAAGGCTGGGAACGCCATTCCACCTACAGCTGCTACCCCTGGGAGTAAAATTTTTGAAAATGTTGATAGCTGCCCGTTGATCATCTCTCTTTTTAGTTCTAAACCTATTACTAGAAAAAATATGGCCATAAGCCCATCATTCACCCAATGATGTACAGTCTCTTTTAGTTGAAAGTTTTCAAAACTTATAGAAATGTAGCTATTTTTAATAGCATAGTAATAATTTGCGAAATCAGAGTTTGCAAGAAATATTGCAAATAAGCTAAATATAATCAGCAATACTCCCGATGCAGACTCAGTTTTCAAGAAGCTTCTTATAAAGTTCCTTGAAAAAATTTCAGTATTAAAAGTTGTTTCTTTATTTATTAGCATAATTCAGACATTATATGGGACTTATGTTAACTTTTGTAAAATTATTATAACAAAAAAATAAAAATGCATGAAATTTATAAACCAAAAAGCATAGAAAAGAAAATACAAGATATTTGGAATTCTAATAAAGTATATGCTGCTAAAGAAGATTCAGATAAAAAGAAATTCTACTGTTTATCAATGTTCCCATATCCAAGTGGCAATCTTCACATGGGTCATGTGAGGAACTATACAATTAGCGATGTTTTTGCAAGATATCATAGAATGCTTGGTGAAAATGTACTTCATCCTATTGGGTGGGATGCTTTCGGGCTGCCTGCAGAAAACGCTGCAATAGACAATAATCTATCCCCAAAAGAATGGACCAATGCAAATATAAAGAATATGCGAGATCAGCTTAAATCTATGGGCTTTAGCTATGATTGGGATAGAGAAATATCAACATGCTCGGAAAAATATTATAAATGGGAGCAATGGTTTTTTATAGAGTTATTCAAAAAAAATTTGGTTTACAAAAAAGAATCCCTTGTGAATTGGGATCCTGTTGATAATACGGTGCTTGCAAATGAGCAAGTTATTGATGGAAAAGGATGGAGATCAGGCGTTGATGTTGAAAAGAAAAAAATTTCCCAGTGGTTCTTAAAAACAACAAGTTACTCAGAAGATCTTCTAAAGGATTTAAAAGAATTAAGTGGTAACTGGCCTGATAATGTGTTGACCATGCAAAAGAACTGGATAGGAGAATCTAATGGGGCCGAAGTGACATTTGTGATTAATACGGACAGCACGATCAATGTTTTTACAACAAGGCCAGATACCTTGTTTGGTGTTTCTTTTATAGCAGTGGCCGCAGATCATAATTTAATAGAATCTTGTAACGATGAGGTTAGAATTTTTTCAGAAAACCTTTTAAAGAGTGAAAATTCTCCGAAAAATGATAAAAATAAACCAGATGGCTGTTTTACAAATATATATGCAACGCACCCCATAACAAAAAAGAAAATTCCTGTGTGGGTTTCAAATTACGTTCTTACTGGGTATGGAACTGGTGCTGTTATGGGAGTCCCTGCGCACGATCAAAGAGACTATGATTTCGCTCGTAAATTTAATTTAGATATTGTTAAAGTTATAGAAAGCAATGATTCTGATGAAGATGTTTATACTGGTCATGGAAAAATTATAAACTCAAATAATTTCAATGGTTTAGATAGTTATTCTGCCTCTAATTCTATAATAGAATATATGGAAAAAAATAATTTTGGAAAAGCTGTTAAGAACTATAAATTAAGAGACTGGGGGATATCAAGACAAAGATATTGGGGTTGCCCAATACCAATAATTTACAGAGAGGATGGCAAAATTTTGCCAGTAGATCAAAGTGAGCTTCCAATCAAGCTTCCAGATGACATTGATTTTTCTTTAAGTGGAAACCCATTAGAAAATCACCCTACATGGAAGTATACAAAATGTAGTGAAACGGGATTAAAAGCAATTCGCGAGACAGATACCCTAGACACTTTTTTTGAGTCTAGTTGGTATCAATCAAGATTTTGTTCACCAAATGATGACAAAAATATGATTGGAAAAGAGGCCGATTATTGGCTGCCCGTAGATATTTATATTGGTGGAATTGAGCATGCTGTTTTACATTTATTGTACGCAAGATTTTTTCATAAATTACTTAGAGATCAAGGAATGTTAAATTCTAACGAGCCATTTAAATCTTTGATAACACAAGGCATGGTGTTAAAAGACGGTTCAAAAATGTCAAAATCTAAAGGCAATACAGTAGATCCAGAAAAATTAATAGCAAAATATGGTGCAGATACAGTTCGATTATTTATTATATTTGCCGCGCCAGTAGAAAATTCTTTAGAATGGTCAGATCACGGAGTTGAGGGTTCTTTTAAATTTTTAAACAAATTATGGGCCACAGGTTATAAAATAAAAAATACAGTTGATTCAAAAAAAAATATCATACAAGACGATGAAAAAAAATTAAAAGTAATTACAAACAAGGCAATTTTAAAAATTACTGATGACTATGGAGAGCGAGCGAGCTTAAATACAGTTGTTTCTACTTGCATGGAAATGTTAAATAGCATAAATAAATATATAAAACTTAGTTCAGTAAACGATAAGGTAATTATTGATTCTTACAAAACATTAATATTATTACTCAGCCCGATAACACCTCATATATGCGAAGAACTATCAATAATTTTTAATATTGCAGAAAAAAATAACAGATTAAGTTGGCCTAAAGCTAATAAAAATTTTATCAAAGAAGATAAAGTTTTAATAGTTGTTCAGATAAATGGAAAAGTGAGAAAAAAAATAGAAGTTAAGTCTGATATTACACAGAATGATATAGAAAAGCTTGTTTTGTCTCTTGAAGAAATTAGAAAATATGTAGATGATAAGCCTATAAAAAAAGTTATTTATATTAAAGAAAAACTTGTTAATATAGTTATATGATATTAGTTATGAAAAAAAAATTTAGTATCAGCTTAATAATTTTTATTTTAATTATACAAGGGTGTGGGTATAAGTTAGGTGGATTGGAAGTTGTTGGTGAAAATTCTAATAAAACGTCAATTTTAAAGTTGATAGCGCCTAAATCATTTGTAAAAATCTTAACTAACTCTGGCTTTATAATTGATGACAATGACTATCAGCATTTTGTCAAAATCGAAGGTCCTTTTTATAAAAAAGAAACATCTTCTGTTACTAGTGATGCAACAGAAAATGAATTTTCATTAACAGTTACCATGATACTTACGATATCAGCCAAAAATGGTGATGCTTTATTAGACAGAAAAATCATATCAAAATCTAAAGATCTTAAGTTTTCTTCTTCTAGTATTAATAGTTCAGCTAGTGAAGAAAAAATAATTTATTCGGATATTGAAAAATATCTTGAGCTTGAGATTATCAACATTATTAGAGGCGTGATATAGCATAAATTAATGCTTTCTTATTATTTGCCTTTGAATCCTTTATATATGTATCCTACTAAAGACGTACTTATTATTGTGAAGAATATTTGAAGAAAAATAGCTAAAAATAAAAAAAATTCTTTAATTTCAAGAATTTCAGAGTAGTAAGAAATAGACATATTAATTAATAAATAAGGAATTATAATTGAGATATAAAGAAAATAAGTTTTTAATGATCTATTTTTTGTTAAAACATATGAATCTTTTAAGTTCTTTTTTATACCACAAGCTGCAGCAGGTAATATAAATAATATTCTAGAATAAATATATATCATGTATATAAATAATATATAAAGATATATTGTAAGACTTGAAATGTTTTCTGGAAAAAAAGGAGAAAGAACTATTACATGCAATATGTAAATTCCAATAACGCTAAATAATAAATAAAAAGTCCTATTTATAAAAATTTTTGTATAGCTTTTACTGATGCATGATAGATAACTATTTCCCACAGTTTCGTCTAAAATTATATTTCTAAAAATATTTATTACTAATGGTGCTGAAATTACAAGATATCCAACAAAAAACAATAAAACAAAAAAAATATTTTGTATTAGCATTATTAAAAACTGGCTAATAAATAAATATAAAGCAAGTGGAGCGTATTCTTTCCACGAAGATTTTATAAAATAAAATGAATATAGAAAAGATTTTAAAATTATTCTCATTTATTCTCTTCTTTGATTGTAAGATAGTATGATGACGAGTCCTTTTCGCTATTACCATTTTTATTGCATTTATTCATATACTTATTTACTAAATTAACCCCATCAAGCTTAAGATTTTTTTTAACTACAACATCTTTAGCAATTCTTAAGTCTTTAGCATGCAGCTTTGTTTTAAATCCTGGCTTATAATTAGATTTTAATATTCTTTCACCATGAATTTCTAAAGCTGTACTATTTGCAAAGCCACCAAGCAATGCCTCGCGAACTTTATTCTTATTGATGTTAAATTTATCAGAAATAATAAAAGCCTCGCTAATTGCATTAACAGTTTGAGCAACCACTATTTGATTGCATGCTTTTGCTACTTGACCAGATCCTGATTTACCAACATGAGTTATTTTTTCCCCAATCACTTTTAGTATTGGCATTATCTTTCTAATTGTTTTCACTTCCCCACCCATCATAATTGACAGAGTTCCTTTAATAGCACCAATTTCCCCGCCAGATACTGGGGCATCAATTAAAAAAACTTTATGTTTTTTTAGAGTTTTCGAAAACTCTATAGTATCTATAGGGCATATAGTGCTCATATCTATAACTATGGATGGTTTTATTTTATTTTTAATTAAGCCTTTAGGCCCCAGAAGAATTTTTTTAACGTCTTTTGTCTCAGAAACCGCAAGAATTAGAACATCTATCTGACCAAAAAATTCACTAATATCATCTATAATTTTAATGCCACTTTTTTTAACAGCATTATGCTTTTTTACGTCTCTTACATAGCTCAATACATTGTATTTATTTTTTAAAAGATTTTTAGCCATTGGAAGGCCAATAATGCCTGTACCTATAATTCCGATTTTAGATTTTTTATTTATCATTTAATTAGTAATTTCAGTTTAATAGTTAATAGGTTAATATAATTAAAATGCAAATATATTATAATCAATTAGACAGTAAATTAAATGAAAATTTAATGCCCATATATATGATAGCGGGTAGTGAAATATACCAAGAGGATAATTGCGTAAATAAAATTATAAAAGCGGCAAAACATAGCGATTTCCTTGATCATGAAATAATTTATGTTGAAAAGACTTTTGATTGGAATAGTTTTGATTCTGTAAACTCAAACTTATCACTTTTCTCTAGTAAAAAAATTATTGAATTGAGATTTTTAACAAAAAGCGTAGGTTTGGCAGCTGAGAAAAAAATTTTTGAAATTTTAGAAAATTATTCTGAGGATAATATTATTATTTTTCGACTACCTTCTTTAAAAGCTGCAGATTATAAAAAAAAATATTTAGGATCAAAAAATAATAATGTTGGATTAATAAGGCTATTTCCACTAACAAAAAAAAATATGATAGAGGAACTTGTGATATCATCAAAAAAACTAAATTATAAGATCGATAGAAATTGTATAAATTTTATTTCTGATTTATATGAAGGAAATATGATTTCTGCGAATCAAGCTCTTATTAAATTAGATTTGATGATTACCGATAATGATCAAATTAATCTTGAGTTTCTAAAAAAAGTATTTTCAAAGGATGTGGATTTTGAAGCCAGTAATCTTGTTGATTATTCAATTGAAGGAAATCTCTTAAAGATAAATTCTTGTATTACTTTTCTAAAAGATAATAATTATCCGGCGCAATATATTATTTGGTCATTTATTAGATCATTTAGAAGTATACTATCGAATATTGATGCAATATCTTCTGGCACACCTAAAGAGGATATTTTAAAAAATATATGGCCTTACGAAAGAAAAAATTTAATGTCATTTTCTTTGAGTAAACTTTCTCAAAAAAAAATAGAGTCATATCTCGGGATACTTGTTAGAATAGATATGCAGTCTAAAAATGTTCTCAATGGTAATATTTGGGATTCTATCCATGACTTAGCTGTTTCGGTGGCGAAAAATAAACTTTCAGTTATCAAATATACTTAATATAATATACGTATGAATAATATAGATTATGTAAATAACATTTGTGTAAACGCGAAATCTTCCTCAAAAGAAATCTCTTGTTTAGATGAAAGTAAAAAAAATTTAATTTTAATGTCTTTATCCGAAGAAATTAACTCAAGAAGAGTAGAGATTAAAAAGGCAAATTCTATTGATATTGAAATACTTAAATCAACAGATAACTTTAGCAACGCATTTGTTGATAGATTGCTTATTGATGACGCAAGAATTGATTCAATGATAAACAGTATTAAAGAAATTATTGAATTTAAAGACCCTGTTGGCGAAATTAAGAACATTGAAAAAATGCCAAGCGGTATTAAGGTTGGTAAAATGTCAATGCCATTAGGTGTAATTGCTATGATTTATGAGTCAAGGCCAAATGTTACTATTGACGCCTCAGCATTGTGCATCAAATCTGGAAACTCAATAATATTAAGGGGTGGTTCTGAGTCTATAAATACAAATATAGTCTTATCGAACTGCATAGATGAAGCTCTGCATAAAAATAAACTAAGTAAAAATATTGTGCAATTAATTGATAAAACGGACCGAAGTATTGTAAATGAATTACTAGGTAAAAATAATTACATTGATATTGTTATTCCAAGAGGTGGGAAAAATTTAATTAAACTTATTGATAAGTTATCATCTATTCCTGTTTTAAAGCATCTTGATGGTATTTGCCATGTTTTTATTGATAGAGATGCTGATATTGAAAAGGCAATTAAAATAGCAATTAATTCAAAAACACAAAGGACGGGCGTATGTAATGCAATGGAGACTTTGATAGTTGATAAAAATATAGCGGATAAATTTTTACTGCTAATAGAAAAGCAATTAAATTCCCATAATGTTGAAATAAGAGGCTGCAGCAAGACAAAGAGTATTTTAAACGACATAGCGCTTGCTTCTGAATTAGATTGGAGTACTGAATACTTGGACTCAATTTTATCAATTATTGTAGTAGATGATTGTTACGGCGCAATTAATCATATTTCTAAATATGGTTCTGGGCATACTGATGTTATAGTTACTGAAAATAAAAAGACTGCTGAAATATTTCTTCGAAATGTGGATTCCAGTTCAGTTATGCATAACGCGTCATCAAGATTTGCAGATGGATATGAATATGGCTTGGGTGCAGAAATTGGAATTAGTACAAATAAACTGCATGCTAGGGGTCCAGTAGGAATTAAAGGGCTAACTAATGAAAAATTTATTGTCTTAGGTGATGGGAACATAAGGTAATCAGATGGCTAAAAATGACAATGATTATGAGTCTCAAATATCGCAGATAGAAAATCAAATAGATGAAATTAGGAGGTTCCTTTGACATCGATTCAAAGAGTAAGAAAATTATTCAGCTTAATGAGTCTTTACAAGATAAAAGCGTATGGTCTGACAGGGATAAATCTTTGCATTTATCAAAACAAAAATCCGCTTTAGAGAAAGAACTTAATGAATACGATCAAATTTCCTCTGATCTTACGCAATTAAAAGAATTTAAAGAGTTATACGATGAAGATCAATCTTTAGAATTTGCAGATTATTTAAATTCTGAAATTAAAAAAATAAATATTTCCATTCAAAAATTATCATTTATTAAAATATTTAATGGAAAGCTAGATAACAGCAATGCTTTTGTAGATATTCAGTCTGGTTCAGGTGGAACAGAGGCACAAGACTGGGCAGAAATGCTTTTAAGGATGTATTCAAGATGGGGTGAAAAACACGATTTCGATGTTGAAACTATAGATATAACTAGCGGAGATGTTGCGGGAATAAAAAGCGCAACGCTTAAATTTAATGGTCAATACGCTTTTGGATGGTTGAAAACAGAAACAGGTGTGCATAGACTTGTCAGAAAATCTCCATTTGATTCCGGTAATCGAAGACATACTTCTTTTGCATCAGTGTTTGTTTCGCCTGAAATTAATGACGATATAGAGATTGAAATTGATCCAAGCGAGCTAAGGATTGACGTTTTTAGAGCAAGTGGAGCAGGTGGGCAACATGTAAACAAAACCGAATCTGCTGTTAGAATTACTCATTTAAAATCAGGCGTTGTAACACAATGCCAGAATGGCAGATCTCAACATAAGAATAAAGATACTGCAATGAAGCAGCTTAAAGCAAAGTTGTACGAAATAGAAATGCAGAAAAAAAGAAATGAGCAAAACAATATTGAAAGTGAAAAAGCAGATATTGGCTGGGGAAGCCAAATCAGATCATATGTCTTAGATCAATCAAGAATTAAAGATCTCAGGACAAATGTAGAAACAAGCAATACTCAATCAGTTTTAGATGGTAATATTGATTTATTCATAGAAGCAAGTTTAAAAAAAGGTGAAAATAATGGAAGATAAAAATAATGATTCGCATAGATTAATTTTAGAAAGAAGAAAAAAATTAGATTTATTAAAAGAATCTGGAAATAATTATTTAAATGATTTTTCTGGAAATATAAGCTGCGAACAAATTAGAAAAATTTCTAACGATAAAAATATTATTGATAACGAAAAAAAGAAATTTGTTGTTATGGGTAGAATGATGTCTAAAAGAATAATGGGCAAGTCTAGCTTTGCAAATATTAAAGACAGTTCAGGCTCAATTCAATTTTACGTAGATAAAAAGAAATTTACAGAAGATCAATTTAAAATTTTTAAGAATTCAGATATCGGCGATATAATTTATGTTGAGGGGTATCTTTTTAAAACCAAGACAAACGAGCTAACTTTATTTGCTGTAGACTTTAATTTAGTGACAAAATCATTAAGGCCATTACCAGAAAAATTTCATGGTCTATCGGATCAAGAAATTAAATACAGAAAAAGATATCTTGATTTAATATGCAACAAAGGCAGTTGGGATACATTTAACGACAGATTCAAAATTATTAAGGCGGTAAGAAATTACTTTGATAATCTTGGTTTCATTGAAGTTGAAACACCTATGATGCAAAAAATTCCAGGAGGAGCTACCGCAAAACCATTTATCACACATCATAATACTTTGGATATGGATTTATATATGCGCATAGCCCCTGAACTATATCTCAAAAGGTTAATAGTTGGTGGTTTTGAAAAAATTTATGAAATAAATAGAAATTTTAGAAATGAAGGAGTTTCGTCTAAACATAATCCTGAGTTTACAATGATTGAATTTTATCAAACATATTGTAATTATTCGGATATGATGAATATTACTGAGGACTTACTGAGGTACGTTGTCAATAAAGTGAAGGGTGTAAGTTTGATTAATTATCAAGGGCAAAACTTAGATTTTGGAAAACCTTTTAAAAGAATAACTCTAAAAGAATCTATTTTAGAGTTTGAAAATAATCTTACAAAAGACGATATTGACAATATTGACAAAATAAAAAATTATTGTAGCAAAGAGAATATTGATATAACAAAGCACTCTTCGATTGGAGAAATTCAGTTCGCACTTTTTGAAAAAATAGTCGAACCTAACCTTTTAGATCCTACATTTATCACTGAATACCCTATAGAAGTATCTCCGTTAGCTAGAGTTAATAATGAAAACCCACTTATTGCAGATAGGTTTGAGTTTTTTATTATGGGAAAAGAAATTGCCAATGGTTTTTCTGAGCTTAATGATCCTGATGACCAAAGAAAAAGGTTTGAAAATCAAGCTGCATTAAAAGACGGTGGTAATGATGAAGCAATGTATTTTGACGAAGATTATATCGAAGCTTTGGAACATGGTATGCCTCCAACAGCTGGTGAGGGTATTGGAATTGATAGACTTGTGATGATACTTACTGACTCTCCATCGATAAGAGATGTTCTTCTTTTTCCTTTAATGCGTTAATTGTTTTTAATAACCTAGAAACACCAAAACAATTATTGTTGTTAGCACAATCATGAGAAATATTAATGGCACAAAAAGCTCTTTTTTATTTTGATTTACATATAATATCAACAATAAAAGAACTACTAGAGTAATTATTAAGTATTTAATCATTTTGATATACCCTCAATAATATGTATTTTAGTATTATGATTAATAGTGAGTTTTTTATCTTCCATTTCTTTTCTTAATACAGCTAAACATAAATAAGAATCGTCACTAATTCTAGAGAGATTTATTATATCACCAGCTTGTTTATCGTTATCAGCATCAATAATTGTATGAGAGTCCGGTAATGCCTCTTTAGAGTTAATTTTTAATTCATATAATGATTTTTTGGCTTCACCCAAATAATGAGTTCTGGCAACAATTTCTTGCCCTGGATAACATCCTTTTGTAAATGAAACACCATTAAGCACATCAAGAGAAATCATTTGTGGTGTAAATGATTCAATTTGAGACTCAGTAATAAATGGTATATGGTCTTTTATATCAAGATAGTCCCAAGACTTATAACCCAAAAGATTAGATTGATTTTCATTCATTAAAAAATTAAAACCTTCTTCATTGGTTGAAATTATAGTTTGATTATCAGAAATTTTAAATAATATAAAATTATTTATTTTTTTCGCTTCATTTATTTTTAGCTGAATTTTTTCTATGAGGTTAATATTTTTATAACTAGAAACACCTATTAGAATATCTTTTGAAACTTCAAATTCAACTTTTGACATCATTTTATACATGTTGAGTTTTTTAAGTAATGGCGTAACAGTATCTAAAGTAGTGTATAAATAAAAATCTTTATCTAATTGAAATATATAAAAAATTGATATCAATCTTCCTTTTGGATTGCAGTAGCCACACAATACTCCATTATTTGTTTTTAATATTTTTATATCATTTGTAAATTGAGTATTTAAAAAGTTTCGTGTATCTTCACCATTGCATTTAATTAATACTTTATTACTTAAAATTGATATGGAGTCTTGACCTAATACTTTTTTTATATCTTCGCTAAAATTATAGTTATATTTTAAACCATAATTGTCTATATCTGCTGTATTAGTAATGAATTTTTTAATAAAATCGTTTATCATATTAAACTTTAGTAATATTTGATTATTTATAATCTGGGAGAAAAATGTCGCTATCAAAAGTTCCATTGTCACCGCATCTTCAAGTGTATAGATTACCCCTTGTTGCGCTTGTGTCAATATCACATAGGTTATGTGGTGTCATTAATGGTTTAGGCTATGCATTATTTATAATATTCTTAATTTCGATTGCATCAGGTTATGAAATCTATAGTATTAGCTATGCAGTACTAACAAGCACTATTGGAAAAATTTTAGTAAGTATGTGGGTATTTTCTTTATATTTACATATGTGCAATGGTGTTAGACATTTATTTTGGGATTTTGGTTACGGTTTTAGTGGAAAATCGCCATTAATATCATCGTTTTTAGTTATTTTATTTACAGTATTGATGACAGGTATCACAATATTGCTTTATTTGATGTAGAGAGAGTTTTTAGGAGAGCTAAGTGTTACACGGAAAAAAACATTGGTTATATCATAGATTTACAGCAATCTTACTATTACCATTAATTATTTGGTTTATATATTCTTTAAGTCGGGTTCCTGAAATCACATACAGCAACATGATATTATGGACAAGCAAAACCCCAAATTATATTTTTTTATTTGTCTTAATTTTAATATCGGCACGTCATTTTCAACTTGGCATACAGGTCATTTTAGAAGACTATATATCAAATAAAAAAATACGAGATTTTTATTTAAAACTCATAAATACCATATATTATTTATTATCATTTTTAGGAGTGGCTTCGATAACAAAAATATATTTTGGAGTAAATATCTAGATGAATAAAGATTACGAAATCATAGAACATGAATACGATGTATTGGTAGTTGGTGCCGGGGGTGCCGGTTTAAGAGCAACCCTAGGAATGGCAGCAGAAGGGTTAAAAACCGCATGTATAACAAAAGTATTTCCTACAAGAAGTCATACCGTAGCCGCCCAAGGAGGCATGAGTGCTGCGTTAGGAAATATGGGAAAAGATGATTGGCGCTGGCACATGTACGACACAATTAAAGGTTCTGATTGGTTGGGAGACCAAGATGCTATTGAGTATATGTGTAAAGAGGCTATCCCTTCAGTAATAGAGCTCGAGCATTATGGGGTTCCTTTTTCTAGAACAGAAGCGGGTAAAATTTACCAAAGACCTTTTGGCGGGATGACAACAAATTATGGAGAAGGTACCGCACAGAGAACATGCGCTGCAGCCGACAGAACAGGGCATTCTATATTACATACTTTGTATCAACAATCATTAAAACATGAAGCAGAATTTTTCATAGAGTATTTTGCTATAGACCTAGTTATGGATAATGGTATTTGTACAGGAGTTGTGGCTATTGATTTATCTTCTGGAAAATTGCATTTATTTAAAGGGCATGTAACTTTATTGGCGACTGGCGGATATGGAAGAGCATATTTTTCTGCTACATCAGCGCATACATGTACTGGTGATGGAAGTGGGATGGCGCAAAGAGCCGGAATACCCTTACAAGATATGGAATTTACTCAATTTCATCCAACAGGTATATATGGGGCTGGTTGTTTAATAACAGAAGGATCTAGAGGAGAAGGTGGTTACTTAACAAATTCAGATGGAGAAAGATTTATGGAGCGTTATGCTCCTAATGCAAAAGATTTGGCCTCGAGAGACGTTGTTAGTAGATCTATGACAATAGAGATCAATGAGGGAAGAGGGGTTGGTAAAGAAAAAGACCACATTGAGCTTCATTTAGAACATTTAGGGCAAGATGTAATTAATGAAAAATTACCAGGAATTGCTGAGTCTGCAAGAATATTTGCTGGCGTTGATGTTACAAAAGCACCAATTCCAGTCATTCCTACAGTGCATTACAATATGGGTGGTATTCCTACAAATTATCATGGTGAAGTCGTAAATCCTACAAGTGAAGATGATGAAAAAATAGTACCAGGTTTGATGGCTATTGGAGAAACAGCTTGCGTATCAGTTCATGGCGCTAATAGATTAGGTTCAAACTCACTATTAGATTTAATTGTTTTTGGAAGAGCTGCAGCGAAAAAAGCAGCAAAGCTTGTTAAGCCAGGTACAAAACATAGCAATGTTAATAAACAAGCTATTGATAAGATAATTGGCCGCTTAGATAAGATTAGATACTCATCAGGGAAAAATTTACCATCTCAGTTAAGACTTAATCTCCAAAAAGAGATGCAAAAAAATGTTGCTGTATTTAGGTCAGAGAAAACATTAGAAGAAGGCAGAAAAAATATACATTCTATATATAAAGATTTTTCAGACATTAATTTGAGCGATAAATCTTTAAAATGGAATACTGAGCTTTTAGAAACTTTAGAGTTAGAAAATTTACTGACACAAGGTATTGCATCTGTTGAATCCGCATATAATAGAAAAGAGTCAAGAGGTGCGCATGCTAGAGATGATTATCCCGATAGAAATGATAATGAATGGATGAAACATACAATTGCATCAATTAACGACGATGGTATAGTTGATATTAATTACAGGAAAGTTATTTTAACAACTTTAACAGATGAAGTTGAGGCTGTTCCACCAAAAAAGAGGGTTTATTAAAAGTGGCTGAATTTACATTACCTTTAAATTCTATTGTTAAGAACGGTAGATATTTTAAATGCGAAAACGCAGATAAAAAAAATATTAGAATTTTTAAAATATATAGATATAACCCAGATGACGAAAGTAATCCAAGTGTTGATACGTATGAAATTGATACATCAGATTGTGGTCCAATGATATTAGATGCTCTTCTTAAAATAAAAAATGAAATTGATACAACGATAACTTTCAGAAGATCCTGCAGAGAAGGGATATGCGGTTCTTGCTCTATGAATATCGATGGAAGAAATGCACTAGCATGCACCAAAAGTATTGACGATATAGTTGGCGATATCAAAATATATCCTTTGCCTCATATGCCGGTGCTAAAAGATTTGGTAACTGATCTAACAGATTTCTACAAACAATATGAGTCAGTTAAACCCTGGCTTCAAGCAAATGAGCCTGAAGATCTCGCTACAGAGAGACTCCAATCAAAAGAAGAGTTAGCAGAGTTAGATGGTTCTGACGAGTGCATATTGTGTGCATGTTGCTCAACAAGCTGCCCAAGTTATTGGTGGAATAGCGATAAATATTTAGGCCCAGCAACACTTATGCAAGCTTATAGATGGATCGCAGATTCCCGAGATAATCACCAAAAGGAAAGATTAGAACAATTAGAAGATACATTTAAGCTTTACAAATGCCACACAATTATGAATTGCACAAATGCATGTCCAAAAGGTTTAAATCCAGCAAAACAAATCGCTAAAATTAAATCACTTATAGTTGAAAACAAGATTTAAGATGGAAGATAAAGAAGTCTTATGGAAATGCAGAAGGGGAACCAAAGAACTTGATATATTAATGACAGGTTTCTATCATAAGTTTTATAAAACAGCATCAAAAACACAACAAGACAGTTTTATAAAATTATTATCTCTTGAAGATCCAATATTATACGATTTATTACTTAATAAAATATCTTTAAAAGACATTGCAGTAAATGAAATTGCTGATATGATACGTAATATGAGTTTTGAAGGTAAGTAATACTTCGCTCATACTTAACGAATTAGATAAATAATATTTAAATTATATAGCTAATTTTTTTTTGATTAATACAATATAGAAGAAAAATATGTCAGATAGAGAAAGCGGTACAGTTAAATGGTTTAATGACTCAAAAGGTTATGGTTTCATTCAAAGAGAAAGCGGTAAGGATGTTTTCGTTCATTTTGGGGCAATTAAAATTGAAGGTGACGGATACAGAACTTTAAAAGAAGGTCAGGCTGTTGAATTCACAGTTACAGAAAGCGAAAAAGGTTTAACTGCTACAGACGTAGAAGCTAAATAATTTAAATCAGCTTTAAATAACAACAAATTTATCTACTGCAAATTTATTTGCAGTATTTAAGTTTGATTAAAGATTCAGAGTTAGTTTTTGTTTTTCTTAAAACCTAATCCCTTATATCTTATAATTCTTAAATTTTTTAGTTTAAGAAAATTCCTATTTTTAAAAATAATAATTAGACACTTTTTATTTAGCTGTGTATTATATTTTTATGATTCAACCTTATCAAATAAACTCAGTAAGTAAAAATAACTTCCTATCTTTAATGAGTTCTTACGAGCAAAATTTTAAAGATCTTTCGAAGCTTATATGCTTAGATATTATCACTCAAAATAATGAACTAAAAAAATTCGTTTCACTTCCTAATGCAACCGATAAAAAATTATCATTACTTATAAAATCCGTAACAAACCATACGTCAATTATTAAGTTTTCTTATGATTTTTTTTCTGACGATATATGTATTAATTATGTTGAATTAAAAATTTATTTTGATTCTAGGCAAGTTGAAATTATGAGTACAAATGATAATAGGTCAAGTAAAATACTTTCTAGCATAAGAGAATTTCATAATCTTCGATTAGGAAAATGGTATAAAAATTATTTTTTATCTATATGGCTTAAAAATTGTATTAAAAATGGTTATTCATTTGACGCTCAGTCTGAAGTATAATTAGTCCAATTTTAAAATTATTTATATAAAATTATGTCAAATGAATTTATTTCCAATGGTATAAACATAGCAAAACTCCCAAGTGATTATGGGAGTACTGGCTTTAAAATGTTTAAAGGATCAATCCTAAATAACGTTGAAATTGCTTATGAAACATGGGGAAATCTTTCTATTAACAATGATAATGTTATCCTTTTATTTACAGGGTTGTCCCCGTCTTCCCATGCCGCATCATCAGATTTAAATAATGAAAGTGGCTGGTGGGAATATATGATTGGGCCAGATAAACCAATAGATACAAATAAATTTTTTGTAATATGCGTAAATTCTTTAGGAAGTTGCTTTGGGTCCACTTCGCCAGCATCTATTAATAAAACAACTAATTCAATATATGGGCTTAATTTCCCTGAATTGTCTATAGAAGATATTGCTAAGGCAGGGCATAACGTTCTTCAAACTTTAGGTATTGATCATGCGCATACAGTTATGGGTCCATCAATGGGAGGAATGACTGCTTTGGCATATGCATTATTATATCCAAATAGCTTATCAAATCTTATTGTTATATCTGCTGCAGCAAGAGCATTACCTTTTACAATATCAATAAGATCTCTGCAACGAGAATTAATAAGAAGTGATCCATTATGGAACAATGGGTCATATAGCAAAGAATCGGCACCATTAAATGGGATGAAGTTAGCAAGAAAACTTGGTTTGATGTCCTACAGAGCTGCAAACGAATGGCGCGAAAGGTTTAACAGGGCAAGATTACCAAAATCAGATAGCAAGCAAATGTTTGATATTGAGTTTGAAGTAGAAAATTACTTAAATCATAATTCTAAAAAATTTGTATCTATGTTTGATCCAAATTGCTATCTGTACTTATCAAGAGCAATGGATCTTTTTGATGTTGCCGAACATGGTGGAACCGTAAATGCAGGTTTAGCGAAAATACATACCAAAAAAAATTTAATTATTGGTGTTGAGTCAGACATACTTTTTCCTATTGATCAGCAAGAAGAGATCGCTGAAGGATTTAAAAAGGCAAAGAAAAACTTTAAATTTGAAAAATTAAAGTCTATTCAAGGGCATGACTCTTTTTTAGTAGATGAAAAAAATTTTTCAAAGGTAATATATGAATTCTTTAAAGATTAACGATCTTTTATATCTCTATAGCTTGTTTTATTTTTTCCAGTATAAAGCTGTCTAGGTCTTCCAATTCTAAAATTCTTATCTTCGATCATTTCATTCCAATGCGCTACCCAGCCAACTGTTCGCGCAAGAGCGAAAATTACAGTGTACATGCTTTGAGGAATACCTATCGCCTTTAAAACTATTCCTGAATAAAAATCTACGTTGGGGTAAAGCTTTCTCGATACAAAGTAATCATCTTCTAAAGCAAATTTTTCTAATTTCATTGCAATATCAAACAATGGTTTATTAGGATTTGTATTATCAAGCTGACTTAAGTACTCATGAGCTATTTTTTGTATTATTTTTGCTCTAGGATCATAATTTTTATAAATTCTATGTCCGAACCCCATTAATCTAAAAGTATTTTCTTTATCTTTAGCCATATTAATATAATGCTCAACATCCTTATCAGAGTTTTTAATTTCTTCAAGCATATTGATAACAGCTTCATTTGCCCCACCGTGTGTTGGTCCCCATAGCGTAGATATTCCTGCAGCTATTGCTGCATAAGGACTAGTTTCAGAACTGCCCGATAATCTAACTGTTGAAGTTGATGCATTTTGCTCATGGTCTGCATGCAATAGAAATATAATATCCATTGCTTTTGAAGATAAGTTTTTTTGATCAGGATCAAGTTTAGGAAACGCCATATTTATAAAATTCTCTGCTATTGATCTTTTCTCGCTTGGTTCTTGGAATTGTTCACTTAAAATATAATTTAAAATCCATGCTGATATCACAGGCACTGAAGATATAAGGTTAATTGTCGACTTATACCTATAATCCTTGTTTTGAATATCAATATTATCGTGATATTTAGCTGATAAGTAACTTAGGCAAGCGGTCATAATAGCCATCGGATGACTGCTCTTGTCAAATACTTCTATTATATTTTTAATTGCAGGATCTACGTTATAACTACTAGAAATATTCTTAGAAAATAACTCTAACTCATTGTTATTTGGAAGTTTATCATTTAAAAGTAGATAGGCAGTTTCTATGAAATTACTTTTTTCAGCAAGCTCTTCTATCGGGTAACCTCTATACCATAATTTACCCTCATTCCCATCAATAAAAGTTATTTTACTTTCGCAGCTTGATGTTGCCATGAAACCTGGGTCATGAGACAAATAACCCAAGTCTTTCTCTAAAGCTCTAATATCAACTACATCTGGCCCCAAAATAGACTCTAAAACTGGAAGTTCTGCTTCATTATTAGATTGCCCATCTTTTATTGTAATTTTTTTATTAGTCATATTTGAATGAATATTATTTTCTTAAATAATATTTTTTTTTAACCAGTGTATTTTTCAAGAGAAGCTATACTAACACATTAATGATCATAATTTAAGCGAGAGTTTACTTGTCAACATCCAGGTAATTTATTATAAAATTAGCAATTTCTTTATAATTATTGATGTCTAATGCTACTAAATTATCTTTTATCTTAATATCTGCGTCGGTAGCAACAGCAATAATGCTGTCGTCATCATTAGATAGTAGGTCTTTGCCTTTACCAACATCTTCTCTATATAGCTCAATTTTAGGAAATTTTTCGGCCTTAAATCCTTCAACAAGTACTATATCGCTCTCAATATTGTCGAGAATACTTAATAAATCATTTAGTCTCAATTCATAATTATCGTTATTTTCGTGCATAAGCGCCCATCTGTTTGATGAGGATATAAGCATATTTTCGGCCCCAGATTTTCTAATTTCATAGCTATCTTTGCCAGGTTGATCTACATCAAAATTATGATGAGCGTGTTTTATTACAGAAACCCTGTAATTAGACTTTTTAAGGATACCAACAACTTTTTTAATCAGTGTTGTTTTGCCAGTTCCGCTATATGCAGCAAAACCAATCAACTTTTTATTTTGAATTGTACTCATTGAGTTGCTCTGTTGTATTTATATTGTCAAAATATTGTGTATCATTATCAAAATATATATATTTATGATTATTTTGCTTATACCAAATGTCAATTTTTCTATCACCATTAGCAAGGTAATTATGCAGGGATTGAACTTTTGATTTTGATACTAGCATAAACACAGGCTGAGATCTTATTCCATTATGTGCCACACAAACGTCATTTTCCTCATTCGAATGATCAATCATTTTTTGTATAACATACCAACTAAAATTTGGGCAATCACACGGTAATGTAATTAAGTAATCTGTATCTATAGACTTTAACATACTATATATTCCGGATAACGGACCTTGAAAATTATCCAAACTATCTGAAATTACAGGGTAATTGTAATTTTTGTATGTACTTAAATTTCTATTTGCATTAATTATAATTTTTGAAGTATTTTCTGATACTGTTTCAAGAATTTTTTCAATCAAAGGTTTTTTATTCACAAGGACAAGACCTTTGTCTTTGTTATTCATTCGAGTTGCTTTCCCGCCAGCCAATATACCAACTGTTATATCTTCTTTTGTAAGCATAAAAACACCCTTGTAGAATTGCAAAATATTACCTTATAATAGGTATGCTTTAATAAAAAATTATGGAGTTAATTTACTATGAATGATAGCAATAAAAATCTTACAATGGAAATACAGTCAGAAGTTTTCGAGATGCTCATCAAGCATCTGCAAAATAAAGTTGAAGTACAAAATATAGATTTAATGAATTTAGCTGACTTTTGTAGGAATTGTTTGTCAAAATGGTATGTTGCCTCCGCAAAAGAAAAAGGTGTTGAGATTTCCTATGATGACGCTAGAGAAATAGTATACGGCATGCCCTACAGTGAATGGAAAAAACTATATCAGAAAGAGGCAACAAAAGAACAGCTAGATAAATTCAACGCCCGTAAAAAATAAATGCAATTTACTCACCTGGATGACAAAGATCTTTTATTTTACTCCAGACATATATTGTTGCCTAACATTGGTATAGAAGGGCAGCAAAAACTAAACTTAGCAGAAGTTACTATTTTTGGTCTGGGTGGATTAGGTAATTTACTCTCTACTTATATTGCTTCTTCAGGGGTTAAAAAAATTAATTTAGTAGATTTTGATGTTATAGAAGATACAAATTTACAAAGGCAGATAAATTTTTCTTCGAAAGATATCGGGAAACTAAAAGTTAATATTATTGAAAAAACTCTTAAAGAAAAATATCCAGATATTGGTATAAATAAATATTCTGAAAAAATTATAAAATGCAGTCAAGCAGAAAAAATAATCGAGAATTCAGATATTGTTATTGATGGAACGGATAATTTTGAGGTTAGAAAAATTATCAATAAAGCGTGCTTGTTAAAAAATAAAAAACTCATAATTGGTGCGGTTGAAGGTTACACAGGGCAGCTTATGTCAGTAATTTCTAATAAAAGTGCATGTTATGAATGTGTCTACGAAAATTTAACTGATAATAACTCATGTTCTGATACTGGTGTTTTAGCACCTTTAGTTGGAATGATAAGCTCAATGATGGCAATTGAATGCATAAATATACTCACTGGAAACAAATCCTCTTATGAAAATAAGTTATTAGTTATTAATGGTCTAAATATATCTGTTGACGTATTAAGTACAAAAAAAAATATATCGTGCAAAACTAACTGCGTAAAATTTATATGAAAAAAGAAAATTGGCCTAAAACAAAAATTAAAAAGCCTGAACCAAAGAGTAAAGATTCGATAGATTGGATAATATGGGCGGCCTGGGCAGATAGAATTACTTTTGAAGAAATATTTGAAAAGACAAGTATATCTGAATCTGCAGTGATTAAGATTATGAGAAAGAATTTAAAGCCGTCATCATTTCGGCTTTGGAGAAAAAGAGTTAATGAAAAAAGCATAAAACATAGAAAGAAGTTCACTAAAGAAAGAAAAAATTTAAAAAGAAAGATATATCTTTAGCTTAAAAGTATATCCTTAGCAGCATTTATTTTTGACGCCATATCCTTTGAGCCGCCTTTGTCAGGATGATGCTTTTGCATTTCTTTTTTATGAGCAAATATAATTTCCTGTTTTGATGAGTTTTCGCTTATCCCTAAAATATCTGCCGCCTCTTTTCGAGACATTTCATATGATTTTTTTTGTTGATTTCTATTTTGATAGCCTGATGTAAATCTCTTAATTATTGGTAAGTATCTAAATATTATGAATAATTTTTTTATTACAGGTATTAAAGCAACAACCACTGCAGATATCCAATGTGCTTTACCTGTAGCTATCAGATACAATACTCCTATTGAAACAATCAAAAACAAAAACTTAGGTTTACTTTTTATCTTTTTCGAAGCGTAAATAATTGATATTATTAGTAATACTATAGTAATTAAATAAATCATAAATTTTTATATTTTTCTTGAATTTGTTAAATTATTTAGAGATTATATAAATATAATAACAGCATTAATAATAATAATAAATTGAGAGGATAAAAATGAAAGTCAATATAAACGCATGCAATCAAGATCTTGAAATAAATTTAGAGGAATATGGCAAAGGAAATAAAGGTGTTCCAATACTATTTGTTCATGGTATCCCTACAAATGCAAGATTATGGAGACATGTTCAAAAAAACTTAGAGGGGAAATTTCACTCTTATGCTATGGATATGGTGGGATATGGCCAATCATCAATGCCTTTAGATAATTTTGAGCATACTTTTAACAATCAGGCAGAAGCTATTAAAGCTGTTATCGAAGAATTAGGAATCAAAGGTAATGTTATTCTAGTCGGTCATGATCATGGTGGTGGAGTATGTCAGGTATTTGCGTCTAAATATTGTAATTATATAAGCAGATTAGTTCTACTGAATCCTGTGGCATATGATTATTGGCCGGTTTTAGAAGTTGAAGCATTTAATGGATTAGTCGGAGCTAGTGATGAAGTTTTGGCTGGAGCAATGCCTGGTGCAGTTGCACAATTTGCAGGCTTAATGAGGACAGGAAGTCATGATAAAATCGCTTTCACAGATAAAAACGTAAAAGAAAACTACTTGTGTCACTGGGGAAGAGATGGTTTAACAGGATTTAAATCACTGGTTAAAATTTGTTCTCAACCAACAAATGAAGAAACGCTAGCAGTTGACCATAAAAAAATTATATGTCCAACAGCAGTTTTTTGGGCGTTACATGATGCTTGGATGCCAAAAGAATCTGGTGAAAGATTAAAGCAAGATATTGCAGGTCCAGTTAGATTACAATTTATAGAAAGAGCAGGGCACTGGTCCCAAGAAGATAGGCCTGATGAAGTTGCGGCACTTATTGAAGATTTTATAACTGAATGGGAAGGCGTTAAAATATAGCCTAATAAAATTATCTATTGATGAATTTAATTTCTTTTTAAAGAAGATCTATAACAGAATCTCTTTCGTTAAGAAGCTCGTCTTCAGTAATTTTTATATAATCTTTTAAAACTTCAGAAATACTTAAGTTATCTATCATTGAATAATTTCCATCTGAACAATAAGAGGGGAATGAAAACATTAAATTATCAGAAATTCCAAAAGGGTTTCCATTTGAAATTTGACCGATACTTAACCAATCATTATTTCCTAAAATCCAATCTCTCATATGCGCAATAGCTGCATTCGCTGCAGATGCTGCAGATGATAATCCTCTTGCTTCTATAATTTCAGCTCCTCTTTTTTGTATTCTCGGTATGAAATTATTTGCATACCAGTCTTCACTCATAATATTTTTAATATCAGTTCCTGATACCTCTGCATATGATAAATCCGGCACTTGTGTATTGGAATGATTTCCCCATACAATTATTTTTTTAACTTCGTTGATACTTACATTGAATTTATTTGCGACTTGTGCCAATGATCTATCATGATCAAGACGCATCATCGAAGTAAACTGTGATGGCTGAATACTTGGAGCGTTATGCATTGCAATTAATGCATTTGTATTAGCTGGATTACCAACCACTAATACTTTTATATTTTTATTAGCAACTTCATCAATAGCTTTTCCTTGTGGCTTGAATATTTTTCCATTGTCTTTTAACAGATCTTTCCTTTCCATTCCTTTCATTCTGGGTTTTGCGCCTATAAGCAATGCATAATCACATCTATCAAAACCTTCAGTTAAATCAAACGTTGTAGTTATTGAATTAACAAGAGGGAATGCGCAATCTTCAAGCTCATATTTAACGCCATTTAGAGCGTTCATTGCGGGTTCAATATCTATTAATTTAATATTTACCGGCTGATCAATACCAAGCATTTGTCCTGACGCTATTCTAAATATAGCAGAATAAGCAATGTTACCTGCAGCTCCTGTGATCGCAACGTTAACTGGTTTTTTCATTTTACTATTTCACCTATTGTATGTGTTCTTTTTTCATATATTCGGTAGATTGCATTTCATTAAGTCTACTTTTTGTTCTTTTAAAATCACTATTTATTTTTTTTATATTGCAAAGATTATCAATCGACACCTTTGCTGAGATTATAACTTTAACATTTCTATCATAAAATTCATCAATCATATTAAGAAATCTTCTGGCTTCATCAACTAATTCATCATTCATTTCTGGCACATCTGAAATAAACACATTCTGATAAATTTTTGAAATTTCTATGTAGTCATTTTGCGACCTTCCATCTCCGCATATAACATTAAATTTAAACCAAACTGTATTTGACGATAAAAATCTAACATCAATATCTCTATTATTAACAGGTATTGTTGCGCCTTCAAATACTGGCTTTCTTGTAAACCAGTTAAACCAATCAGGAGCTATTGAAGAAAAATATTGCTGCATATTTAAATCTGTTTGCTCATTATTTGGATAATGATATGTCCTAACATTACCAAACTTCAATAACCTATAATCTTTATTACTATCTAAATGTATAATTTCTGAATTCTCTTCTATTAGTTTTATTGCATATGTAAATTTTTCTCTTTGAAGCCCTTGTGAGTATAAATTTTTTGGTTCGGTATTTGACGTGAAAACTATGGTAACTTTGTTTGCAAATAATCCTTTTAGAAGTTCACCTAAAATCATAGCGTCGGCAATATCATTAACGATAAACTCATCAAAACACAAAACACTTATTTCTGAAGATATATCTTTTGCAATTACATCAATAGGATTCACAATATCTTTCTTTGAATTTAACTTTTCATGAATATCATTCATAAATCTATGAAAATGTATCCTTTTTTTATCTTTTATTGGAAGTTCCTTGAAAAACATATCCATTAAAAATGTTTTTCCTCTACCAACGCCCCCATGCAAATATACACCTTTATTTTTTTGGTTACTGCTCTTTCTAAATAAGTTTACGCCAATATTTCCAAGTATTGAATCTCCTGGGTTTCTAATTCCAAGAATTCGGTTATATAATTCTTGAAAAGAATTAATGGTTTTTTGTTGTTCAGGATCTATGAAAAAATCATTTCTTGAACTCAGAGCTTTATATTCATCTATTAACATAATATGATTGCAGTCTATATTCGAAACGAATTAAAATACAGCTCTTACGCTCATTTTTCAAGGTAATAATGATGGTTATAACTAGATTTGCCCC
>JAQWPG010000007.1 GCA_029268385.1 Gammaproteobacteria bacterium
AAAGCGCTGTGTGCAAGTGAATCGCCAAAATATGCCATTTTTCTCCAAACTACAAAGCAACCAATAGCACCGGCAATTATTGCAATACCAACGCCAGCAATTATTGCTCTAATAATAAATGGCTCAATCATTAAGAATCTCTTGATGAGAATGGTTGTGTGTATGTTGATAAACTGACATCATTTTAGCCATATCATCTCCAAATAATGAAATAAATTCAGGATCTTTTGCTACTGTTTGAGGCTCTCCCGAACAGCAAACATGATGATATAAACATACAACTTTTCTTGTTGATGACATAACCATGTGTAAATCATGAGAAACCATAAGAATGCTTATATCTCTAATTTTATAAATTTTGTTTAGTAAATTATAAAAATTCAATTGATTTTTGATATCAAGGTTTTGTGCTGGCTCATCTAATATTAGTAATTCAGGATTATTAAGCAGACTTCTTGCTAGGAGAACTTTCTGAAGTTCACCACCGGAAAGATTTGCTAAGTTTTTATCTAGAATTTTAGAAATATTTGTTTCTTTAGAAATATTTAATAACTCTTGTGGTGTAAATTTTTTCTTTAATGTTAAAAATCTCTCCACACTGATTGGCATAGAGCTTTCTGGACTAAAATTTTGTGGTATATAACCTACAGATAAATTATCTTTTCTTTTAACGTTACCGCTGTCAGGTATAAAAGATCCCATTAAGCATTCAAGAAAAACAGATTTTCCTGCTCCATTTGGACCAATAATAGTTATGAAATCTTTTTTCTTAACATCAATAAAAACATTTTCGAGAATAGTTTTATTATGTCTTGTAACACACAAATCTTTTGCTTGAATTAGAGATGTCATTTAGCTTATACAGTCCTGACAAATTCCTGATATTTCTAAAGTCACTTGATTTGGCTCAAAATGATTTTTCCCAGTTGTTGATGTTACAACTTTATTTATTTGTTCAGAGCAGCACTCTTCTATATTTTGGCAGTTATCACATATTAAAAAATAACATTCTTTGTGCTCATTTGGGTGAGTACATCCTATGAATGCATTTAAGCTTCTGATTTTATGAATAAATCCGTTTTCCATTAAAAAGTCTAATGACCTATATATTGTTGGAGGTTTTGCGGAGCTGTCAATCTTTTTTAAATCATCAAGAAGGTCATATGCTTTCACATAATTATGGCTCTTCCATATAAGCTTCAATACTGTTTGTCTAAGCTTAGTTAACTTAACGCCTCTTTCGTTGCATATAATCTCAGCTGTTTTTAATGCCTCGTTAATACAAGTTTTATGTGTTTTACAATTGCTCATCTTATACTCTCAAAATACTGTTGAAATCAATTATGTTATAATATAACATCAATTTCAACTTTAACTTCTGGACACGATTATGACAAAAAAAGCATTAATTATCATGTTTTGTATATTTTTTAGTAACAATGCTATATCAAGTGAAATTGTCGTAAGCGTTAAACCACTGCATTCGCTAGTCAGTGCAGTAGCAGAAGGAATTCATTCAGTATCTCTTTTGATAGATGGGGGTATGTCACCTCATAACTTCGCCCTTAAACCTTCACATGCAAAACTCTTAAATAATTCAAAAGTGGTCTTTTATATAGATAATCAACTTGAATCAGCATTAAAAAAAACAGTTGGAGGTTTGTCAAAAGATGTAAAAGTTGTTCAAATATCAAAAATTAAAAACCTAAAACTGCTTTCAACTAGAGCAGGTAATAATTGGGAAGAAGACGGTCACGATCATCATGACCATGCACATGGTTCTTATGATGTTCATTTTTGGTTAGACCCAAACAATGCTACTCAAATCATAAAAGGCATTATTCGAGAATTGAGTAAAGTATACCCAGAAAATATTAATATTTATAAAGAGAATGCAAAAAAAGCAATTAAAAAAATTAAAAAAACTGATCTAGTGATTAAATCAATGCTGAATTCAATACAAGATAAGCCATATATTGTATTTCATGACGCATATCAATATTTTGAAAAAGCATATAATTTAAAACCAGCAGGATCTATATTACTTAATCCAGAATTACCGCCCTCTGCCAAAAGAATTATAATAATTAGAGAAAAAATTAAATCCTTAAATGCTAGTTGTGTTTTTAAGGAGCCACAATTTAGAGGAAAAATCATTAATACTGTTATAGAAGATACAGACACAAAAGTAGGTGTGCTTGACCCTCTAGGTGCAGACATTGATTCTGGCCCAGAAATGTATACTAAACTTCTAAAAAATATTGCAGAGAACCTAAAGGCCTGTCTTAAGTAAATATAAATACTCTTAGCATTTTAATATTTTGTGCAATGTAAAATTATTAAAAATGTACTAGAGTATGCTACATGAGATTAACTTTATTATTAATTGTTATGGTTTTAAATTATTCGGTAAATGCCGAAAAAAACAATTATGGACTTTCTGAAGAAAAAGTTAACCAAAGCGAAATAAATTGGTTATTAGATAGGCAAAATATTCAAGAGTTTAGAGGCGGGACAACCGACGGCCTAGATCCTGATATAGATTTAAACACTTCAGATTATTTTCAAAAGCTTCAAAGCGCTACTAATAAAAAAGATAAAGACAGAATAGCTATACTAGCAATGGCTGGAGATCACAAGGCTAATTTTGAATTCACGGAAATATTTGGCAGCAATCCAAATTATAAGCTTGATAACCCATATAAATCTTGGGGTACAGAAACAATAATTGTTATTCAGAATAGTGAAAACTTTATATCTCTTCAACATATTCTTGTTATGTTCATGAAGGATGAAAACGGCAAAATAAATGGCCCATATATTCAAAAACATTGGCGTCAAGATTGGTCTTACGAAGATAGAAAGATACTAGAATTCCAAGGGGAAAATGTATGGAATGTAAAAAAATATAAAAATGTTAAGAATACATGGAGTCAGGCGGTTTACCAGGTTGATGATTCCCCTAGATACGAGTCATACGGTGCTTGGATTCACGAGGAAGGTGCCTCAAGATGGATAAGTAAAATGACTAATAGACCTTTACCAAGACGAGAACATAGTGTTCGAAATGATTATGACCTTTTAAAAGGAGTGAATAAGATCTCAATATTGCCTTGGGGGTGGGTTATGGAAGAAAATAATGACAAAATCAAAACCCCAAAAAAATATCTTGGAACAGAATACGGTGTTGCTAGATATCAAAAAATTAAAGATTATAACTTTTCTTCAGCATTTGAATATTGGGAAGCAACAAAAAATTATTGGCAAATTGTAAGAGATAGCTGGAATAAGATATTATTAAGCAAAAATAGGTTCTGTTTAAAAAAAACATATGAAAACAGCCCGCTATTTATGTTTCATTTTATTCAGGCTGAAAAATATAAAGAAACCAAGGACCTAATTTCAGCTAAAAGAGATGTAAATTCAACAATTAATAATTTTATAGATTACAGTTGCAGCATTGAATAAATTCAAGTTTAGCCTTGAAAAATAATTGTGTTATTAATAAATTTTTATCAAAAAATTAAAAATTATTGCATAATTACATCATAATTTTCTAATATTAAACGTCTTTTACTTAACTAAGTAATTGTTTAATATACATATATATAATTTATTGAGAATAATTCCTATTTACTGTTGCAAATCACACTGAGAACGATTATCATTTACAACTAAATATTAACTAGGAGATATACCAATGAAGAAATTAGTACTAGCAGCTTTACTAGCGATTACGCCAGTAACATTTGCTGAGACTCTAGAGCACGTTGAAGAGGAAGTTCATCTTGCAATGGAAACTATCCAGCAACTTAAAGCTGAATTAAACGAATTAAAAGATGCGGTCAAAATGCAAGGCGAGATTCAAGAAGCTTCAGTATCTAGCATTGCTAAAACTGCAAAGAAATTTGAAAAACTGCACATAGGTGGTTATGGTGAACTTCACTATAACGATACAGAAACAGATGATAATTCAAAATCTAAAAAAGTTGATGCACATAGATTCGTATTATACTTTGGTTACGATTTTACAGATAAAGTAAGATTTAGATCTGAATTTGAACTTGAGCATGCAATCGCTGGTGAAGGACAAACCGGTGAAATAGAGTTAGAACAAATGTATGTAGAAGTTGATATGAATGATCAAACTTCAATACAAACAGGTGTAATTTTAGTGCCAGTTGGAATAATGAATGAAAATCATGAGCCTCCTACATTCTACGGCGTTGAAAGAAACGAGGTAGAAAAGTACTTACTTCCTTCTACATGGTGGGCAGCAGGTGTTAAAGTTAATCATAGATTAAGCAACGGCTTAACATTAGAAGCTATGGTCGGCGAAGGACTAAATGGAGACACATCTGGTTATATAAGAGGTGGTCGTCAGAAATCTGGTAATGCTGTAGCAAATGACTTAGCTTACACAGTAAGAGCTACATATACTGGCTTACCAGGATTAAAAGCAAGTTTATTCATGAACCATCAATCAGACTTTACGCAAGATTCTTCAGATAATATCGATAAATTAGATATTTATGGTGCGAGCGCAATATACAATTTTGGCGATGGATTTGAAGTTAGAGCGTTACACGTACAAGCAGAATTTGATGGTAAAGATGAATCATCATCATTCTTTACAGATGGTTTTGATGAGCATCAAGGTACATTCTTAGAAATTTCAAAAAGATTTGGAAACTTAGGAATATTTGTTAATAACAGTATCGTATCTGGCGAAAAGATATCAAGACAATACACAGTACAACAAGCTGGATTTAGTTACTGGATTCAAGGTACAGATGCTGTAATAAAAGCTAACTATTTTGAAAAAGATTACTCAAGTGATACAAAATCAGATGATGATACTGATGGATTTCATTTAGGAATGGGTTACGAATTCTAAGATAAAATAATAATTATATAAGATATACACATTAGGACGTGTTTTGGCTAGTTGACAATTAAAGTTTAGTTTTTTCTCCTCCACTCAGTAAGGGCTAAACTTTTATACGAATGATTTGAAGAAATTCTCCTTGTTCTTTTCATTCTTAATATTTAAACTTCGACGTCAACTAGCCATCTTTTTTAGACCATCAAAAAATTATGAAGCATATTATAATAATAGTACTCTTAATATTCACTTCTGGCATTTATGCCTCTGACGAAATATTAAATAAAAAAGTGTTCTTGAAATCAGCACTTGGTGTCAGTGAGCTACCATCACACAAATATCTAATTATTAAAGATGATGTTGCAGAGGGTTTAACAAATATATTAAAAGATACATATCATCTTCCGGTAATTAAATATTGGAAAATAGAAAATAAAGTAGCATTTATACTAGAAGCTATAGGAAAGCATGAGTTTATAACTACAGGTTATTTAGTGGAAAACAATAAAATTATGGATGCAAAGGTACTTGTGTATAGAGAGAATTATGGTTATGAAATAAAATATGATTATTTCCTGGACCAAATACGAGGCAACTCAATAAAAGATAATGGCAAACTATATAAAAGAGTTTCAAATATATCAGGAGCAACTTTGTCTGTGAACTCAATGAGAAAACTTTCAAAACTTTCATTATTTTTATATTCAAAAGTAAAGTAGAAAATACTCAATCTTTCAAAAATTTTTTAAAACTAGATGAATAATATTTTTTCATATTATTTCCATCTTTAATAACTAGCATTGATGCAATATTATTTTGATTAGAGAATCTTATAATATCATTTTTACTCATAGCAATAAGACCAGTTGCCAAAGCATCAGCGATTGCGCATTCTTTATGAATTACTGATACTAAGATATTTAGATTAGATATATTTTTAAGAGTCTTAGGATCAATAATGTGGCTAATTTCAGCACCTTTATAGTTAATAGTATCCAAATAGGTGCCAGATGAAGCTATTGCATGGTTTTTTATTAAAACTTGCTCTAAATAAGGCTGATTTTTTGAAAGATCATCTATAGCAATTAAGATTTCATCTTCATTGCTATTAACTTTGATTTCACCGCCAATATTAATTGTAAAATCTTTAATATTTTTTGACATTAAATAATTGTATATTAGGTCTACAGCATAGCCTTTGGCTATGCCAGATAAATCAATTTTTATATTTGGGGAAGTTTTTTTAATAGAACTATTATTTCCCAAAACAATATTCTTGTAAGTAAAATTCCTATTTATATTTTTTGGATATGTGTTTTCTTTATTAAAATAAAACCCCCTCGATTTTTTAATATCATCGAGTGTAATATCAAAATATCCATTCGTTAGATTTCCAACATATAAAGATTTCTTAATAAGATTATATAAATTTGATGAAATAGTTACGAATGATTGATCGTTTGAATTATTTAAAAATGCTATTTCTGAGTTATCTTTATAATTTGATGCAACGTTATCAATATTAGCTAAAAGAAAATTGATATTTTCTTTAATTCTACCAATATCAATTCTATTTGAACTACTAAAATTAATATAATAAATAGTGCCAAATATATTTCCCGTCAAGTTGTATTGATTTTTCTTGCAACCAGATAGCGAAATGCTTGTTAGCAGAAAAATAATTAGTGATATTTTGGTAAAATTCATATGTAAAAACAAATATTAAATAAGTCAATTGTAACAAAATTGTCAAGAAGTATCTTTTTTATATAATACAAATTATAATTAAATCATGATTATAAAATTACATAGAATTTTAGGTATAACATTAGTCCTATTCATAATAGTTTTATCAATAACAGGCACACTTTTGCAGCATGCTGATGATTTTAATATAAGACAAAATTATGTTTCTAGCTCTTTAGCAAAGAATCTTTATAATATTGAGCCGTGTGAAGTTCTCTCATACAAGTTTAAGAATCATTGGATATCAACATGTAATAGTAATTTATACTTTAACGCAAAAAAGATTGCAGATAATATAAATTCAGTCACATATGTATACACAAAAAATAGAAACTATCACGTGCAATATGATAACCATGAAATAATATTAGATGAAAACTCTAATATATTAGAGATTATACATATAGAGCCAAAAACTAATTTCTCAAAACAAATTGTTTTAAAAAATGATGCAATGCCAGAAGTACAAAAAAAAATAATAGAAGAAAAAAGCATTGAAAAAACAATAACGTATGAGCGCATAGTAGTAGACATTCATACGGGACGAATATTTGGAACAATTGGGATTACATTAGTAGATTTAGTGACAATAGGAATAATTTTGCTTTCAATGACAGGAACGATAACCTGGTTACGTCATAAAAAAATACTTTAAAGAGCGAAGAGCTATAAATAGAGGATATAATAGGATAATATATTTATTGTGAAAGAAAAAAATAACATATCAGATGTGGAATTATCACTAATAGCCGCAATATCAAGTTTAGACAATAAGCTAGAAGAGTTGGATCATAATATTTCTTTACTTAAAAAAGAAACAAAAAATTCATCCAATGATCAAATAAATGAAAAAGATTTAAATGCAAGAATAAAAATTCTTGAAGATAAAATAAAAGAGCTAAATGACAAAGTTAGTATTGATAAAAAATCTAATATAAATAATCAATATCTTAATACACTGCCATCTAAAGGAAGATTTGCAAGTCAAAAAAAAGGATATGTGGTGGCAGAAAATTTAAGGTTAAAAAGAATTGATTCTATAGAACAATCTATAAATGACCTAATTAAAAGAGTTGATGGTAAAAAAAGTCCTGAAACAAACCATGCGAATATAAAGATTGTAAATCGAGTAGAAAATATTGAAGAAGTAAAACCTAGCTTAGAAGATCTTCACCAAAGATCTAGAGGTATTTTCTTCGGGTTTCTTTTTTCTGTTGTCTTGGTGTTCTTATTAATTATTGTATCAACTAATACTTATATTTTTATTTAAAAAAATTAGGAAAATAATAGTGAATTTTTTATTAAGTTTTTTTATCTTTTTTATCGGGCTATTTGTGAAAATGTTTTCTTATACCTTGTTAACATTTGTATTTATATTTATTGGTTTTCTTTTTTTAATTTATATATATTTTGGAAGTGATATTACTTTTATCATTGAGAGGTTTCATGAAACAATACCTCAAGCAATTCAAATATAGATTACTCTAAATCAAGAAAACTTTTTAGTTGCTCAGATCTGCTAGGATGTCTTAATTTTCTTAAAGCTTTCGCCTCGATTTGTCTTATTCTTTCCCTAGTCACATCAAATTGTTTTCCAACTTCTTCTAAAGTATGGTCTGTATTCATATCAATACCAAATCTCATTCTAAGCACTTTTGCTTCGCGAGGTGTAAGCGAGCCTAGTATGCTTCTTGTTGCTTCACCAAGACTCTCATTAGCCGCTGATTCCATTGGGGTAAGTATATTTCCATCTTCTATAAAATCTCCTAAATGAGAATCCTCATCGTCACCGATAGGAGTTTCCATTGAGATTGGTTCTTTTGCAATCTTAAGGACTTTACGAATTTTATCTTCTGGCATCGCCATTTTTATAGAAAGTTCTTCGGGAGACGGCTCTTTTCCATTCTCTTGGGTCATTTGCCTTGAAATTCTATTAAGTTTGTTGATAGTCTCTATCATATGTACAGGGATTCTAATTGTTCTAGCTTGATCAGCAATAGATCTTGTAATTGCCTGTCTTATCCACCAAGTTGCATATGTCGAAAATTTATAACCCCTTCTGTACTCAAACTTATCGACAGCTTTCATAAGACCAATATTACCTTCTTGTATTAAGTCTAAAAATTGCAATCCTCTATTTGTATATTTTTTAGCAATAGAGATAACTAATCTTAAATTAGCTTCAATCATTTCTTTTTTAGCGCGTTTTGATTTTGCTTCACCAATAGACATTTTTCTATTAATTTCTTTTATTTCAGAAACTGATAAATTTGTTAGCTCCTCTATTTTTAAAAGTTTTTTCTGAAACTTTTGAATTTCATCTTTAGCTTTTTTTAGTTTTGTAGAATATTTTGGTTTCCCTTTAAGCCTATTCTGGACCCATAATAAATTTGTACTATTTTCTGTAAAACTTTTAATAAATTCTCTTCGTGGCATCCCTGCAGTTGTTGCTAACTTAGCTATATTTTTTTCGTAGTCTCTAATTTTTGATACAACTTGTTTTAAATCATGTTTTAATTCTGTTAGCAATACAGGCACAATTCGGAATCTCATGAAATAATCAGCTGTTTTTTCTCTAGCTTTCAAAAGTTTTTTTGGGTCACTTTTAACTGCCGGCTGATTTGTTTTCTTAAATAACTTAACTAATGAGTCAAAATGTAATTTTGCCTCTTCTGGGTCAATTCCGGTATCTACTTCAACTTCCTCTTCCTCTTCTTCGTCATCTTCGCTATCTGGATCTTTAATAGTATGACTTGCAATAACTTCATTATCAGCTTCTGGATCTATGAAACCATTCAATAAATCACTTAATTTTAATCGCTCTACTTCAGTGTCCTCATCCTCTTCTTCTTCAGGTTGATCAATGACTAAAGCATATGAAGTTAAAAGTTTTTCTATGGTATTTGGATAAAATGCAAGAGCATGTGTTACTTGATTTAAACCCTCTTCAATCCTTTTCGCGATACTTATTTCACCTTCTCTGGTTAACAAATTAACTGTACCCATTTCACGCATATACATTCGTACTGGGTCAGTTGTCCTACCAAATTCTTGATCTACGGTAACTAATGCTTGAGCAGCTTCTTCTGCAGCATCATCATCTGTTGATTGGTTCTCATCGTCACTCAAGCTTAAAGAATCTTCATCGGGTGGCTGTTCTTGGACAACAATACCCATTTCCGTAATCATATTGATAATATCTTCAATTTGATCTGAGTCCACAATACCTTCAGGCAAATGATCATTAACTTCGGCATATGTAAGATAACCTTGCTCTTTTCCTTTAGAAATTAGCTCTTTAATTTTTGTTTGTTGGTCTTGATTTATCGTCATTTATACAGATTCGAGTGTAAAGTACATATGTTTTGGGAAAAAGATTATACCATATAAATCCATATAAATTTTAATAATTCTTTGATTTCTCTTCAATTTCTCTAATTTCTCGCTGAACTGAAGAGAATTCTTTAAGATCTGAGGGGTCAATATCAGCTAATTTAGACTTAAGAGTGTTTCTAATTGCTAGGCAAAGACATGCATTTAATTCCTTATCTGGATATTCGTAATCTGTAATAGGAATTCTACTTATTTTTTCCAAAGAAACATAAATCTTTTCGTCATCTCTAAAACTCTCAAGAATTGCGCCTAATTTTATACTGTTATTCTTTTTTATTAACTCAACAATAGACTTCATTAAAATTATACCTTTATTACCCTTAATTCGAGTATCATTAAAAAGTTCTTCATTAATGTTCACATTTGGATTATGTAATAAAATTAATACAGCTTTTTGAAGTGGCGATGTTGTTTTGTATTTTTTATGTTGTACTGGCTCTTCTAATTTATTTTTTTTTGAAATATATTTTACTCCAACTTTCTCTTTTAAGTACTCCATGATAATTTGTTTTAGAATTTTTGCGTTTAGTTTTTTTAAAAGAGCATCAATTTTTTGTAAATATTGAGTTTTACCTGCGGCTGTACTCAAATCAAACTCTTTTGAATATTTTAAATAAATAAATTCTTCAATACTGATTTTTTTATTAATATTTTCATTCCATAATTTTTCTCCGCCATTTTCAATAATATTATCAGGATCACAATTTTCAGGAAGAAATACAAAACTTATTGCATCGCCATCTTTTATTACAGGCATAATATTTTCTACCCCTTGCCACGCAGCTTTTTTCCCAGCATTATCTCCATCGAAACAACAAATAATTTCCTTTGTATATTTAAAGCATTGCAAAAGATTTTCTTGTGTCACTGCTGTCCCTAGCGTTGCAACTGAGTTTTTTATCCCAGCTTGGTGCAATTTAATAACATCCATGTAACCCTCGACAACATATAAAAAATCTCTCGATTTTTTTTCTTTTTTTGCGAGATGTAAATTATACAAAACTTTTTTTTTGCTGAATAAAGCTGTTTCCGGCGAATTCATGTATTTAGCTAATGATTTTTCCTTGTCTTCATTTAATATTCTTCCTCCAAAAGCTATGATATTTCCAGTTTGATCGTGAATCGGAAACATTATACGATCTCTAAATTTATCATAAGAATTCTTATCTTTTTTTACTATAAGTCCAGCTTCTAATAAATTTTTTTCGGTATAAGTTGCACTCAAAAACTTATTTAATACTTGATAATCATTTGCTGCATAACCAATATTAAATATTTTTGCGGTCTCGCCAGTTATATTTCTTTGTTTTAGATAAGAAATTGCTTTTGTGGAATTTTTAAGTTGATTTTCAAAATTGTCTTTTGCGTCATTTAAAGAATTCTGCAAAATTTTTCTCGCTTCATATATCTTACTGGATTCTTTATCTCTTGGTATTTCTAATCCTAAAGTATTAGCGATAGTTTCTATAGCCTCAGGATAGGTTTTATTAGAATGATCCATAATAAAGCCGATAGCATTACCATGTGCACCACAACCAAAGCAATGAAAAAATTGTTTATTTTCACTTACGCTAAAAGAAGATGTTTTTTCACTATGAAATGGACATCTTGCCCAATAATCGTTACCTTTTTTTTCAAGCTTAATATAATTTCCAATTATGTCGACGATGTTTGCTTTGTCTATTATGTTATCTATAAAATCTTTTGGAATATTTCTTGCCATTTTATGCAGCTACACTATCTTTATTAAGTATTTCCTCAATATTAATAGCTTTTGGTTTTACGATTAAGAATTTCTCGATAAAGGCTTCATAATTTTCAAGTATATGTTTACCCCATTCGCTATCAGTTTTTTCAACATAATCTGATATAGAATTCCTCAAAAAATTTTCTTGGTAAGAATTTTTAGTTCTATCAATTTTTATGGTATCTACTAATTCTTTATTATATTTATTTTTAAACGAACCATCTTCGTCTAAAACAATTGCAAAACCACCAGACATACCGGCGCCAAAGTTAACTCCTGTTTTTCCAAGAATTATTACAACGCCATTGGTCATGTATTCGCAACCATGATCACCAACCCCTTCAACGATAGCAGTTGCTCCTGAGTTTCTTACTGCAAATCTCTCGCCTGCAATACCATTTGCATAAAGTTTTCCACCAGTTGCACCATACATGCAAGTATTTCCTATAATGACAGAATCTCTAGATTTATAATTTACATCTTTAGGCGGGTACACAATTATTTGGCCAGAAGCCATGCCTTTTCCAACATAATCATTTGCATCACCTTCTAAACTTAGGTTTAGTCCTCCAGCATTCCATACTCCAAAACTCTGTCCTGCTGTGCCTTTAAAATGAATATTTATAGGATTTTCTGACATGCCATAATTTCCATGTGCTTGCGCTATAGAACCTGAAATACTTGCGCCGACTGATCTATCAGTATTTTTAATATTGTATTCGAAATTACCACCTAATTTATTTTGTATAGCATCTTTTGTATCAACATCTATTTTTTTCGATAAAGTAGCTTTATCCCATGGAGCATTTTTTTCTAATTCACATGTGTGGGATATATCTTTATCAACATTTGCATCTGAGATAATTGGGTCTATTACTAAGTGTTTTAACTTTCCATTCTCAAATTTTTTGACTTCTAGATTACTAGTTTGTCCAATCACATCAGAAAGTTTTGTATAACCTAAATTTGCAAGAATTTCTCTAGTCTCTTCTGCAATAAATTTGAAGTAGTTCATGACCATCTCATCTTTCCCAATAAAATGGTATTTTCTCAAAACTTGATTCTGAGTCGCAACTCCGGTTGCGCAATTATTTAAATGACAAATTCTCAAATACTTACAACCCATTGCAATCATAGGTCCAGTCCCAAAACCAAAGCTTTCTGCGCCAAGAATAGCTGCTTTAACTACATCTACTCCAGTTTTTAATCCGCCATCAGCTTGTAATCTTACATTTCTTCTTAAATTATTTGCTCTTAATGTTTGGTGCGTTTCAGACAAGCCCATTTCCCATGGCCCACCAGCATACTTAATGCTTGATAAAGGACTTGCTGCAGTTCCACCATCATAACCAGATATTGTAATAAAATCTGCGTAAGCTTTAGCCACACCTGCAGCAATAGTTCCCACACCAGCTTCTGCTACTAATTTAACAGAAACGAATGCTTTAGGATTCACCTGTTTTAAGTCAAAAATCAGTTGCGCTAAATCTTCTATTGAATATATATCATGATGTGGTGGTGGTGATATTAATGTAATACCAGGATTCGCATACCTTAAAGTCGCAATAAGTTTGTCAACTTTATCTCCAGGAAGTTGACCACCTTCTCCTGGTTTCGCCCCTTGAGCGATCTTAATTTGTATTACTTCAGCATTTACTAAGTAATGCGGTGTTACTCCAAATCTACCCGAAGCAACTTGTTTTATTTTTGAGTTTTTATCTGTATTAAATCTTTTTTGATCCTCGCCACCTTCTCCTGAGTTTGATCTTCCACCCATTTTATTCATGGCCTGTGCTAAAGTCTCATGGGCATCAGGTGACAGTGCTCCTAACGACATTCCGGCAGAATCAAATCTCAAAAGTATATCTTCAATAGGCTCAACTTCATCTAAAGGAATTGGGCTCTTAGAACTTTTAAAATCTAACATATCTCTGATAACCATCTTTTCTCTAGAGTGAACTATATCGCTATACTTTTTATAGTCTTTATATTCACCACTTTTTACAGCGTCTTGCAGCGTTTTTACAACATCAGGATTGTAGGCATGAAATTCTTCCCCATGAACGTATTTTAGAAGACCTCCTTGCTTAATATTTTTTCTTTGACTCCAGCTATTTTTTGCTAATTTCACTTGATCGTTCTGAAGATCATCAAAAGTTGTGCCGGATAATCTATTTATTGTATCGCAGAAGCATAAGTCCACGATATCTTGATTAAGACCAACACATTCAAATAACTGAGATCCCCTGTAACTCGCAATAGTGGAAATTCCCATTTTAGATAATATTTTATAAAGACCTTTATTAATTCCTTGCCTATAATTTCTAGTTGCTAGAAAAAATTCTGAGCTATCATCAGATTTGTTCATTATCATACTGTTTAATGATTGATAAGCTAGGTACGGATATATCGCGGTGGCACCGTAACCTATCAAGGCGGCGCAATGATGAGAATCTCTTGCTGTTGCAGTTTCAACTATAATATTAGCTTTAGTTCTTAATCCACTTTTAATTAAAGCATGATGTACCGCGCCGGTTGCTAATAAAGCATGCAGAGGAAGACTTCCTTTCTTAATTTCTTTATCACTTAATATAATAAAAACTTTCTTGTTTTTAACTGCTTCAATAGCGTCTTCAGTTAAATTTTTTATAGCGTCTTCAAGTCTCATATCCTCACTGAAGTTTAAGTTTAAAACTTTGTACGTGAATTTTTTATTCTTAAGTTCCTGCAGTTGTTTAAACTTTCTATAAGATAAAATTGGAGATTCGATAGTTAATCTATGTGCATGCTTAGAGCCTTCTTCAAAAATATTTAGATCTGGCCCAAGATAGGTTTCTAATGACATTACATTGCTTTCTCGTATTGGATCTATAGGCGGATTTGTAACTTGAGCAAATTGCTGCCTAAAATAATCATATAAAGATCTTATTTCACTTGATAATACCGGTAATGGCGTGTCGTCACCCATAGAACCTATAGCTTCTTGACTTAGTTTTGAGAGAGGCTTTAAGATTTGATCCTTTTCTTCATAAGTGACATTAAACATTTTTTCATATTGCTTAATTTTAGTATCATCAAAAAATTCTAATTCTGGAAACTTATCTGGGATAATTTTACGCATTGATTCTGCGCCTGTATCCATCCACTCTTTATAGGGACATCTGCTTTTAAGAGCATTATCAATATCTTGTGAGTTTAAAACTTTGCCTTCTTGTGTATCGACAGCAATGATTTGACCTGGCCCAAGCTTACCTTTTTCTACAATGTCTTTTTCATCGTAATCATAAACGCCAATTTCAGAAGCTACTGTTATATGTCTATCTTTTGTAATTATATATCTTGCAGGCCTTAATCCATTTCTATCAGTCACACAGGCTGCGTACCTACCATCTGTTAACACAATGCCAGCCGGCCCATCCCAAGATTCCATATGTTTAGCATTGTATTCATAAAATGCTTTTAAATCAGAATCGTTCTCTGCGATACTTTTCCAGGCGGGCGGAATGAGAAGTTTTATTGCTTTAAATAAATTGATGCCGCCAACTACTAAAACTTCTAGCATGTTATCTAAACTTTTAGAGTCAGACCCATCCATTGAAACAAGAGGTTTGAGTTTTGCAAGCTCAGGAATTTTAGATGTTTTAAATATACTTGACCTTGCTTGAGACCAGTTTCTATTCGCTCTTATGGTATTAATTTCTCCATTATGAGCAAGCATCCTAAACGGCTGAGCTAGACTCCATTGAGGTGTTGTATTCGTAGAAAATCTTTGGTGAAAAACACAAAGAGAAGTTTCAAGATTTTTATTTGATAAGTCTAAATAAAACTCCGCAAGATGTTTTGGCATAATCATGCCTTTATATAAAATTACTTTTGAAGAAAGGCTAGCAATATAAAATATATCGTCATCAGTTTTAGAAATTAATATTTCAATCTTTCTTCTTATGACAAGAAGCTTAGATTCAATATCTTTAGCATTTACTTGTTTAGTTGGATTTATAAAAGCTTGACTGATATAAGGCAGAGTTTTTAGCGCATCCTCTCCACAGATATTTTTATTAACTGGGACTTCTCGCCATCCTGCCAGAACAAAACCATATTCATTTACAATTTTTTCAACAATCTCCATCGAAGATTTTCTTTTCTTAGTATCAGTGTTTAAAAAAAACATTCCAATAGAAAAGTTTTTAGCAATGTTAATTTTTTGCTCGTTTGCTATTGACCTGAAGAAAAATTCTGGGATTTTAAATAAAATTCCACAACCATCACCAGAAGTACCGTCGGCCCCAACAGCACCTCTATGAGCTAATCTTTCAAGAGCAGTAATAGCTGTATTAATTAGCCAGTGACTTGGTTTATCATCTATATTTGAAATTAATCCAAAGCCACAGCTATCCTTTTCAAAGCTCTTATCGTATAAGCCAGTGATTTCTTTATTTTTGTCTTTTATACTCATATAAGTCCAATGTATTGTCTTACCTAAGAGTTTGATGATATCTCACCAAACCTTAGGTTAAAGTTTGGTGCGTTCCTTCGGCTTTTCGCTTACTTCCGTCCTTTATTATTAGGATGAACGTGTTATATCATTATAGGACCTGAAGCTTACGCATTCAATAAATATCGAGAATTTATGTGTTGGAAATAACCTATATTAATTAAAATAAGCGATTATGTTCTTGTTGGGCGAATCTATCAGTCATTCCAGCAATATAATCACAAATTACTCTTTCTTTATGGCCAGCGTTAATTTTCTCAAGGTTATATTCATAGAAGTCGCTGGGAAGTAATTTTATGTCACTAATATAGGCAGAAAATAAGTCTGAAATTATAGTATTTGCTTGATCGGTCATTTTTTTAACATCAGGGTGTTGATATAGATTAGAATATAAAAATCTCTTAAGCTCTATATTCATTTTTTTTATATCATCAGAAAAACTTATCGTGAGGCTATTTGAATCTTTTACATCTTCACTAGTTAAAATTCCTTTATTTTTAATATTTTTATTTGAATTATTTATTAAATCCGTAACTAATAAATTTATGATTAATCTAACTGTTTCATTAACAATTTTTGAGCCAGATAATTTAGGAAACTTTTTTAAAACTATATTCATCTGATTAAAAAATAAGGGAAGATCTTCTAATTGCTCTACAAAGATTTTTTTTGCTCTAATTCCGTCTTGAATATCATGATTATTATATGCAATCTCATCACACACATTTGTAAGTTGAGCTTCTAAAGAAGATTGTTTTTTATCAACAAATCTTTTTCCTATTGAGCCAAGTTTCTTTGCTCTTGTTATGCTGCATTTCTTCAATAAACCTTCTCTTGTTTCAAAGCATAAATTTAAACCCGGGAAACTTGCATATCTATTTTCTAATTTATCAATAATTCTCAAGGATTGAATATTATGCTCAAAACCACCAAAATCCTTCATGCAAATATTAAGGACATCCTGCCCTGCATGACCAAATGGAGTATGACCTAAATCATGTGCCAGGGATATTGCCTCTGTTAAATCTTCATTGATTCTAAGAGCTCGAGCTGCAGCTCTTGCAATCTGCGCAACTTCAATAGTATGAGTTAACCTTGTTCTATACATATCTCCTTCGTGATTAACAAAAACTTGGGTTTTATACTCTAGGCGCCTAAAAGCTGTTGAATGGATTATACGTTCTCTATCTCTTTGAAACTCAGTTCTTAATTTTGCAGAACTCTCAATATGCTCTCTGCCTAAAGTTTTAGCTGAAAACAATGCGTAAGGAGCGAGATTTTTTTCAAAATCATTTGACATGATCTTTAAGTGCTTTAATAACAATATTTTTTTTAATTTTGTTTGTGATATAAGCTTTACCAATATTTTTAGGAAGAACATAAGTCATTTCATTATTTTTTACTTTTTTATCTAACAGCATAATTTTAAATAATTTTTCAACATTAATATTTTTTGGTAATTTTGTTGGGAGATTAAATGCTTCTATTAAATCTTTTATTTGATCGTATTCGCTAATACTCATTGTTTTATTTTGAATTGCCACAGATGCTGCTATAAGAAAGCCGCATGCAATAGCCTCTCCGTGTAGCCACTTTCCGTACCCTAAATAATTTTCAATAGCATGCCCAAAAGTATGTCCAAGATTTAATAGGGCTCTAATATTTTTCTCTCTTTCATCGAGAGAAACAATCTTTGCTTTAATTTCACATGATTTTTTAACAATTTTTATTATGCTTTCTGGATCTTGCATTTTTATTTTTTCTGTATTTTTTCTAATCCAGTTAAAAAATTTTTTATCCTCGATGATTCCATATTTAATGACTTCTGCCATACCAGCGCTGAATTGTCTTTTAGAAAGGGTTTTTAAAATTTCTGTATCTATGATGACTGCGATAGGCTGGTGAAAAGCTCCAATCATATTTTTTCCAAGAGAATGGTTTATACCAGTCTTACCACCCACTGATGAATCAACCATAGATAGTAGCGTAGTAGGTATTTGAACAAAATTAATACCTCTTTGATACGTAGCTGAAGCATACCCAGTAATATCTCCAATTACTCCACCACCAAATGCAATAATACAACTATCCCGAGAATACTTATTTTTCAACAAGTAATTATATATTTTATCAATACTTTCTTGGTTCTTATATTTCTCACCATCATTTAATATTATTTGATTATTTTTTATTGATGCATTATTAATTTTTGATAAATGCAAAGATTTAATTTTCTTATTCGTTACTACAGCAAATTTTTCACTCTTGATATTACCTAACAAGCTTTTGTTAGATAATATATTCTTGCCAATATAAATTGGGTATGATCTATCATTTAATTTAACTATTATTTTTTTCATAATTTTTAATAATAATTTTTGATAATTTCACTGTATCATAATTATCAGTACTTATTTTTATATTAGATATATTTTCATAGATTTTTTCACGTTCTTTTAAGATCTCTTCAATTTTCTTTTTTGTGTCACCATCTTTAATAAGGGGCCTATTTCTATCTTGTTCTGTTCTATAAACTAGTTCTTTAATGCTTGCTGTAAGATAAACAATAAAACCCATATTTTTAATAATTTTTCTATTTTCCTCTAAAATTATAATGCCACCGCCAGTACCTAAAACTGAATTTTCAATATTTGATATATCTTCTAAAATTTTGTTTTCTCTCTTTCTAAATCCAGATTCCCCTTCGTGCTCGAAAATAGTTGGAATATCAACACCAGTTTTTTCTTCAATCAAGTGATCGGTGTCAATAAAATTAAATTTCATCATTTTAGACAGTTTTTTTCCAATAGAGGTCTTCCCAGAACCCATTGGGCCAATCAAAATTATATTGTTTTTTAGTTTAGGCAAGATTAATTTTGTGTTTATAGTATTATATAGATATTAACAAGAATTTTTATTGCCACCAACAAATATGAGTATATTTTTCAAGAGAGCTTTAAAACCATTTTACTATTTTATCGGTCTGATATTTGCTTCTCTTTTAGCATTATATATTACTTTATCTAGTAGTTTGCCATCCGTGGAAGAAATACAGGATATGAGAATGCAGATTCCTATGCGTATCTATACCCAAGATAAAAAATTAATAGCAGTTTTTGGAGAAAAAAAACGAATACCGGTAACATTTGAAGAAATACCTGATAATTTAAAAAATGCGTTCATTGCCGCAGAAGACAATAGATTTTATAAGCATAATGGTGTTGATTATTTCGGTTTATTAAGAGCATTGAAAAGTTTTTTAACTACGGGAAAAGTTACTCAAGGTGGAAGCACCATAACAATGCAGGTAGCTAGGAACTTTTATCTAACTAGAGAAAAAAAGATAATACGTAAATTAAGAGAAATTTTACTCGCCTACAAATTGGAAAGAAATTTAAGTAAAGAAAGAATTTTCGAATTATATATGAATAAAATTTATTTAGGTCATAGAGCATATGGAGTTGCAGCAGCAGCGCAAGTTTATTATGGGAAAAGATTGTCTGAATTAAATTTGTCTCAAACAGCAATGATTGCTGGCTTACCAAAAGCACCTTCAAGATATAATCCAATTGCGAATAAAAAGAGAGCATTACAAAGAAGAGATTATGTATTAAGAAGGATGTCAGAAAATAATTTTATCTCTCAAGACGAATATATTAATGCATATCTTGAGCCTGTAAGCGCTAAATTAAACACTGCAAATATTGAGCTAAAAGCACCGTATGTTTCTGAAATGGCAAGAATAGAAATGGAAGAAAGATTTGGTAAGGACGCATATACAAAAGGCTACGATGTATTTACAACTATTAATAGCAAGCTTCAAGAAGCCGCTCAAAGCTCTCTTAAAAAAAATATAGAAAAATATGATACTAGGCACGGCTATAGAGGCCCTGAAGCAAAAATCAATTATAACCAATTGTTGAATTCAGACTTTGAGTACGACCTTGAAATCTCAATGATAAATATTGATAAATATTTAAAAAATTTCTATGAAATAAATAAAAACATACCCGCAGTAGTATTAAATGTAGAGAAAAAAATAATCAAGGTATATACAAAAAATAATCAATTATTAGATATAAAACTAAATGAAGTTATTATAAAAAATCAATATTTTGATGTTAATTATAGAAAAAAAATAAAAAGTTTTGATAAAATTTTATCCATAGGTGATGTTGTTAGAGTCAAGGAAGTAAAAAATAAATGGCGTCTCTCGCAAATACCAAATGTAAATGGTGCTTTGGTTTCGATTGATTCTAATAGTGGCGCAATATCAGCTTTATCTGGAGGCTACGATTACAGATTAAGTAAGTTTAATAGAGTACTTCAAGCAAAAAGACAACCAGGGTCAAGTTTTAAACCATTTATATATTCGGCTGCTTTAAATAAAGGTTATACGCCAGCATCTGTAATTAATGATGCTCCCAAAGTCTTTAAAGAAAATACCGTCAGTGGAGCCTGGAGGCCTAAAAATTATGGTGGAAAATTTTTTGGTCCTACAAGGTTACGCTACGGGCTTGCCAAATCTAGAAATATGATATCTATAAGATTATTAGATAGCATCGGCATAAACTATACTCTGAATTACGTAAAGAACTTTGGTGTCAAGACAGAAAAATTACCAAAAGATTTGACATTAGCTTTAGGAAGCGGGGAAATTACACCCATAGAATTATCCGAAGCATATGCATATTTTTCAAATGGTGGTTTTGGTATAAAACCATATATTATTGAGCAAGTCAGAAAAAGAAATAACGAAATAATTTATGTGGAAAACCCAGTTAGAGTTTGTGGCAATCCTTGCGATTATGTGAGCATGGATACTCTGCAATTCCCATCAGCAGAATCTGTAGAAGAAATAACCGAGTTAAGAAAAAAAGCTGGTTTGCCAAGATTTGCAACCCAAACTGTTGACCCAAGAAATATTTATCAAATGGTAAGTATGATGAAAGATGTTGTAAAATACGGTACGGCAAGAAAAGCTAAAGTTTTAAAAAGAGATGATATAGCTGGGAAAACGGGCACAACTAATGATCAAAAAGATGCTTGGTTTACTGGCTTTAATAGAGACATTGTGACTGTAAGTTTTTTAGGTTTCGACAATCATTCGTCCCTTGGGAAAAATGAATTCGGAAGTACTGCAGCTTTACCAATGTGGGTCGATTACATGAAAATCGCTTTAAAAGGTACACCTAAATCAAATATGGATGAGCCAGAGGGCTTGGTAAGTGCAAAAATTGATAGTAAAAATGGATTATTAGCTTCTCCAACTTCTGAGAGCTCTATAGTAGAAGTATTTAGAAAAGAAAATGTGCCAAAAACTTTTAGTAAAGATATTAAGACTAATGATGAGAATCAAAAAGAAATAGAGATTGAAAAGATATTTTAATTTTGATGATACTTTTTACTATATTCTTTCACATGATTTATTAATATACCTAAATTTTCAGGGTCAACGTATTGATCGATTCCATGGCCTAAATTAAAAATATGTCTGTGACCAAATCCATAACTGTCTAATATTTTTGACGCAGCTTCTTTTATAGATTTTTCAGTCCCATGCAAAGCACATGGGTCTAAATTACCTTGCAGAGATATATTTTCCCCAACTATTTTTCTTGCAGTGGATATATCAGTAGTCCAATCTAAGCCAATGGCATTGCAACCAGATTCGGATATCTGATTTAGCCAAATTCCTCCGCCCCTGGTGAATAATATTATTGGAATATTTTTTGTAATTTGATTATTTCTTAAATTGTTAATTATTTCTTTCATTGGATTAAGAGAAAAATTAATATAGTTATCTGTATTTAATAAACCTCCCCAAGAATCAAATATCATTAAAACATCAGCGCCAGCTTTTGCTTGCATCACAAGGTATTCAGAAATTGACTTAACGAGTTTTTTTGTTAACGCTTCAAGCATTTCTGGGTCTTTAAAGACTATGGATCTTATTTTTCTAAATTCTTTAGTCGCAGATCCTTCGACCATATATGTTGATAAAGTCCAAGGACTACCTGAAAATCCAATTAAAGGTATTTCATTATTTAATTTTTCTTTGGTTTGAATAATAGCTTCCGCAACATATTCTAAAGTATCTGTATTTTTATCAGTTAAAGAAGATACATCATCAATATTATCTAGTGGGTTATCGAAATAAGGACCTCTATTGTCTTCAAATTTTAACTCAAGACCCATTGCATCAGGAATAGTTAATATATCTGAAAAAATAATAGCAGCATCTAAATCAAATCTTCTTATAGGCTGGATTGTAACTTCAGATGCTAATTCTGGAGTTTTACATAAATCTAAAAAGCTACCAGCTTCTGCTCTTGTTTTTTTATATTCTGGTAAGTATCTTCCTGCCTGTCGCATAATCCATACAGGAGTTTTATCAACAGGAATGCCATTTAAAACATCTAAAATTCTTCTATTTTTTATTGAGCTCATATTTTATATCTCTAGAAAGTCTAGAATATTTTCAGCAGCTTCTCTTCCCTCAAAAACCGCAGTAACCACCAGGTCGGAACCTCTTGTCATATCACCACCAGCAAATATTTTATCATTAGTAGTTTGATATGAATATTCATTATCAACTTTCAAAAGACCATTATCTTTTGTTTCAATATTATAATTTTTAAACCACTCTGCTGGGCTTGGTTGAAAACCAAATGCAATAATAACTGTGTCAGCAGGAATAATTTTTTCAGAATTTTTTAGTACGATAGGATTTTGCCTTCCCATTGCATCAGGAGGCCCCAATTTTGTCTCCACCACTTTAATACCTTCAACTTTTTTATCACCAATAATTTCTATTGGTTGATAATTAAACATAAACTCTACACCTTCTTCCTTTGCATTTTTAACTTCTTTTTTAGAGCCAGGCATATTTGCCTCATCTCTTCTGTAAACACATTTAACACTTTCAGCGCCCTGTCTTATAGAAGTTCTATTGCAATCCATTGCCGTATCACCGCCACCCAAAACTACCACTTTTTTATCTTGCATAGATATAACATCTGTATCTATTTTCAGTTCATTATTTATATTTGAAATTAAAAATGGTAATGCTTCGTGAACTCCTTCTAGGTTTTCCCCTTTAAAGTTTCCTTTCATCGGCTTGTACGTACCCATGCCTAGAAAAACCGCATCATGAGAGTTATATATTTCTTCGAAATCTACATCTTTGCCGACTTCTGTATTTAAAATAAATTCAACCCCCATTCCTTCTAAGATTTCTTTTCTTTTTTCAACGATATTTTTATCAAGTTTAAAGGGAGGAATACCAAAAGTTAATAAGCCTCCAATTCTTGAATACTTATCGTATATTTTTGCTTTTACTCCATTTCTTGTAAGTATATCTGCACATGCCAAACCCGCAGGCCCTGCTCCAATGATAGCAACAGTTTTGTCAGTTTTGATGACTTCTGACATATCTGGTTTCCAACCAAGACGAAACGCTTCATCAGTAATATATTTTTCTATTGACCCAATAGTCACTGCTCCAAAACCATCTTCTAAAGTACAAGCTCCCTCGCACAATCTATCTTGAGGACAAATACGACCACAAATTTCAGGAAGAGAATTTGTTTTGTGCGACATTTCAGCTGCTTCTATTATTTTGCCGTCACGAATTAAATCTAACCAAGTTGGAATATAATTATGCACTGGGCATTTCCATTCACAATAAGGGTTACCGCAGTTTAGACATCTTCCAGCTTGTTCTGATGCTTTATCAGCTGGAAAATTAGAATATATTTCGTCATAAGTATAAATTCTAACTTCTGCTTTTTCTACAGAAGGCTCTTCTCTTTTGATGTCTAAAAATTGCATTGCGTTTTTCATACTTATACCAACAATTTGTTAAATAGAGTTTGATGATGTCTCACCAAACTCTAGATTTAAGTTTGGTGCGTTCCTTCAGCTTTTTGCTTACTTCCGTCCTTAATTTAGGATGAACGTGAATCTATATAATATATTGATTATAGAACTAACAGGTTTAGCATTCAATAGAGACGCAGAGATAAGGGCTTGAATATAACTTATATGATATTTAAGATAGCTTTTCTTTAACAAACTTACTTGCAAAACCCATATCCGCTCTGTTGCTAGAACGTTTTTTTAATTCGCCCATAACTTCACCAATTTGACTCATTTGCTGAATGGATTTTTCTTTCATAATATCTTCAATCATTTTTTGAACTTCTTCTTCAGACATATCTTCTGGAAGATATTCTTTAAACACAGATAACTCAAACTCTTCTTGCTCTGCAAGCTCAGTTCTATTAGCTTCGTTGTAATGAGTTAAAGATTCTTTACTTTTTTTAGAGAGTTTTTTTAGAATCTCAAAAATATTTTCGTCAGTTAGAGGTTTTCTAGCTTCAACTTCTTTATCTAGAATAGCTGCAAGAATTAATTTAACAGCACCTAGTCTTTTTTTATCACCACTTTTCATTGAAGATATTTTATCTTCAGTGATTTTAATCTTTAGAGGTGAGCTAGTTTCTTGAGGGTTCGACATTAATAGAGTTTAATTCTTCTACCAGTTGCAGTTCTATTAGTTCTTTTATGAACTCTTTTTACTGCTGCAGCTGCTTTTCTTTTTCTAACAGAAGTTGGCTTTTCGTAAAATTCTCTTTTTCTAATTTCGGTTAAAACTCCAGCCTTTTCACATGCACGTCTAAATCGTCTGATCGCAATGTCAAATGGCTCGTTTTCTTTTACTTTAATACTTGGCATAATTTACCTTTAATTATTTAGTGGTGTGATTATACAGTTGTATGAAGAAAAATCAAAACAAAGTGGCGTCATAATATGTTAGTTTTAGGTATTGAAACGTCTTGCGATGAAACTGGTCTGGCTATATATGATTCAGAGAAAGGACTACTTGCAGATGAACTCTTCAGCCAAATAGAAATTCACCAAGATTATGGTGGGGTAGTCCCAGAACTGGCTTCAAGAGATCATGCAGATAGAGTCCTGCCGCTATTACAAAATCTCCTAAAAAGCACAGATAAAACTTTAGATGATATTGATCTGATAGCTTATACAGCAGGTCCAGGTCTAAAGGGTTGCCTATTAGTAGGCTCAACTTTCGCAAGGTCTTTGGCATATATAACTGATAAACCGATTATTTCAGTCAATCACATCGAGGCTCATTTATTAGCCCCATTCATGGAATACCCAGAATTGTCATTTCCATTCTTTGGTTTATTGATCTCTGGTGGTCATACTATGATAGTTGATGCAAAAACTATTGGTGAATATGAAATCATGGGTGAAACGTTAGATGATGCGGTCGGGGAGGCTTTTGATAAAAGTGCAAAACTGATGGGTTTAGACTATCCCGGAGGTCCATTAATTGAAAAGTTGGCAAAAGAAGGAATTGAAGGTAGCTATAAATTTCCAAGGCCAGTTCTAAATAAACCAAATTGTGACTTTAGCTTTAGTGGTTTAAAAACCCACATCATGCTCACATGGAAAGCATCAGAAAAGACAGAGCAAGACCAAAAAAATATATCACTAGAGCTGCAAAATTCAGTCTCTGATTGCTTGGTAGGAAAATTGAAACGTGCACATAGTGAAAAAGGTCACCCATCTATAGTGATTTCAGGGGGCGTTAGTGCCAATCAATTTATAAGAGAAAGGATTACAACTTTTGCAGAATCTATTGATGCTAAAGCTTATTATCCAACTAAAAAATTCTGCACGGATAATGGTGCGATGATCGCATATGCGGGTTATAAAAAATATGAAGCTGGGCAAATGTATAATTTGCATGGGGAAGTGAAACCAAGATGGCCATTAGATAAATTGAATGAATGTTTAAATGGTTAATCAAGACTTCACAAAACGAATAGCTGTTAATTCTAAAAAAGAGGCATGGCATAAATCACCATCTGATGGAGTTGAACGTTTGTATCTTGAGAGAGATGATGGTGGAGAATCAGCGGTAGCTACAACAATAGTTCGTTTTGCCCCAGGCAGTAAATTTGATGAACATGTGCATGATGGAGGTGAAGAATTTTTTGTTTTAGAAGGAACTTTTTCTGATGAGTTTAGCTCTTATCCAAAAGGTACATACGTTAGGAACCCACAAGGCTCTTCGCATAATCCATATAGCAATGCCGGCTGCGTATTATTTGTGAAGCTGCGTCAGTTTCAAAATGATGATCGAAAAAAAGTTATCGTTGATACTAATAAGGAACCTTGGCTACCAGGATTGGTTGACGGACTTTCAGTTATGCCATTACATAACTTTAATACGGAACATGCAGCTTTAGTTAAATGGGCGCCAAATACAATATTTAATCCACATCAGCATTGGGGTGGCGAAGAGATTTTAGTCCTAGAAGGTGTATTTCATGACGAGTTTGGCGCATACCCAAAAGGCTCATGGTTGAGGAGTCCACATTTAAGTCAGCATACTCCATTCACCAAAGACGAAGGCGCACTTATTTTTGTTAAAACAGGCCACTTAAATTAATTGACATAATCTAGCATTTAAAGTACTTTTAGATTATGTACGAAATCAAAAATAAAACTGTAAAACGAGGCGGCAAAAGATCAGGTGCAGGACGTAAGAGTCTTTATGGCGTGCCCACCAAAGCAATTCGCATTCCTGAGAATATGGTAGCAGAAGTAAGAGATTTTATAGAGTCGCAAAATGCAGCGGAGTATGAATTACCATTCTTTGCCTCAAAAGTCGCGGCTGGATTTCCATCGCCTGCAGATGATTTCATGGACACTAAGCTTGACTTAAATACTCATTTAATAAAAACACCAAGCGCTACTTTTTTTGTTCGAGTGTCTGGAGAATCAATGATCAATGCAGGAATCCATGATGGTGATTTATTGGTAGTAGATAGAAGTCTTGAACCACAAGTCGGAAAGATTGTGATTGCTGCCATTCAACATGAACTCACTGTTAAACGTTACGTGAAAAAAGACGGTAAAGTTTATTTAGCGCCTGAAAATGATGCCTTCGAACCTATCTTAGTGAGCGAGGAAGATGAAGTTCATATTTGGGGTGTTGTTACCAATGTTGTGCATGCGGTTTAACTCATGTCTTCACTTAAGCCAGATCCAATTTATGCATTAGTTGATTGTAATAATTTCTACTGTTCCTGTGAGAGAGTTTTTAATCCTGCGCTAGAAAAAAAACCAATGGCGGTTTTGTCAAATAATGATGGATGTATCGTGGCGCGTTCAAACGAAATAAAAGCTCTAGGAATTCCAATGGGAGCACCCATGTTTCAATACAAAAAATTATTGGAACAAAAAAAAGCGATTATTCTCTCTTCAAATTACCAGTTGTATGGAGATATGTCACAACGTGTAATGACAACACTACGTCAGTTCACACCTGCTATGGAAGTTTATTCAATTGACGAAGCATTTTTACGACTAGAAGAATTCAGAAGGCTAGACATAAATAAGTATTCTTTAGAAATTAGAAAAACAGTTAAGCAATGGACTGGGATTCCAGTTTCAATTGGCATAGCTCCAAATAAAACTCTAGCCAAAGTTGCTAACCATGTAGCAAAAAAACGCACAAAAAGCGGAGTATTTAATATTTGTAAAAAAACTACACAAAATGAAATTTTAGCTAATTTTCCTGTAGGCGATCTTTGGGGAGTTGGGCGACAACTATCAAAAAGATTAAGTGAGATGGGTATTAATACAGCTTTAAAGTTAAGAGATGTTGATATTGTGTGGGCGCGCAAACATTTTACGGTAGTAGGAGAAAGATTAGTGCGAGAATTAAGAGGTATGAATTGCTTAGAGTTAGAAGAAGTAATGGCTAAAAAAAATATTACATCTTCAAAGTCTTTTGGAAAATTAGTGACGGATAAAAAAGAGTTAATGAATGCAGTTGCAAATTATACAACACGAGCTTGTCATAAGTTACGTTTACAAAAAAGTAAAGCTCAAGGAATCTATGTTTTTTTGAGAACTAATCCGTTTCGTCGACAAGATCCACAGTATGACAATGGTATTACTTGCGGTTTTATGGAGCCAAGCGATGACACAACGCATATTATTCAAGCAGCACGTAAATGTTTGGAACAAATTTTTTCTAAAGGTTATAAATATCACAAAGCTGGCATTATTTTATTAGATATAGTTCCTGCATCATTTAAGCAAATGGAAATGTTTGATTCAGAAGAAACGCAAGCACGAAGTCATTTAATGAAAACTATTGATTCTATGAATACCACGATGGGGCAAGATACTATTCGTTTTGCAGCACAAGGAATTGACCACCCTTGGGCAAGAAAATGCGAAAATCGAACACCAAGATATACAACTAATTGGGATGAATTGGTAAAAGTAATATAAAATAAATAAAAATTTATATACACAAATAAAAAAGGTATAAATTATGGCAAAAAAATCCAAGACAAAAGATGAAAAATTACACATGAGATCTATTGCAGAATTAGGTTGTATTATTTGCGATAAAATGGGATTCCCAGGAAGCCCAGCAGAGTTACATCATATTATTAGTAATACAGGCATGGGTAAAAAGGCTACCAATTATGAAGTCATACCACTATGCCCTCATCATCATAGAAATAGTGAAGAGTCATACCATCAGTCCCCGAAGAATTTCACTGAAAAATGGGGAAGTCAGGAAAACCTGTTACAAGAAACTTTAGAGAACAAAGCTTTACAAGATAAATTAGGACAGGTATTTTAAAAAATATTTTCTTACCCAATCTGGGTAAACCCGAATTGTCTAAGCCGAAAATGGGTAAAGACTAAATTAATAAAATCAATAAAATTACTCTTGAAGTTAGTTAGTGATTCCTCCGGGATGGTTGATTGTTAAATTATAAAAATCATCCGTCCTTGAGAATATTAATTTAATTATAAGGAGTGGTTGATAGTGCTAATCAAAAAAATAGAAAATTATTTTTATCTCGTATTAATAGTTTTTATTAGTATTAAAAGTATAGAAGTGTATGCAGGAGCTGATCCAGATGAGGTTAATATTCAAGATGAAATAGAAATTCAAAATAATCTGGCGCAGGAAAAAAAAGTCATAGAAGAAGATATAATAAACGTAACCGCAGTTAAGGAGTGCATCTCATTTCCAGAGGCTATAGCTTTTAAAGAACATTTTGCTTGCCAACACGACATTGAGAAAAATTATTTAACAAGATCAAGATGGAGTTTTTTAAAATTAGATTCTAATTACTAGTTTTTAAAATATTTGCACGAAAATCAAGCAAGGTAGTATAATTCAGTGATGACACTAAAAGACTATTTACATAGTTTTAACATTACATTAGAAGCTTTTTCTAGAGAAGTTGAGATACCTTATACAACTTTAACAAAATATGTTTATGGTCAAAGAATACCTTCATTAACTTATATGAAGAAAATAAATAAACATACCAAGGGTGCTGTTTCTGCAAATGATTTTTACAGTACAGTTAGTAGTGAGGATTGGGAGTGGCGCATAACCTACGAAAGAGACTTCTCGCATGCAACTGAGGGGGCAAAAAAAATCCTTAATAATATAGATATTCACCCCTTAGCTTTTAGTGTTGTGGTTGAGATGGTTTCACAAATGGGAATCGATGGTGTGTCACAATTTAAAAATTTTATAAGTGCATTAGAAAAAGGTGATTACCAAATAGCGGCAGAGGAAATGCAAAATTCTAAATGGGGAAAACAAACCCCAAAAATCGCTAAGACGTTGGCAAAAAAAATGCGTTCTGCCTCGTAAATATTATTATTTCCATTTGATGGAACAACCAACGCTTGGCTTTTGAATAGCTGGACCACGACCAGTTTGAGATATTTCAATCATTGCATTTAATAACTCTGGCTCTAAATCATCATTTGTTGCAGACATTCTAGTCGCATCTAGTCTTCCACGGTAATGCAGTTTATAAAATGCGTCGTATCCAAAAAAATCTGGAGTGCAAACAGCGCCATATTTTTTAGCAATTTCTTGGCTTTCATCATATAAATAAGGAAAAGAAAATTTATTTTTTTTCGCTACCTTACACATGTTCTCAAATGAGTCCTCAGGAT
>JAQWPG010000008.1 GCA_029268385.1 Gammaproteobacteria bacterium
GGACGCGGGTTCAATCCCCGCCGCCTCCACCATAGACCGTTTTATCGTATTGAATAGAAAAAAATAATATTTATCAGGTATCGTTTTCATGAAATCAAAAAATATAACCAATATTGCTATTATTGGTGGGGGTGCTAGCGGCATATTTGCTTCGCTAAGATGCGCAGAAATAGCTAAAGAGAACAATATTAAAGCTGATATAAGAGTTTTTGAATCTTCAAATAAAATACTTAAAAAAGTTAAAATATCTGGGGGCGGCAGGTGTAATGTGACGCATCACAAAAACGACGCAAAAGATTTATGCTTAAACTATCCTAGAGGTGAAAAGGAAATGCTATCACCTTTTATGACATTCAAAACTACTGATACTGTAAAATGGTTTAGAAGTAGAGGTGTTAAGCTAAAATATGAAGATGATGGTAGAATGTTTCCGATCACCGATGACTCAAAAACTATTATAAATTGCTTTATAGAAGAAGCTGAAAAATACAAAGTTAAAATAATAACTAAATCAAATATAAAAAACATATCAAAACTTGAGGATGAAAAATTTTCATTACGATTAAATGAAAACAACGAATATATTGCAAATTCAGTATTGATAGCCACTGGCAGCAAGACAAGCGGTTATAAACTAGCCCAATCACTTGGACATACCATTACGGAGCTAGCACCATCACTTTTTACATTTAATATAGATGATCCAATTATAAAAAATCTCCAAGGAACATCTTTTTTGAATTCTCACTTAACATTGCAAATAAATAACAAAAAACCATTTTATCAAAATGGTCCATTATTAATTACACATTGGGGCCTTAGTGGCCCGGCATTATTGAAATTATCAGCGTGGTCTGCAAGAGAGATGATGAACTCAAATTATAAAGCAAAAATAATTGTTAATTGGCTTGGAATTAATAGCAAAAAAGACACTGAGGATTTGATATTGGTGATAAAAAAAAGAAATTCAAGAAATAATATATGCAATGCTCACCCAAAAGATATAACAAAAAGATTTTGGATAGGTTTATTAAAAAAATGCAAAATACCTGAAGATAAAAAATGGGCAGAAATAAGTAACCGCGAAATAGATAATATTATAAAAAACTTATTTAACTGCGAGTTAAGTATACATGGTAAAAGTCGTTTTAAGGATGAATTTGTTGAATGTGGCGGCGTTAATTTAAAGGAAATAAATTTTAGAACTATGGAAAGTAAAATATGCCAAGGGCTATATTTTTCAGGTGAGGTAATAGATGTAGATGGTATTACAGGCGGGTTTAATTTTCAAAATGCATGGACAACAGGATGGATTGCTGGAACCAATATGGTTTTATAAATAACTTATGTGGTATATTTTATTTTCGACAAAAAGTAGTTTATAGCCATATCTGATGATGAAAAGAATTTCGAATCTATATACTCATCTTGAACAGTATTGTGAATATAAAATTCCCAGGTAACGATATAATTCTCTGACTCTTCTGGAGAATAATCCTGAAGAATTAATAAAATTTCTAAATTTTTTTCAATAACGCAAAACTTTATGGCGCATCCTTCTACAGAAAATTCACACTTTTCAATAATAGGATTATTAGCATACAACACAATTTTATTCTCAAAATAAGTAATTTTATCTTCAAGATTCTTCACATACATGTTTTTACCTGACTTAGGCGTCGAGGTATATTTTGGTTTATTTAACGATTTTTTATAATCTTTAAAATTTATAACACTCATGATAAAAAAATTATATGGTTTGAAATTAAATGTATAATAACTTTATAGAATACACATGTAAAACGAACAAAACCTAAAAAAATGGAAAATGTATCAATACTTGAGAATATTATAAAAAATATTAAAGGCAGTAATAATGCAAGAAACGTAGTAATAATACCTAAAAATATCTCTAAGGGTTATGTATCAAAAATATTAAAAAATTATAGTGTAAAAAATACAAATATATATAAATTTGATGAGTATATTTTTAAAATTAATGAGATAAACTACGAACAATATATTAAGAGTGATCTTTCATATTTAGAAAATGCTTTAACAGAAGCAAACTCTGTTTTTAATAATTATAACTTAACTAATGAAACAGAAAATATTTTATCAATAATTCATAAAATTTTTTTTAAAAAAAGTTTATTTCCGCATTTAGAGAGCTTTGATGAGAATATAATTCTTAATAATATATCAAAAAATTTTATTTCTTATGAGTCTAAAATTTTTTTAGAAGTCTTAAAAATGTGGCTAAATAAATCAAAAAGCTCAGAAACGTACATAAGTAAATATTTAGAATTGCTTTTAAGAAAAGATATTTTTTTTACTGACGCTTATCACCATACAATAAATTTAAACGATTATGAAAATATTGAGATAGACTGGATTACGAAAAATTTACCCAATAATATCAATTATAAGAATAATAGTTATACAAAAAATATTAATAATGACGACTTTATTCCAAATAGTATAAATTCTTTTAAATCTTATAACTTTGAAACACAGGAAGATGAGCTAGAATTTATGCTAAAAGATATTCTAGAAACCCGCGATAGAAACAATGACTGTAAAATAGCACTTATAAATAATGACAGGTATTTTGCTAGAAGACTTAGCGCTCTTTTAGAACATAATAAAATTTCTTTTAATGATAATGAGGGCTGGCTTTTATCTACCAGTGCATGTTGTTCTTATATTAATACAGTAATCAAATACTTTTTAGAATGCAATAATTTGCATAATTTTTATGGTATTTATATGTCGCCTTATTTTAAACCCAATATTGACCTCAAAGAAAAAGAAGTTTTTTTTCAGAATATAATAAAATATTATAAAAATAATATTAAAGCTCCTTTTGTATTATCAAAAAATTATACCGTAAGTGCTAATATAGAAAATATATTTTTCAACATACCTGATATAAACCAGGAATATACATTTTCTGAATTTAAAGAAATTATTGAATCAAAAATTATGTCTTTTGGCTCAATGGAAGAAATTCAAAAAGATATTGCGGGAAGTCAGTTTTTAAAAATATTGAAAAATATTAATGAAATATACTTAAATAGTGGTAAAACCTATAGTCTTGCCACGTGGCATAAAAAGCTAAATAATTATCTAGAAACTAAAACGTTTAAAAATATAAATAATAGTAATATTGACTATATTGATATTAAGCATGCTGCCTTAAGTAAGTACGATAAAATTTATATAAATTCAATGTCTAGTAAAAATTTCCCAAAAAAAATAATTAATAATTTTTCAATAAATAAAATTTTGTACTCTGATTTATCAATAAATGCTAACGAGGATTTTCTTGAGGATATTTATGATTTCTTAAATTTAGTAAAAAATACAAAACAAATAATAATATCTTTTCATGCCTCAGATGATCAAGATGTTTATGTAAAAAGTAAATTTAAATTATTTATAGATCATTATCTCAAGAAGAATAAAAATTTATTTGAAACTAGTGAAAAAATAATTCAAAAATCAATTGACGTAAAGAAAATTAATTTGCAATTAAATGATAGTTTTTTAAATCTCACATATAGAGATATTGAAAATTATAACTTTTGCCGCTATTGCTTTTATCTAAACAAAACAAAACCAAAGAAAAATTACTCTATTATTGAAAAAAATTATTCAGTTTACGGAAATTTTGTTCACACTGTTCTTGCAGAAACTGTTAAGAATATTTCAAATAAGTCAAAATATGATGAAATTTTATGCTATTTAGAAGATTGTACTAAAAAAAATATTGAGAAATATTTTCATGGTAATGTACGCCCTTTTGAAGTTAATTTATGGTATAAATTATTGCCCACTATTGCAGATTACTTTTATAAAGAAATAGATAAAAAGTATAATTTTATTTCTGAGGGCTGGATTTCAAAACAGCTCGATAATGGTATTTCTCTTAATGGAAGGTTTGATCTTAAATACTCAATTGGAAAAGATACTGTTATTGTTGATTATAAAACTGGTGCAAATATATCATCTAGAGATTCTGTTATATCTGGCGAGTCATTGCAATTGCCCTTTTATACACTCATAGATAATACTATTACTATGGCAAATTATCTTCTAATAAACACGTCAAAAAATTCTATTAATAATATTACATATTCATCTGATAAGCTTAACGATGCAAGAACTATAATTTTAGAAACTTGTAATAAAATATATTCTCATATTAACAATAAAAAATATTTATCTTTTATAAATAGTCAAAATGGATGCGAGATTTGTGGTTTTAAAGAAATTAACAATAATTAATAATAATCATACGCTATATATTAATACCAATTTAACAAAATTGTACAAGAGTATTATAAATAATATGGTTGTAATAATTCCAATAATAATGAATTGTGCAGGGCTGCCAGACTTAAAATCACGGACTCTATTTTTATTTGACTGAATACCAATAAAGCTTGAAAGTATACTTAAAGTTACTTTCAATAAATTTGGGGTTTTGTTAGACATTTTTAGCCAGCATAATTGCATCTTCATAACCATTCGGGGCTGGGTAATAATTTTTTCTTATTCCAACCTCGTTATAGCCTTCAGAGTAATAAAGTTTTAAAGCAGCATTATTACTTGGTCTACATTCAAGAAATAATAGTTTGCAGTTAATAGCAATAGCTTCTTTTTGAAGACCGTCTAATAACAATCTTCCATATCCATGACCCCTGTAACTATCTTTAATACAAAGATTCATAATATGACATTCGTCCTGAACAATTGAGCTAATAACGTAACCAATAAGATTATTATCAACAACTAGAACTTTGCATAGATAATTATGGTTAATACAGTCATGAAATATTTTTTCAGACCAAGGGTAATCATAAGAAGTATTTTCAATATCAACAATATCGTTGATATGAATTTTTTCCATATCAATAAACTTAGAATTTAATGAACTTTGTAGACTACTCATAACTTTTAATATATAAAAAATTTTTCCATAATAATTTTTTTATTTTGTCCGTAATATTTTCTGAAACCATAAAAGTGTTAAATGTATAAATATTATTTTTAACTACTCTGCTGTATTTTTCTTTATATTCTTCGCCTTGAATAATATTTTTAATGTCATCATTGCAAATAATCAAATAAATATTTCTAATATTATCTGAATCTATCGAAGCATCTAACTCAATAAGGTTATTATAATCTAAAAAATCTATATTAATATTCTCTAATGAATTCTTTACTGCAGTAATAAAATTTTTAAATATTTCCTTATGCTTGTCGTTAAGAGTATCCTGAATAATAATATTTTTATGTATTTTTAAATCCTTATCAGTTTCTGATACTAATTTATTTTTTTTAACCCAAAGGTCTATCCCTAAATACCCTAAACTTTTTAAATTAACTGAATATTTTTCTTTAGACATGGTCTAGTTGAGGATGCAATATGTTTGATTTATTACTTAATTTATTTATTGCATCAAGGTATGCTTTTGCTGAAGCAATAACAATGTCTGTATCTGATCCAATTCCATTAACTATTATGCCATTTTTTTCAATTCTTACTGTTACTTCACCTAATGAATCTGTTCCATCAGTTATATTATTTACAGAATATAATTGTAGTACAGACTCACTATTAACAATTTTTTCTATGGCTTTGAATGCTGCATCTACAGGACCTCCGCCATTAGACTCACTCTCAAAACATTTTTTATTTTTTTCTAGCACAACTATTGAATGAGGGTCTGATTTTGAGTCACTTATTGATCGTATACTTGATAAACTGTAAAAAGAAATATTGTCGTCAGCCGAAGTATTTGATATCAAAGCATGAAGATCGTCATCGTATATTTCATGTTTAATGTCAGCTAAATTTTTAAATTTTTCGAATAATGAGTTTAGCTCACCAGAATCTTTAATTTCATAACCAATCTCAGAAAATCTAGTTTTTAACGCATTTCGTCCTGAATGCTTTCCTAGAACCAATTTATTTTCCAACCAGCCGACATCTTGAGCTTTCATTATTTCATAAGTCTCTCGGTGCTTCAAAACTCCGTCTTGATGAATCCCAGATTCATGAGCAAAAGCATTAGCCCCAACGATTGCTTTATTTGGCTGAACTGGAAAACCTGTAATACTTGATACCAATTTAGAAGCAGGGACAATATGTTTTGTGTCTATACGTGTGTCGCATGAAAAAATATCCTGTCTCGTTTTCACAGTCATCACAACTTCCTCTAATGAAGCGTTACCTGCCCTTTCACCCAACCCATTTATTGTACATTCAACTTGTCTCGCGCCATTCATTACTGCTGATAAAGAATTTGCGACTGCTAAACCAAGATCATTATGACAGTGAACAGAAAAAATAGCCTTATCTGAGTTTGGGATATTTTCAATTAATTTTTTTAACAAATCTCCAAACTGGGAGGGAATATTATAGCCGACTGTATCTGGAATATTAATTGTATTTGCTCCAGCACTTATAGCTTTTTCAATTATTTTTGATAGGAAATCAAAATCTGAACGACCAGCATCTTCTGGAGAAAACTCTATATTATCTGTGTATTTTTTTATTCTGTTGATTGATTTTACAGCTTGGTTTATGACCTCGTCCTTAGTCATATTTAACTTTTTTTGCATGTGTATTTCAGAAGTTGCTATAAATGTATGTATTCTAGAACTTTGAGCTGGCTTAATAGCTTCCCCTGCAGCATCGATATCCTTGTCGATTGCTCGTGCAAGAGCACATATAGTACTATTTTTAATGTTTGAAGATATATTAAATACTGCATCAAAATCACCTTTACTAGCAATTGGAAAACCCGCTTCAATTACATCAACATTAAGTTTTTCTAATACTTTTGCTATTCTTAATTTTTCAGACACGTTCATTGACGCGCCTGGGCTTTGCTCACCATCCCTAAGAGTTGTATCAAATATTACAAGTTTATCTTTTTTATTATACATATTTATCTTTATTGTCTTCGCTGTATGCATTATTTCTTTTTTTAAATTGTCTAAAGATATTCATTATTAATCCGGAGATAGAATAAATAACAGCAAGCAATAATAAAACTAATGGTGGATTTATCAAAGTTACAAGTAATAAAAAAATTATAAAAAGCAACCAGTAAAATTTAATTCTTTCATTATCTCCAATATTTTTAAAGCTAAAATATGAAAATTTGCTAATCATTAAAAATGATATTAATAATGTAATAAAAACTGTTACTTCTTTGTGTAGAGATAGATCGAAATCAAATTTGCTAAACACAATAAAAGAAAGTGTAACTAATACAGCTCCAAGTGGACATGGAAGACCAATAAAGAAATCGTTACTTTTAGAAACATTAAAACGAGCAAGTCTTAACAGTACGGACACTAAATACAAAGATGATATAATAACTCCGAGCTCTAACCAAGAATTTATAAGAAAGTTTACATCTTTTAAAAACCATTGATATAAGAAAATAGATGGAGCTACTCCAAAGGAGACTACATCTGCCAAACTGTCATATTGAGCACCAAAATCACTGGTTGTTTTTGTGATTCTTGCAACCCTTCCATCAAGACCATCTAAAATGAAGGAAGCTAAGATCAGGTTTGCAGCTATTGCAAGATTTCCACCAAAAGAATATATAATTGAAACAAAACCACACAATACTGATCCGGTAGTCAATAAGTTTGGTATTAAATAAATTTTATTTCTTATCATAATTTATAAAAACAAACGCCAAGACATGTTTATACATGCTTAGCGTTATTAAAAAAAATTCTATTACTTTACAAGATTTACTACAAGATATGCTAGAAAAGCATAAAATCCCCAGAAAAGTATAAAATGTAAGATTCCACTATCTAATTTCATATTTTTATCCTTATATTAAACACATATTTACTAAAATAATATCCTAGTTCTTATTTTTATCAACTAATTTGTTTGCGCTAATCCAAGGCATCATTGACCTTAATTCTTCGCCAACAGACTCTATTGGGTGCTTTTCACCCTCTTTTCTCATTTTGTCAAAGTTACTGTTACCAGCTTTATATTCGTCAATATACTCTTTAGCAAATTTACCGCTTTGAATTTCAGCAAGGATCTTCTTCATTTCGTCTTTGGTTGTTCCATTAACGATTCTAGGGCCCCTAGTTAAATCGCCATATTCTGCAGTATTTGAGATTGAGTACCTCATGTTAGCAACACCACCTTCGTACATCAAATCAACAATAAGCTTTAGCTCATGCAAACATTCAAAATATGCCATCTCAGGTTTATAGCCAGCTTCAACAAGTGTTTCAAAACCTGCTAATACTAATGATGTGGCTCCACCACAAAGCACAGCTTGCTCTCCAAATAAATCTGTTTCTGTTTCTTCTTTAAAAGTAGTCTCAATAACCCCTGCTTTTCCACCACCGTTAGCCGACGCATACGATAATGCTAAATTTTTACTATTACCAGAGGGGTCCTGTTCTACTGCTATTAATGTAGGCACACCACCACCTTCGGTATATGTTGATCTAACTAAATGACCTGGTCCCTTAGGAGCAATCATAATTATATTTGTATCAACACTTGGGTTAATAGTTTTAAAATGTATATTAAAACCATGCGCAAATCCTAATGAAGAGCCTTTTTTTAAATTTGGCGCAATATCTTTGTTGTAAACATCTGCTTGGTTTTCATCTGGAATTAAAAGCATTATTAAATCTGATGCTTTGGTTGCGTCTGCAACAGACATTACTTCAAAGCCAGATGATTTAGCTTTATCTGCAGATTTTGAACCAGCATGTAAACCTATAACCACATCTACACCAGACTCTTTTAAATTATTTGCATGCGCATGGCCTTGAGACCCATAACCAATAATTGCAACCTTTGTACTTTTTATAATTGATAAGTCCGCATCTTTATCATAATAAATATTCATTTTTAAATTTATCTCCAATTTATAATTTAATTGCTGTTTATTCCAACAGATCCTGATCTTACTATTTTTACTGCGATATTTTTTACAGATTTTAAAAATTCATTAATTTTTGAAGGGCTATCAACACATTCAATTATTATTTCATTATTTTTTGTTTTATGAATTTTTAAAAATTCATTCTTTGAAAAATTATCCATCATTTTTTTATCAATACTTTTATCTTCAATTTTAACAAATACTATCTCTCTTTCCACATGTTCGTTTGAGGTTATTTCAGAAACCTCAATTACATCAATTAGCTTGTCTAATTGTTTTACTATTTGTTCTATTACATTTTCACTTCCAGAAGTAACTATTGTCATTCTTGAGGCTGTATTGTCTTCCGATGGTGCAACAGATAATGATTCTATATTAAAGCTTCTAGCAGAAAATAATCCTGCAACTCTTGATAGTGCGCCAGATTCATTTTCCAAAAGTACTGAAATTATATGTCTCATTCTTTGTTCCAAATATATTTTATATTCACTCAGTTTTTAGGAAAGTATCATTTTATTGTGAGCTGCGCCAGTAGCAATCATCGGAAAGACATTTTCATTTTGATCGGTAATAAAGTCTAGAAAGACCAGTCTATCTTTCTGTTTTATAGCATCTTTAAGAGCTGCCTCAACATCCGAAGGATTTTCAATCTTATGGCCAATATGACCATAACTCTCTGCGAGCTTAACAAAATCTGGCAGCGCATCCATGTATGACATTGCGTACCTTTTTTCATAAAAGAACTCTTGCCATTGCCTAACCATACCCATATATCTATTATTTAAATTGATAATTTTTATTGGAAGACCGTATTGCAAGCAAGTTGATAACTCCTGTATACACATTTGTATACTTGCTTCTCCTGTAACACAACATACAAGAGATTCTGGATTAGCAAATTGAGCACCCATGGCTGAAGGCAAACCAAATCCCATAGTTCCTAAGCCGCCAGAATTTATCCATCTTCTAGGTTTGCTGTATTTGTATATTTGCGCAGCCCACATTTGATGTTGCCCAACATCAGATGTAATAAATGCATCGCCTTTTGTTACTTCGTATAATTTATCAATAACAAATTGTGGCTTTATAATGTCACTTCCTTGATTATATTTAAATGAATCTTTTTTTCTCCATTCATTTATCTGATCCCACCATTTATCAATATTTTTTGGCTTTAGGTCATTTTGTATAATTTTATTGGATATTTTATTGATAGCACCTTTGACATCTCCAACTACTGGTATATGTGCTTTTATATTTTTTGATATAGAAGATGGGTCGATATCAATATGAATAACTGTTGCATCAGGGCTAAACTTATCTAATCTTCCGGTAATTCTGTCGTCAAAGCGGGCTCCGACCGCAATGAGTAAATCACAATCATGCATAGCCATATTCGCTTCATAAGAACCATGCATTCCAAGCATTTGAATAAATTGAGGGTCATCACCAGGATAACATCCGAGGCCCATCAATGTGTTGGTTACAGGGAAGTTTAAATATTTTGCAAGCTCTGTTAGTTCATCAGAAGCATTACTGTTAATAACACCCCCACCTGCGTAAATAACAGGTTTTTTACTAGCCAATATACATTTTACAGCTTTGTCTACGGAATCCTCATTAATCTCAATATTTGGATTATAAGACCTCATAGACACTTCTTCTGGATAAGAAAATTCACAGGTATCTTCTGTAATATCTTTTGGAATATCTACAACTACCGGTCCAGGTCTTCCTGTTGATGCAACATAAAAAGCCTTCCTTATAGTGCTTGCCATGTCTTTAACGTCTGTGATCATAAAATTATGTTTTACACAGGGTCTTGTTATACCCACAGTATCAACTTCTTGAAATGCGTCATTTCCAATTAAAGCTGTTCTAACTTGCCCAGTAAAAACTACTATTGGGACGGAATCCATATATGCGTCAGCAATTCCAGTAATTGCATTTGTGGCGCCTGGTCCTGAAGTAACTAAAACAACACCTGTTTTTTCAGAAGATTTAGCAAAACCTTCAGCAGCATGGACTGCTCCTTGCTCATGCCTTACGAGTATATGGGTTACATCATTTTGCTTATGAAGTTCATCGTAAATATGCAGCACAGCGCCGCCTGGGTAGCCAAAAACTTTATCAATGCCTTCAGCTTCCAGACATTTTACAAATATTTGTGCACCAGTGAATATATTTTGTTTTTTATCAATATTTTGTGTCATTAACTTAATGTAGTTTATTACTTATGCTTTCTGTATAAGAAAATAGAATTTGCCGCTTTCTTCTTTTGAATCCATAAGTTTGTTTCCAGTTTGATTAGAAAAAGCTTCAAAATCCTTGATTGCCCCAGGATCAGTGGCAACAACATGTAATACTTGCCCTGTTTCCATTGAGGAAAGTGATTTTTTTGCTCTTAATATTGGTAGTGGGCAATTTAACCCACATGCGTCTAATTCTTGGTCATATTCGGCCATATGCAATCTCCATATCTGTTATTAAACTAAATTAATGTATCATCTTGCTTATGTGTCTACATAAGCGAAATAGGATATACTTATTACTGTTAAGTGTAAACACAAACATAATCATTATAAAAAATACTAGATACATATGAAAGTAATTATATATATTGCAATATTTAGCATAATTAGTATAAATCTTAACGGTTATTCTATGGCTAGCAATATAGCAGTTCCAAGAATTGGTGATACGTCTTCAAGGTTTATGAGCATATCTCAAGAAAACAAACTTGGTGAGATAATATATTCACAGATTCTAGGCTCATTTGATTTAATTTCAGACCCTCTGATAACTGGTTACATTCAAATGCTTGGTAATCGCTTATTAGTTTCAGATTACAATAGTTCAATAAAATATAGATTTCTAGTTGCAAATCACCCTTCAATTAATGCATTCGCAACACCGGGTGGGGTAATCGTGATAAATTCTGGCTTAATTCAAAAGACCAAGACCGAGGCAGAATTAGCAAGTGTAATGGCTCATGAAATAGCTCACGTAAAGGCAAGGCACCTATCCAGGATGCACGAGGAATCATCAAAAGTTAATATTACAACAGCTCTCTCAGTTCTTGCAACTGTAATAGCTGGAACATATAGTACAGGCGCTCTTGGCAAAACTTTAGTAACCACGCAAAGTGTTAAAGCATCAAAATTAACAAATTTTATCAGAGAGCATGAAGTTGAGGCAGATAGACTAGCAATAAATATTTTAGTTAATGCAAATATTAATCCAAATGCAATGAGTGAGTTTTTTAAAACCTTACAAAAAGAAAATAATGACAGTGGTGCATTAGAATTTTTAAGAACTCATCCGTTAACGCAAAATAGAATTGCAGAGACTCAAAATCTTGCGTCAAGATATAAAGGTCAATTTACAAATGATAGCTTTGCTTATCAGTTTACATCTGCGAGAGTTTCAATTGAAAGATTGAATACTAGGGCATTTATATCCAGTTATACCTATAACTCTAAATTACTAGAAACAAACCCTGGAAGAATAGTTGATGATTATGCTTATGGTTTAGCTCTTGGAAAAGAAAAGAAGTATAAAGAAGCATCTAAAGTTTTCAATAATTTATTAGATATATTAAATCATAAAAGCCAACTTTATATTATTAAAAATTACGTATCAATAGCGCTTGCAGAAATATATTTACAAAATAACAAAAATAAAAAAGCTTTAAAAATATTGAAAAATTTAAACGATATATACCCTACAGATAACGCAGTTTTATACTATTTATCATCTGCTCTCATACAAGATAATCAGTATAAAAAAGTAATTGATAAATTAGTTCCTTATGTAATAGAGCATAAAGACCACAGATTGATTCTCAAAATCAGTGAAGCTGCATATAAACTTAAAGAGCAATCTCTTGGTCATGAATATAGAGGGGATTATTTAAAAATTCTTGGTAGCTTCAACTCAGCAATTAAATATTACAAACTTGCGATTCGATATAATATGAAAGGCTCAACTATAGATGATCGAATAACTTCTAAAATAAAAGAAATCCAAAAACTTCAAGAAAATAAAGAAATCTTATAATCGGTAACTACTTTCTCCATGACTTCCAAAATCTAAACCTTCGGTATTTTCTTCCTGTTCAGACACTCTAAGCCCAATTAGACTTTTAACCACAAAAACTATGATTGTGGTGGCTATAAGTGTATACAAACTGATACTAAGAACTCCAATAATTTGCACTTTTGTTTGCTCCCATACAGTTGTATCTAATCCTAGGCCACCATATTGAGAAGTTGCTAATAACCCACATAAAATTGTTCCTAAAATACCACCAACTCCATGAACAGCGAATACATCTAAAGAATCATCAATATTCATAACGTTTTTTATGAAACCTACAAACCAGTAGCAAATTAACCCTGACGATATACCAAGTATTAATCCACCCATAGGGCCTATATAACCAGATGCTGGAGTTACAGTTGCTAGACCAGCCACCATTCCAGTAATCATTCCAACTAAACCTGGCTTTCCATTTTTATACCAATCTATAGCCATCCATGTTATTGTCGCTGCCGCTGCGGAAATATGAGTAACTAGCATAGCCATAGCTGCATTTTGATTCGCCGCCAATGCTGAACCAGCATTAAATCCAAACCAACCAACCCATAATAAAGCAGCACCTATCATTGCTATAACAGGACTATGAGGAGGCTTAATAGATCTTGGAAAACCATTTCTAGGCCCTAGCATCTTTACAATTACTAAGGCTGATATTCCAGCAGTTGTATGAACAACAAGTCCGCCAGCAAAATCCATAACACCCATTTTAGCTAACCAACCACCACCCCAAACCCAGTGAGTTACCGGACTATAAACTAGAACCAACCAAATTCCGGTAATCATTATTACTGCAGAGAATTTAATTCTTTCAACAAAAGCGCCGACAATTAATGCAGGTGTAATTATTGCAAAAGTCATTTGAAACATTACAAAAAGAGTTTCAGGAATATCTCCAGACATAGAACTTATATTTACTCCTGATAAAAACATTTTATCAAGATTTCCAAAAAATAATCCCTCTCCATTAAAAGCAATAGAGTAACCGCAAATAAACCAAACTATTGAAGCTAAACAAGCAATAACAAAGCATTGAGCCAATGTTGATAAAGTATTTTTCGAGCTGACTAAGCCTGCATAAAAAAGTGCCAAGCCAGGAAGTGTCATTAAAAGTACCAATGCTGTGGACACGAGGATCCAAGCAGTATTTGCTTCATTCATAGAGTTCGCTCCTCTAAGTTTTATTTATATAATTATATATTATTTATCTTTTGCAAAATAAATAAATTAGTTCTCAACTATATTTCTCAATGTTTTAGGCTGCAAGTCATAATCAGGTGAGATTGCATCATGAGGGCATGCATGAACACATGCATAACACCTAATACACTTATCTTCATTAATATATAATGTGTTGTAATATAAACCTGAGGTGAATGCTGGGTCTATTCTTTGAATATCTGCAAATTTTCCATTGTCTTTAACATTGCCTAATTTAGCTGTTTCTACAATACAATCCGCTGTTGGTTTAACCAATAAACACTCGTCACATAAAACACATTTTGAATTATCTATTACAGGGGCTGGTGATCTAGCATCTTCAAATTTATCAAAAAACATTGAGTCTTCAGACACTCCTGCCTCTTCTAAAACTTTTGCTCCAGCATTTATCATAGGTGGTGGCCCACAGAAAAAAGCTTTGCAAGACTCTGCTTTAACAATCCCCTTTTTAAGATAGTTATCCTTAAAGTAATCTGTGACAAACCCCCTTCCTCCATTCCAATCTGAATCTTCAGGCTCTTCGCTTAGAACTGGTATAAATTTAAATGTATATCCGTCGGCCCATTTTTCAGAAATTTTTGAAATCTCATCTACCAAATACAAATCTTTTTGCTGTCTTGCGCCATAAAAGAAATAGCAATTTCTTTTAACTTTATTATGTGCTGCATCTTCCACAATTGCGTTAATCGCACTCATGCCACTCCCGCCTGCAATGCAAATCATATCTTGATTTGAATCATCAATTTTAAATTGACCCATTGGACCAGAAAGAATAATTTTTTGACCAGATCTATCCTTTTCTAAATATTCAGAAAATTTCCCACCTGGAACCTGTTTTATAAAAAAACTATACTCACCTTTTTTTTCGCTGGTTGGAGCTTTTGCGAACGAAAAGGCTCTTGGTTTATCTAACTCATCTACTTTTAATGTTCCATATTGTCCAGCATGAGAATTAAGGACCTCATTATTATCTAATTTTACAGTCAATAAAAAAGTATCATCTGTAAGATTTTTCATAGAAGTAATAACAGCGTCTTTTATTTTGACCCTGCTATTCTGAACATCTGGGTGAGGCGCAGAATTAACTTTTGTTTTGGAATGTGGTATCCCATTATTTGGATATATAAAATCAGTTCTTGACGACATTTATTCTCCTTGCTTAATAGCTTTTTCAATCATTTCGTCGCTAGCTTTTTCTATTTCCACTAAAACTGAATAGAAAGTTGGGCTTTTACCAAAGTCCGTTAGCATCTCGCTGTTTAAATTATTTACGTTTAAACCATTTGGAGTATTACTACCTTTAAATTGTTTTTGGGTAGCGCAAACTCCATCTAAGAGTCCATCAATTATAACAGCGTAACAATATGTATCTCCTTGTTCATTATATAATCTTACAAGATCGCCATCCTTTATATCTCTTTCCTTAGCATCATTTACACTAAGTTCAACGGTCGGTCTTGACTGCATAGCCTGTAATCTTGGAACTGACTGAAATGAATCGCCAATAAAGTAATGGGATGCACTGCTTAAAACTTGTATTGGATATTTTGACTTGGACGGATCATATTGACCTTTAATTTCAGGAACATACTCAGGAAATGGGCTAACGTCAGGATACTCTGCAGTTATAGCTTCACATTTAATCTCTATTTTTCTACTTGGTGTTTCCCAGCCATTGTTTAAAAAATCACGTCTTTTAGAGTTAGTTGATGCTCTAGCCCACCCATTTTTTACAACATCATCGTAATTAATTCCTTCGGTTAAACAATTAAACCTTTCGCCATCTTCATTTTCAGCTTCCAACAGAATATCTTTTATAATTTCTTCGTCAGTTTGTGTAAAAGCGTTATCTGTCGAATCTACATAACCCATTTTATCTGCAAGCATTCTGAATAGCTCTGTATTATTAATACTTTCACCAAGTGGCTCAATAACTGGTTTATTTATTCCTAAATACCATGATCCATAAGCCCAATGACAATCTGTTCTTTCAAGCGCAGTATCTGCTGGGAGGACTATATCTGCATACATACATGAATCAGTCCAAAATGTTTCATGAACTGTTATAAATAAATCCTCTCGAGACATACCTTTTCTTACATTACCACTGTTAGGAGTACAGTTTGCAATGTCGCTGTTATATACAAATAATGATTTAATTGGAGGATCAAGCTGCTCTCCATCGACCCCAATATTATCAGCTAACGCTCTACCAATTTGAACCATGTTAACTACTCTTTTTTCTGCTCTGTTTCCAAGATCTGGTCTATGTAATTTTCCAAGATCAAAACGTAGCCACATTTCTTCGAGTTGCCCAAAAGCGGCCCCTCCACACTCTTCTCTCCAAGAGCCATTAAAACAAGGTAACACAAGAACTGCTCGGCACATTTGCCCAGAATTTTGATGTCTATTTAAACCATAATTTGCTCTTATGTAAGATTTTTTTGTTTTAGCATACTCGACAGCAAGGTCTTCTATAATTTTAGCTTTTACACCAGTAATTTTTTCTGCTTCCTCTAATGTATATTTTGGCAAAACTTTTTCTACAAACTCTTCCCAACCATGAGTTTGGGTATTTAAAAAATCAACATCATGTAAATTTTTATCTACCATTACTTTCATCATTGCGTTTGCTAAAAACGCATCTGTTCCAGGTTTTGGCTGTATATGAACATCGGCAAACATTGTTGTCCTAGTCTGCCTAGGATCAACGACTACTAGCTTCATGCCTCTTTCTTTTGCTTCTCTAATAAATGGGATTGAGTGAACACCTGTGCTGACAAGATTGGCGCCCCATAAAATCATTAATTCACAACCATCTCTAGCCGCTTCGCCAACATGCGGTCCATTTGCTAAACCATATGTAAATAAACCAGCCCACATAGCAGCATAAATACATATAGATTGTTCCAGTCTTGCTGCCTCCATCTTATTCCAAAATCTACTATCCATAGTCCAGTAGCCCAACATGCCAAGAGTTCCTGAGTATGAAAAAGGCTGGACAGCTTCTGTTCCGTAATCTTTAATTGTATTTTTAAAATCGTCTGTTATTGCTTCTAGAGCTTCATCCCAAGTTATTCTCTCAAATTTTGCACCAGGCCCTTTAGGCCCAACTCTCTTGTGTGGATACAGCACTCTATTTTCATTATAAACCAGATCAATGTAGTGATTAACTTTATTGCATAGATAACCTTTTGTAATTGGATGAGAAGGATCTCCTTGAACACTGATAGCTTTTCCTGTTTTATCGTCTTTTGTGACAAGCATTGAGCATGTATCAGGGCAATCATGCGGGCAACATATATGATGTATAGAATGACCTTCCGGTGGTTTTATTTTTGGAATATAGTTAACTACCGAACTTGTTAAATCCTTTGGTTTTGCTGCCATCTCCTCTCCTTTTATCCACTCTTAAATATTTCTCAAACAACTATATTGTTGTATTTATACCCATATAGTAATACATTTTTTATTAATATAAAATACATACATTCATTATAAAAGCTATAAAAAAATACAAGCTAACATCTAGCCTATATAGTTTTTGCATTAATTAACCTATTTAAAATGATTATTGCAATCAGCAAAATAAAACATGGTAATAATGCATATATAGTTGGGAATAAATAATCATTTCTTGCTACGCCGGGTTGGTAATTCATGAAGCCAAGAAATGGCAAAGCTATACCAGAAGCGAACGCTAAAGAAAATTTTGATAAAAAATTACTTATAGAATAATAACTTGCAGCATATTTTTCATGCTTATTTGAGTTTATAAATTCAGCAATTATTGCTGACGGTAAAGCTAAGTTTGCACCAACAGCCATTCCAGAAAATAGACAAATAACAAAAAATCCAAAGATATCATTTGGTTGAAGAAAGTATGCCCAAATAAATACTAAAAATGCAAAAATCATGCTTAAAAGCCACGCTACCATACATGTATATTTATATGATAACGTTTTCCAAAGAGGCATAGATATTGCCCCACTTGTAAAATATACCAATAGGAAAACCCCCAGTAAATGCTCTGCTAACAAATAGTCTCTCACATAAAAGATAATTAATGTTGCTGGAATCGAGGACGCTAGGCAACTAAGAGAGTACACCGCAAAGAATAGTTTTATATCACTATTAAAAATCATAAATAAAGATTCTTTTATATTAATGCCTGGAGAGCTAATAGGTTTTTTTATCGCTGAAGTGTTAAACCATTTGGTAAAAAAAACTAATGAAATAACTGTGACAAAAATTAGTATTACTGCCAAAATATGAAAATTATCATCCTTAAAATAATAGTAAAGAACTGTTGGAGTAACTGAAGCAACTAAAAGGCCAAATAAACCTATCGCTTCTCTAATGGAAATTACAGCTGTTACTTGTTTTATCGGAATATCCCATAATCCTCCGAAAGCCTGAATATTTATGGCCACCATACTAAAACCCAATGTACATAAAAAAATACTAGATGAAAACCACAATAAAACATAAGAATTAATCGGGTGAAATATCATCCAGAATCCTATACATAAAAAGAATGAGCCGAGATAAATAATTTTTTGCCTATAAAAATAAAGGTTATCGCTTAAAAAACCAATTACAGGATCTAGAAAAGCATCAAGTATCCTTAGTAGAAGCAGTGCAAACCCAATAGTTTCAATTCTTAGACCTAAATTAGTTATATAATAATCTGGAGCATGGATATAAATGGGTATCCCAGCAAAAGCTAAAGGGAAAACAATCAAGCTGTATCTTAAGATATTGTATATTCTAGTGTTTTGCATTATTAAACAACTAACTAAACAATTATTACAGTAACAACCTTTGCAAATTGGTGGGGCGTATAGGATTTGAACCTATGACCCTCGGCTTAAAAGGCCGGTGCTCTACCATGCTGAGCTAACGCCCCAATAAGTTTGAGATTGTACAGTTGATAATTTATATAACAAGAAATATTTTTTATACAATATTTGCCAAATTGATTACCATTATAAACTACATTGAAAATTAAATATATACAGTTTCATCTTCAAGACCATTATCAATAAATGCATTTTTTCTAAATTCACAAGATTCACAATTTCCACATGCTTTACCGTCTGGAGTTGCTTGATAACAAGAGATAGTTTTTTTATAATCCAGGCCAAGATTTTTTCCAGTTTTAATAATGTCAATTTTTTTCATACCAACCAAAGGTCTATGAATATGAAATTTGCCACCATCAGCGCCTGTTTTAGAGCCTAAGTTAATCATTTTTTCATATGAATATAAGAAATCTTCTCTGCAATCTGGGTACCCAGAATAATCAATTGCATTTGCCCCTATAAATACATTTGAAGAATTGATCTTTTCTGCCCACGAACAAGCGATAGATAAAAAAATAATATTTCTCATAGGTACGTATGTTTCAGGAATGGCTGTATTGGAAAATTCATTTTTAATAGCTATTTTGTGATTAGTTAATGACGAATTAGTAAAATCGTTAAAATTAATATTAAATATTTTATGTTCAATAACACTATATTTTTTTGAAAAATATGAAGCAGCATCAATTTCAGAGAGACTTTTTTGACCATAGTTAAAAGTAATTGCATAGCAGTCAAATTTTTGACTTTTTGCTAATGCTAGTGTGGTCACTGAATCCATACCTCCAGAAAGTATAATAACAGCTTTAGAGTTTTTCATTATCTCCCTCTCTCGTTTCCCCAAATATATTTATGTAACTGAAGTTGCAAGGTAACATTTAATCTATCTCGTAAAATCCAATCAGCAATTTCAGAGAGCTCTAAATTTTCGTGAACTGGTGAAAAATAAATATTTTTAAAAAGCGTTAGATTGTTTTCTATGATGTATTTTTTTGACCATTCGTAATCAGATTTATTACCAATAACAAATTTTAAAACATCATTATTTTTTATTAACGATAAATTACTTTTAATATTTTTGTCGTTTTCTTTAGATGAAGGAGTTTTTATATCCATAACAATCTCAACACCTTGTGGCACATCACAAATATCAACTAAACCGCTAGTTTCCAGGGAAACTTTAAATAAATTTTCCAAAAGAGTAGTTAATAATACTTTTATGTTTGTTTGAGCTAAAGGTTCACCGCCAGTGACGGTTACATAGTTTGTATCATATGATTTAACTTTAGAAATAATTTCACTTATTTTTACCTGCTTACCCTCAGTGAATGCATATTCAGTATCACAATATGTGCATCTAAAAGGACAGCCAGCTGTTCTTATAAAGACTGTTGGCTTGCCAGAATTTTTAGCTTCCCCTTGAATTGAATGGAAAATTTCATTAATAGATACATTAAGCTCTTCTTTCATTTTAAATAATCACTACCTACCTTCAACATCCATACTTTTTATTTTTTTATCTGCAAGTTGTGATAATGACGTATTTGGATAATTTTTAACTATAGAAGAAAATATAAACCTAGCCTCTTTCCATTTTTTAATAGAGTAATAGCAGTATCCAATTTTTAATTTTGCATCTGCGATTTTGCTGCTTTCTGGATAAATTTCTACAACTTTTGCAAAATTAATCATTGCATTTTGAAAATCTCCTAAAGCATAAATAGATTCACTAAGCCAGTATTGAGCATTTGATGCATAATTACTTTTTGGAAATAAATATAAGAAAGCATTAAACGAATCTATAGCATCAGAATACTTTTTATCTTTAACTAATTGAAAGGCACTTCTATACAATTCTATTTCAGTTTTTTGTTTGTATTCCGGAAGTTTCTTTTTAAAGTTATTATTAGTGTATTTTTTTGCTAAATCTAATTCATTTTCTTCAGATGGGATGATGTCTTTTAATTTTTTTTTATTTTCTACTTCTTTCTCTTTATTTTCAATACTTGAAATATCCTCTATTTTATTTATTTTATCTTTTGAAATACTAAATGAGCTTTGACTATTTTTTTTTAAATTTTCTTGAAGCTCTTGAATTTTATTAGCAAGATCCTGGTAAAGCCTATCTTGCTGATTTTGTAGTATTGAAATTTTATTATTAAGTTGCTGATTTTCTTCTGTGAGTTGTTGCATTTGCAACCTTATCATTTCTAACCTCTCATACATTCTCATCAAAACTTCATTGTTCTCTGAGAAAGAACTAGAAGAAAAAGAATATAAAATTACAAAAGGAAGTATTTTTTTTATCAATTTATTTTCCTGTGTTGCTAAAAACAATTTCTACTCTTCTATTCAAAGAATGTGTTTCTTCACTTGTTCCTAAAATAGATGGGCTTTCTTCTCCATAGCTTACAACTTCAATAGAGTTTTTAGACACTCCATTTATTAACATCATTTCTTTAATTGTTTCTGCTCTTTTTTCGCCTAATGCTAAATTATATGCTCTAGAGCCTCTTTCATCTGCATGCCCCTCTATTCTCAAGGCTGCATTTTTATGCTTAAGCATATAGCTTGAATACCTTTTGATTATATCTTTGTAATCTGAGTTATCTACTGAATATTTATCGTATTCAAAATATATAATATTATTTCCAAGTGTTTGTCCGCTGTTTTGTAACGAATCCAAATTTACATTTTCTGCTGATGTGACTTTATCTACTGAGCCTTCTTCTGATTTTGTAAGCATCGGCTCTGTTGTAACTATTACATCAGGATCTTTTTGATTAAGAACACTGCATCCTGAAACAAAGGCAGCTATCACGAATGTGGCAATATATTTTATATTGTTTTTGTACATTATTTATCTCCAAAATTACTATTTAATGCGACCATATTGGCTCCCTTACATCTTCACCTGTTAATTCTATTTCTTTCCTTATTCTACCATCATTACTGGTTGCAACAAGAATACCTTTGCGAAGCTTTTTTGAGGCAAATAGTATCATTTTGTTGTTAGGAGAAAAGCTTGGCGCCTCATCTAATTTTCCTTTTGAGATAACCTTCAAATATTTATCTTTTAATGAATACAAAGCAATTTTATGTCCATTGCCATTGTTATGAACAAGAGATAGGAATTTGCCGTCCGACGATATATTTGCATCTGCATTATATATGCCATCGAAAGTAACTCTTTTTACTTTTCCGTGTTTAATAAATTTCATATATATATGTGGTTTACCGCTCCTATCTGAGGTAAAAAATATCTTCTTACCATTTGGATGCCATTCTGCTTCAGTATCAATACCTATGCTATTTGTGATTCTTTTATTAGAATTTTTTAAAAAATTATGTACGAATATTTCCAAATTACCATTAACAGATGACGTGAAAGCCATAAAATCTCCGTTGGGCGACCATGCGGGTGCACTAGAAGATTTATTTTCATTGTTAATTTTTTTTCTTTCACCTGTAGCTAATGTCTGAACAAATATTTCTGGCCTATGGTTCTCAAAAGATACATAAGCAATTTTATCATTATTTGGCGACCAGGTTGGAGACATTAGTTGTTTTGATGATTTGTATATGGCGATTGAATTATAACCATCAATGTCAGCAACATGTAACTTGTAAATTTTTCTTTTATCTTTTTTTTCAGTACTTATATAAGCTATTTTTGTATCAAATATGCCTTTAATACCTGTAATTTCCTCAAATATTACGTTACTTATCGTGTGCGATATTTTTCTAATATTACTATTTTCTTTTAAATTTATCTTGTATGAGACCATCAATTTTTTTTTTATAATGTCATATAAATTAAATTTTATATACTCCTTAGAATTTTCTACATATAGATTCGCTCTTAAAAAATAGTTACTTCCAGCTAACGCCCATAATGCATATTGTGTATTTTGATTTGATACATTATTTTTAACTTTGGATGAATCTAATATATTAAAATATCCACTATTATAAAGGTCATTTTCAATGATATCTCTAAATTGATTTGGAGGAAAATTTTCAGACTGGCCACTTACGCTAATCATTATTGGTAAAGCTCCAATTTTTGCCCTGTCAATTTTGATGGTAAGTTCTGAATAAGCATTTGAATAACAAAAGAACTGCAGGATAACGATTTGAATAATTCTTTTCATCTAATTAGGTTCCTCAAATTGCAATACTAAATTTTCCTGGAATACTTCAATATCAGGTGCTATTGGTAAAGGGCTTGATTTCCAAATAGCATTTTCAAGAGAATCAAGATAAATACTATCTCCTTTACATTCATGTATTTTAACACTTGTAACTTTACCACTTGGCAACTGATTTACAATAACCGTGCAAATTCTATCATGATTTGTATTGTGCGGTATAAGCCAGTTATTTTCAATTTTTGCCTTAATAGTAAGAATGTATTTTTGCTCAGCATCTGTGAGTTGAGCATTTCTTATTTTTTGTTTATTAATTAAAGCCTCAGCTTTTTCTAGGCCCAATAATTCTCTTTCTAATTTCTCTATTTCATATTTAGCTAATTCTTTTTCTTCAGTTTTTTTTAATAACTCAAGATCTGATTTCTTTTTTTCTTCTTCAGCTTTTTTCTTTTGCAAAGCTTTTAGTTTTTTCTTTTTTTCTTCTTCAGCTTTTTTCTTTTTTTTTAAATCCTCAAGTATTTTTTTCTTTCTTTTGATTTCATTTCTTTTTTTTTCAAGGTCTTCTAAACTTATACTTTTTAAATTTAAAATAACACTATTGTCAACAGTATCTAGCTTAATACTTTTATTATTAAATAATTCTGACAAATTAATATCTAATAAAAATATTATGATTAAATGAATCAAAAGTACTTTTAAAAAAATTTTTTTTTTACTATTTTTATTCATTTATCGGCAATGTTATTAGACCTATATTTTCAACCCCACCTTTGTTTAGGATAGAAATAATTCTAATTATTTTTTCATATTGAATTTTTTTATCACCTTTGACATAAACTTTATCAATTTTTTTGTTTTTATATATTGATATTATTGTGTCAGCCAAGTCTTTTTCATCAACCTGTTCGTTGAAACTTTCTTCTTGTATGACACGTATAATACCACTTGAATTTACTTCTATTATTAATGGTTCTTGGAATTTGCTTATATCAATATCATTTGCTTCTGTAGTTGGCAGATCAACTTCTAAGCCTTGGTAAAGTAATGGTGTTGTTATCATAAACACTAATAATAAAACTAACATTACATCTATATAAGGGACAATATTTATTTCAGCTAATAATTTTCTTTTTTCACGATATCTCATTAATTTTATATTAGTTTTGAATTTTCATTATCTTGGTCTTTTTCTGGTATATGTGTTCTCTGCAATAGCTCTGTAAGTTCTTCTGAAAAATTATCATATCTAAGAATAATTCTTGCTATATCCCTATTAAATTTATTGTATGCTATTACAGCTGGTATAGCTGCAATCAAACCTAAAGCAGTTGCTATTAAAGCCTCAGATATGCCTGGAGCCACTAAAGCTATAGTTGTTTGAGACGTTTGACTTAAAGACTGAAAAGAATTCATAATTCCCCAGACTGTACCTAATAAACCAATATAAGGACTAACAGATGCTATTGTTGCCAGTGTTTGAAGATCAGACTCTAATGATTCATGTTCTGTCGCTATAGCAACCTGCATAGCTCTTAAAGATGTTTGGGGTATTGATTCGGGAGTAATATGTTTTTCGTCGCCATGAAGAATTTCATACCTGTTCCAGCCAACATAAAAAATTTGTTCTATTGAAGTTTTTTTTCTTTTTTCTTTTATCTGCATATAATATTTTTGCATGTGTATGCCAGACCAAAACTTTTGATTAAACTTCATGGTGCTGCTTAAAACCATTTTTAATTCTTTTCTTTTTACAAATATAATAACCCAGCTCCATACAGACAAACCTATTAAAGTTATCATAACTACCTGGACTAAAAAGCTAGCATTAAAAGCTAAATGTAAAAAGCCGTTCATTGTGCCTCCATAATTTTCTTTACAACTATACTTGGTATAGCTCTAACTTTAGAAATATTATCAACTGCAACAATTTTACACTTGGATTTGATAATATCAATATTTTGACCATTTTGTGTCTTATAAATATTTTGATTAAATTCTATTGAAGCATTCTTAAGTTTATCTATTTTTGTCTCTACTGTTAACAAGTCATCTAGATACGATGGATTAATATAATTCATTGACACACTATGTACTAAAAACTTAATACTAGAATCATCATATATCTTTCTTTGAGATATACCTAAATGCCTTAAAAACTCCGTCCTGCACCTTTCGGTAAACTTAAAATAATTAGCATAATACACAACTCCTCCTGAATCGGTATCCTCGTAGTAAACTCTAATATCAATTTTTTTTGAAAACATTATTTTAAATTAAAATTCACCCTTAATGTAATCCTCTAAAGACATCACTACTAAAACTGGCTTCCTATCTTGTTTTATAAAAACTATGTCAGCATCATCTTGTTCTTTTGCATCATATATTAATTTAAAACCACCAGCTCTACTTTTACACTCCCCCAATATCTCTTTTGAAGACTCTGTTCTTTGTATCAAAACATCTCCTTTAAAACCTTCTTGTAAGCCAGATAGCGGTATTCTTTTTGCCCCGAAGAATCCGGACTCTTTTAATGTGTTAACAACTTCTCTCTCAAAACGCTTACCTTTGTCTCGTTGCATTTTTGACATTTTAAAGATCTCCAGTTTTTTTATATTTAAGTATTAAACTAATAGTACTTTAATTTAAACCCTCTGTGTATTCAGCATTTGTATAAACATTTTGAACATCATCTAATTCTTCCAATGAGTCGATAAATTTTGTGAAAGATTCTGCTGCTTCTGAATCAAGCTCTATCTTTACATCAGCATGCATTTCTAATTCTGCGTTATCAAATATGAAATTATTATCTTTTAAAACCTTCGCTATATTTAAATAATCGGCCTTATCTGTATGAATTTCAACATAATTTTCCTCGTTTATTATATCTTCTGCATTGTTTTCAATGGCAAGATCCATAATTTGTTCAGCACTATTTGTCTCTTGGTATGAGATTACCCCAATTTTCTTAAACAAATAAGATACTGATCCTGAGCTTCCTAAATTTCCAGAGAATTTTGAAAATGCATGTCTTACCTCTGCGACAGTTCTATTCTTGTTATCTGTTACACACTCAACGATTATTGCCACACCACTAGAACTATATCCCTCATAAGTTAGTTCCTCATAATTAACACCTTCTAAATTTCCTGTGCCTCTGTTAATTGCCTTTTCAACAGTTTCTTTGTTCATGTTACCAGAAAAGGCTTTATCTAAAGCAAGTCTAAGTCTTGGATTTGAGTCAGCATCACCACCACCTTCTCTGGCGGCTACCGTTATTTCTTTAATAAGCTTAGTAAATAGCTTGCCACGTTTATTGTCTTGTCTTTTTTTTCTATGCTGTATGTTAGCCCACTTACTATGTCCCGCCATATTACCTCTACTTTTTCAAATTTATATTAAATCAAATATTGCTTGTCTATTTGTATGTGAAAAAACTTTTTCAGCTGCTTTTACCCTTGAGACCCATTCATAAGAACTATGCTCATCTTCATCAAGCTTAATATTTGTTTTGCAATCAAGTTCTAATTTAAATACATGCTCGGTATTATGAGTGGTTCCCTCTTCATATTTATGTTTCCACATTTCATATATCTCAAAAATGTATTGTTTTTCACAATCAATTAAATTTTCTGCATTTAAACCGGTCTCTTCAAATACTTCCCGTTTGGCTGCTTGAATGGGTGTTTCATTTTCATTTAAACTTCCAGTAACTGATTGCCATAAATCCTTATCATTTTTTTTCTTTAAAATTAAAATTTCCTTATTTTTTGTGTGTATTAACACTAATACAGATATCGGTATTTTTTTCATTTTTTTATATCGTTACTTTTATGTTTTAAACCTAAATCACTTATTTGTTCTTTCGAAATATTTGCTGGTGCTCCAGTTAAAGAACACGAAGCAGTTTGGGTTTTAGGAAAAGCTATAACTTCTCTAATTGACTTTGATTTTGTTAATAGCATCATGATTCTATCTAAACCAAATGCTATACCACCATGAGGCGGACAACCATACTTCATAGATTCTACAAAAAAACCAAATTGATTATCTATTTCTTCTTTATTAAGTCCAAGAACTTTGAAAACAGAGTTTTGAACTTCGGTACTATTAATCCTAATAGATCCACCACCTAATTCAGTTCCATTTAAAACTAAATCGTATGATTTAGAAAGTAATGTTTTAGGCTTTGCTTCAATATCACTAATATTGCCAAAAACTGGCATAGTGAATGGGTGATGCAAACATTTCCATTTTTTTGTTTCTAAATCATGTTCAAACATGGGAAAGTCAGTAACCCAAACAAATTTCCACTCATCTTTTATTAGATTTTTGTCATCTGCTATTTTACATCTTAGGGATCCCAAAATACCATTAACAAGATTATCGCTACCAGCGCTAAAGAAAATTATATCTCCATTTGATGCATTAACTTCATTTAATATATTTTTTATAGTTTGAGAGTCTAAAAACTTTACTATTGGTGATTGCAATCCGTTATCTATATCATTTACGTCATTACATTTTATATAAGCTAATCCTTGTGAACCTTTTGAAATAGCAATATCTGTGTATGAATCAATATCCTTTCTTGATAATTTAGCATCTGAAGGAATACAAAGCGCGCTTACTTTATTTCCCTCTTCTGAAGCAGGTTTAGAAAAAACCTTAAATTCACAATCTTTTACAACACTACTTATATTTTTTATCTCAAATGGAATTCTCATATCTGGTCTATCTGAGCCAAATCTATCCATGGCCTCCGAGTATTTAATTCTTTTGATTGGTAATTCAACATTAATACCAATTATATCTTTAAAAATTTTTAAAAATAATTCTTCTATTAATTTAATTATATTATCTTGATCTGAGAATGACATCTCTATATCTAATTGTGTAAATTCTGGTTGCCTATCTGCTCTTAAATCTTCATCTCTAAAACATTTTGCAATTTGGTAATACTTCTCGTAACCAGACATCATCAACATTTGCTTAAAAAGTTGGGGTGATTGAGGCAAGGCATAAAATTGACCTTGATTTACTCTACTCGGGACCAAATAGTCTCTAGCTCCTTCTGGTGTAGCTTTTGTTAAAATAGGTGTTTCAATTTCTAAGAAATCTGATTTATACAAATGATCTCTAATAATTTTTACAACTTTATTTCTTGTAATTAAATTATTTTGCATTTTATTGCTCTTCAAATCATGAACACGATATTTCAAACGATTATCTTCATTAACTTCATCATTAAATTGAAATGGTGGTGTTTCAGCTTTTGATAAAAGATCAATACTTGAAGATACAATTTCTACTTTTCCAGAGTCTATATTTATATTCTCTGATCCAGATGGTCTTAATCTAGGGTTTCCAGTTACTGAGATTATAAATTCACTTCGTAATGACTCTGCTAGTTTGAACAAAACTTTATCATCAGGATTGACGACTATTTGAACTAAACCTTTTATATCTCTTAAATCTATAAATATTACACCCCCATGATCTCTAATTTTATTCACCCAACCACAAACCTGAACATCTTTATTTATAAGTGATTCATTTATTTCGTTACAATAATATGTTCTCATTACTCTGCTTCCAAATTTAGTCTATCGTTAATCTTTATCATTCCAGTCTTGACAACAGCCGCAGTAATTCCGCCCATGCCCTGCATTGCTTCAAGCATTTGCTTACCAAGTAAGTTTTCTATTTTCTTGCAAGGCTTGCAATCACCAGTGCCAAAGAATCTTGCTTCACCAATGCTAAAAAATTTCCCTTTAAGGTTTTGAATATTATACTTAGAAATTAGTAAATTTCTTTTAAAATAATATTGAATATTATTTATTTTTTCATGGTCATTTTCTTGTGCTAGCGACAAGATAACAGAGATGTGTTCATTTTGCATCATTGTTACTTGTCTTTTTTTGGAACTTTTTAATGTAATCTTGTCGCCCTCTAAACCAAGGCCTTGTAATGCTAGAATTGACTTAACACCTTTAATATCTCCTTCTTTCTCTCTAATGCCTATCCAATCTAGTTGGCCAGATGTATTAAAATTATTATCTATCATTGATTATTTTTAATAAACTTTAAATTATTCATATATGGCCTTAATATTTCCGGAATTTCTACATCGCCGTCAGAATTTTGGAAATTTTCTATTATGGCCGCAAGTGTTCTTCCGACAGCTAGTCCCGAGCCATTTAGCGTATGTATGAAATGCTTTTTTTTAGTAGTTTTATCTTTGTATTTAGCATTAAGTCTTCTTGCCTGAAAGTCTTTAAAATTACTACAGGATGAAATTTCGCGATAAGCATTTTGTGAAGGCATCCACACCTCTAGATCATGAGTTACTGAAGATGAAAAACCAGTATCACCAGAACATAATAATACTTTTCTATAAGGCAGATTTAAAAGCTTAAGAATCGCTTCGGCATGAGTAATAAGCAAATTAAAATACTCATCGGAGCTATTGGGATTAACCGCATTAACTAACTCAACTTTTTCAAATTGATGCTGCCTTATTAGACCTTTTGTATCTTTCCCATATGATCCTGCCTCCGATCTAAAACAACATGATAAAGAAGTATAATAAATCGGCAAATCTTCTTCTGAAAAAACTTTATCTCTAAAAATATTTGTTAAAGGAACCTCTGCTGTAGGAATAAGAAAAAAATTTTCTTTATTTTTAATCTCAAAAAGATCGTCTTTAAACTTAGGTAGTTGGCCAGTACCTATTAAAGATTCTGAATTAACAATTAACGGTACATTAACTTCAGTATAACCATGATTATTAATATGCTCATTAATCATAAAAGAACCCAAAGCTCTATGAAGTCTGGCTAAATTACCAAAAAGTAAACTAAATCTTGAACTAGAAATTTTTGACGCGATATCTTGGTCATATAAGCATAACGATTTTCCAATTTCACTATGGTCTTTAAAGATTTTTTTTGGATTTTCTTCTAAATTTTCGTTATTAGAATAAATTATAACTTTGTTATCAGCTTCAGAATTTCCAGCTGGAACAGAGTTATCTAAGATATTTGGTATAGTTAACAAAAAATTTCTAAATTCTAATTCTGTATTATTTAAAAGAACCTGTTTATCTTTCAATTCAAAATTAATCTTCTCAACTTCTTTTGATAGGTCATCTGAATTTGTGTTACTCGATTTTAGAAATCCTATTTCTTTTGAAAGAGTATTTTTTTTATTTTTTAAACTTTCGGTTTCAGCTATAATTTTTTTTCTATTTTGGTCAAGCAATATAAAAGCATCAGAATCAAGAAGGAATTTTCTTTTTTTTAAATTGTCTTTAATTTCGTTTATATTTTCTCTTAGTATTTTTGGATCCAACATATTATTTTCCTAAACAGTAACCAGCTAGACAAAATGCTATTGATAGTGTAATTGATATTAAACAATAAACTACTAATTTCACATACATCTCATTTTGAATAAATAATACGGACTCCCAGGCAAAAGTAGAAAATGTTGTGAATGAGGCAAGAAAGCCAGTTATAACAAATAGCTTTATATTATTTGATAAAATCATATTGTTTTCTAAAAAACCCATGAATATACCAAAAATTAACGATCCGATTACGTTTACAGCAACAATTGCAAATGGTATATCTAGGTATACAAAATTTTTCAAAGCACTATTCGATAGATAGTATCTAGCTATTGATCCAAATGCTCCGCCTAAGGCAACTGTTGCTAAATTTAACATTACTCTTTATTCAGGCTTCCATACACCAAATGCTTCCTGCGTCTGTGCTTGAGGAGATTTCTCAACATTTCCTCTTAAGTCATCTGAAACATATCTTATGAAAGATGATAGCTCATTAATCACTTCATTCCTCTGCTCGTCATTAAAATTTTCTTTTGAGACAATAAATCCTATTACCGCAGCAAGATATTGACTAGCTACCATTTGATCAGACGCAGAAGAATCATGCTCCTGCAAAACTTTTATTACATTATTAACAACTTCTGTAGATAAGCTTAATTCAGCCATAATTTCTCCTTATTTTATTTATCAACTATAACATCAAAATTTTCTGGGATATCAATTTTAAATGAAGAATTTAAAATTCTTGCATTTTTTGTAAAATTTTTAAACTCCATAGTAACACTTTGATTAAAATCATTCATAAAAGTGATACTTTTAATACTCTCATTTTTTATTACTAATAAAAAGGTATTATCCTCTATATCTTGGTTAAGAGGTATGAATTTAATATGGTTTTCCCCTTCAATTTTATGTATTTTTATAATAAATTTTTTTTCAATGAAATCTTTGTCAACCATTATATCTATAATATTTTTTTTAAATTTACTTTTATAGCTTTGAATTATTACTTGCTCTAGATCTTCGTCATATGTAGTTATTAAACTACCATCAGAAATAAATTTTATTTTATTGGGTCTTTTATACTCAAGTATATATTTTGATTTTTTTTTATAAATGAGATTTCCAAAGCTTTGTGAAAACAAAGATCCATTTTCTTCATATGTATGTTGTGTAAAAGACGTCGAGAATGATTTTAAATTTCTTATATAATTAAAATAATTGAAGTCTGTTGAAGAATACACGTTTTTATTTAACGATAAAATAAATATAAAAATCAAAAAAAATTTAAGACAATTATTTTTTGAGTACATTTCTTGTTCCATTTTTTTGTATTGCTGTAACAATATTCATCTCTTCCATTTTTTCAATCATTCTTGCTGCCCTGTTATATCCAATCTTAAGTCTTCTTTGCAAGTATGATATTGATGCTTTATCACTTTCAATTACAATTTTAACTGCATCTTGGTATAAATCATCATCATCATCACTTTCTCCATCTTTGTATAAAGATTTTAAGTCGTTCCCATCACTTTCTAAAATTTCTTCAAGGTATTCATTTTCAACACCATCTTTTAAGTATGTTATTACGTCTTTAACTTCTTTATCTGATACAAATGCACCGTGTATTCTCTCTGGTATCATTTTTCCAGTTTCTAGATATAACATATCGCCATTACCTAAAAGATTTTCTGCGCCCGCTTGATCAAGTATTACTCGTGCATCAGTTTTTGAAGAAACTTGAAACGCTATTCTTGAAGGTATATTTGCTTTTATAAGACCCGTAATTACATCTACTGATGGTCTTTGTGTTGCCAAAATTAAATGTATACCAGCTGCTCTTGCTTTTTGTGCCAATCTTGCTATTAACTCTTCTATTTTTTTTCCAACCACAAAAAACAAATCAGCAAATTCATCAACCACAATAACTATTTGAGGGAGGTAATCTTCATCATTTGAGTCGTCACTTTTAACCTTTGAATTATAACCATCAATATTTCTCACACTGTATTTTGCTAATAATTTGTATCTTCGCTCCATTTCTTTAACACTCCACATTAGAGCATTAGCAGCTAAATTCATATCAGTTACTACGGGAGTTAATAAATGTGGAATGCCATCATAAATTCCAAGTTCGAGCATTTTTGGGTCAATCATAATCATTCTTACATGCTCTGGACTAGATTTATATATAAGGCTCAATATCATAGAATTTATGGCTACAGATTTTCCAGAGCCAGTTGTTCCTGCTACCAACAAATGTGGCATTTTTGCCAAATCTGCCATTACGGGGGAGCCTGATATATCTTTTCCTAAGCCAATTGTAAGTTTTGAAGGAAATTTTTCAAAGTCCTCAGATTTTAAAATTTCAGATAACCTCACAATTTGTTTATTCTCATTTGGAATTTCAATACCAATTACATTTTTTCCAGGAATAACTTCAACCACTCGAACATTAGTAACTGACAATGCTCTAGCAAGATCTCTTGATAAGTTTGTAATTTTTCCAGCTTTAACTCCAGCTTCAGGCTCTAACTCAAATCTAGTAATAACTGGACCTTGATGAACAGCAACAACACTTGCCTTAACACCGTAATCATCAAGTTTTATTTCGACAAGCTTAGAAAGAGTTTTTAACGTTTCCTCGGAATATGAAGAGACTTCTTCTTTAGGACTATTGAGTAAACTCAAAGGAGGTATTTTTGAAGAGCTATTATTTTCAAATAATGGTATTTGCTTTTCTTTTTCAACTCTATCAGAAAAATTTGTAACCTTTACTTCAGGCTCTATCTTCACATCGTCAATTCTCTTTAGTTTTTCTAATTTTTTTTTAAAATCAATATCTTTTTGAAAATCTATACTATCTTTATCTCTGAACATTAAAGAGGGTAATTTTTTTATGTATTGAAAAATCTTATTTAATAACAATAAAAAATATTTCCCTATAACTTCGAAAATTTTAACCCAAGAAAGTTTTAACCAAATTGTAATACCAATTATAAATGATGTTACCAAGATTATTGTTGAACCTATAATATTGAAATTTTCAACTAATAATGATGCTACAAGATCTCCTATAAGACCGCCGGCACCGACTTCAAGATTGCTATGTGCATAATGAATGCCGAATAACGCACAAGATGATATTATTACAAAAAAATAACCAATAAATCTTATTGTATTTTTATTATCATCAGAGTTTCTCTTGCTGTTATATATTAAAATTGAGGCAAATATAAATATAATTGGTATTAAAAAAGCCGACTGCCCAAAAATAAAATACAATGTTTCACTTAGATAAGATCCAAATAAGCCGCCTAAGTTTTGAACATCATTTGAAGATGAATTTATCCAACTTTTATCATTTTTATCATAAGTCGTTAATGCAAGATAAATATAAAGGGAAATAGAAAAAGAAAACAATAGAATCGCTTCTCTTAAAGATTGAGATAAAAAATTTTTCTTAGTAGAGTTATTTGGTTTTTTCTTTTTGCTGTTTTTCAACTAATTTTATCCTGGCTGTAAAATCTCAACTAAGTCTATTCAAATATGAAAAAGGCACAAATAATCTTATTTAATCTTCCTTTTTTTTAATGATTATACTATATTTATCATAAATATTAACTTAATAGATAGACTCTATTTATATAACCTCGGAGATAAATTTTAATGAGCAATCATTCTAAACTAATAATATTGGGATCTGGGCCAGCAGGTTATACAGCTGCTGTTTACGCAGCTAGAGCTAATTTGAATCCCACATTAATTACCGGCCTTGAAAAAGGTGGGCAATTAATGACTACCACTGATGTGGACAATTGGCCAGGTGATCATGATGGTCTTCAAGGACCTGATTTAATGTCAAGAATGGAAAAGCATGCTCTTAAATATAACGTTAATATTGTATTTGATCACATAAATGAAGTTAATTTCAAAGACAAACCTTTAATTTTAAAAGGTGATGATGCTGAATATTCAACAGATGCACTAATAATCACTACAGGGGCTAGCGCTATGTATTTAGGTCTTGAAAGTGAAAAGGAATTTCTTGGCAAAGGTGTGTCAGCGTGTGCAACTTGCGATGGTTTCTTTTATAAAAATAAAAAAGTGTGCGTAGTTGGCGGAGGTAATACTGCTGTTGAAGAAGCTTTATATCTATCCAACATAGCTTCTTCGGTAATTTTGGTTCATAGAAGAGATACACTAAGGGCCGAAAAAATACTGCAAGACAAGTTATTCAAAAAAGAAAATATTGAAATTATGTGGGATTCAGAATTAAGTGAAGTTAAAGGCGATAACATGGGTGTTACTTCAGCAATTATAAAATCAAAAAAAGATGGTAGCAAACAAAATATAAGTTTTGATGGTGTATTTATAGCAATTGGGCATAAACCAAACACCGATATATTTACAGATCAATTAGATATGGATGAAGGCTATATCATTGTTAAAAATGATTCAGGTTATGCAACCCAATCAAATATCCCCGGTGTTTTTGCCGCGGGTGACGTAACCGACAAAATTTATAGACAGGCTATAACATCTGCAGGATCAGGTTGTATGGCAGCACTAGATGCAGAAAAGTTTATCGATTCCCTTGAATAGATCTATTTTTTACAATATGTACTTATATTGTCGTATACCAAGTTAGGTATAACAAATTTTAATCTTGGCGTATTAGATTTAACTAAGTAAACTAAATGGTCTTCTTTCCATATATTGAAATGACCTATAATGTCTTTATTATTCGAGGTTTTTATATGTATAGTAAAAACCAAATCATCATCTTTCATATTCCATGGTTTCACATCTGATGCATACAGATCAAAAAAAGAATTTCTCAGAGCTGAAAATTTCTTATCATTTATAAGATTTTTGTGTTGAATGCTTGCGCAATTATTTCTATTAACATTAATATCAATGTTAAATTTATCACTTTCTGCCAAATCTATTATTGGCTTTGATTTATCTATCCATTCTTTAGTATTAGTTTGAAGCATATCTTTATTGAAATTAACTTTATAAATCTTATTAGTTTGCTGAATATATATTTCACTATATTGATTAATTTTTCCCATTATTAAAGTTTTATTATTATTGATAACTATGACTTTATTGTTGGTTGGGCTATTAAATCCTAATCTTTTAATATTTTCTGGAGTGTTTTCATATATATCATTTACTTTATTACTTAAAAACCTTTTAAATAACTGGATTTTTTTATCATCTGCACAATAGCCTATACTTTTAATTTTGTAACACGTTCCATCATCTATTAAATTTATTTTATTTTTATTTATAGAAATAGAAAAAGATGATATTGGCGTTTCTAAATCTAATACTTCAGATAGTGTTGCTGTATGTTTTTTTAAGCTAGGATTATTACTATTTGTTAATATATTTGCCACAATAAGAAACCCTAAAGTAACTATTATAATAATTAACTTTTTCATTTATCTTTTTTGTCTCTTTCTATAAGAAGAGAAAAATATTATAAAAAAAGTTAACAATATTGGCATTAAGAAGATATTAATAAATTTCAATATAGTCCCTAGGTTATCTATGTCTTTGTTTAAATTTCTTCTGACATCTCTTAATTCTTTTCTAACTTTTAAGAGTTCTTGCTGAAATAAACTATAATCAATACTATTTTTATTTGTAAGCTCACTATTCTTATTCTGTAATTGTGCTAATTTACTCTGAAGCCTAGCTTCTTCGGTGTTAAATATTTTTTCTGCCGTAAGTTTTAAATCTTCAACTACAGTAAATGGTCTTGAAAATGATTCTCTGCTTGTAATACTTGCAAGTGTATTTCCTCCCGACAAATAATCTAATGAATTTATTATTAAATCACCATTGCTTGCCCAGGGAACTAAAACTTGTTCGCCATAGAAATCTTGTACTCTCACCCATAAATAGTTAGCAGTGATATCAGCATCTGCAATCACTATTGCTTTTTTGTTTTCATTTTCTATTAACCCAGCAAATACTTCAGTCTCTGTAGTTGCTTCGTAATTATCTAAAAGTATTGAGGGGTCAGGCAAATATCTAAAAACATTTTTTTCAGTAACTGATGAGTCTTCACTTGATGAAATTAGAGGTGTAAAGCTATTACTCATATTAGTATTAACAATTGACCCTGCAAATGCTGATGTTAAAGAATTTAATTTATTAGTTATATTTAAATTTTTATTAAATGATTCTCTTGGAAAGCTTAATATAGCGGCATGTTTTATAGGTCTATCAGAATTTGCAGATGTTACAGGGATTGCATATTTTCTATCTAAAAGTACTTTTGTAGGGTTGACTGAAACACCTATCTCATTGAGTATTTCTTTGAAATCTGAAGATTGTATTCCACCACCCGATGGTGGAAGACTTGGGTCTTGAAATTCTGGGTCTGCTTCAGAATAAACATCATATAATAATAGCACCCTACCTTTATTTTTATAGAAGTTAATTACTTTATTCTTATCGCTGTCTGATATTTTTTTTGGATGAACTAAAAACAATATGTCAAAATCATCAAAATTTTTAGTTTTCTTATCAATAAGCTCAACATCAAAAAGTGGTTTTAATTTTTGAATAATGGCCCATTCAGGAGTAGGTTCGTTTTTTGTAAAATTATACCCACCAAACATTGGTAAAGATGACATTACCCCTATTTTAGGTTTCTTCATATCAAGAAGACTATATAAAACTCTTGTAATTTCATACTCGATAACAGCTTCTTTTCCGGGGTCAAAGAACTTTATAATTTTATAGCTGTCGTATCTATTTGCAGCAACCAAACCAAAGAAAATGTTTTCTTCTTTTGTTTTAGAGGGCACACCTTGCAAACCATATTTCATAGCATTATCTTCTTCATCAGAAAATGGAATAGGGTCAATTATATTTAGCTTAATCTTCCCTTTTGAGCGCAACTGATATTCTTCAAGCAATTCTTTAATACGTTTTGCATATGCCCTTAAGTAAGTATCATCTTGTGTCAAACTATCTGAGAAATAATAATTTAGCGTTACCTCATCCTGCAACCCATTAATGATATTTAAAGTCCCATCACCTAATGTATATAATTTATTCTCTGTTAAATCAAAACGAAAACCTTTAAAGACATTATTAGCAAGCATTATAAAGAGAACGAATATTACTAATAAAAGAAAAATTTGTGCTTTTGATTTATTTCTCTCTGAAATCACTTTATTCACCTTTCTTCAAGTTAACTAGTTCAATGTTAATATAAATAAATACACTAATAAGTGAAATATAGTAAATAAAATCTCTAAGGTCGATTACACCTTTACTTAATGAGGAGAAATGTGAAAGAAAACTTAAAGATGCAATTGCGTCTACAGCTTCTTGGGGAAGCCACGCATTAAAAAAATCTAACACTAAATTCGTTCCACTTAATAAAAAAATAAAACAAACGACAATAGATATAATAAAAGCTATGACTTGATTCTGTGTTACAGACGACATACATGAGCCAATAGCTAAAAAACCACCAGACATTAATAAGCTACCAAGATAACCAGAAATAATTGCACCATTATCTGGGCTACCTAAATAGTTAACAGTAATCCAAATTGGAAAAGTTAAGGCTAGTGCTAACGCAATAAAAAACCAAGCAGCTAAATATTTGCCAATAACAACTTCTGAAACTTTTACTGGTAATGTTAATATTAATTCTATAGTTCCTGATTTTCTTTCTTCAGCCCACAATTTCATTGTTATTGCTGGTACTAAAAATAAATATAACCATGGATGAAAACCAAAAAAAGGCAGGAGATCTGCTTGCCCTCTTTCATAAAAATTACCCATATAAAATGTAAAAGAGCCTGACAGCAATAGGAATATTACTAAGAATACATAAGCGATAGGCGTCGAAAAATATGATGCTAGCTCTCGATTAAAGATAATAGAAATATTTTTCATATCAGTAATTTTCTCCTAAAGTTATCTTTCTAAAAGTATCATCTAAAGAGTTTTCTCCAGAGTTCTTGAGTTTATTTGGAGTATCATCAAATAATAACTTACCTTTTGCTATTATTGCTGCACGCGTGCACACAGCTTCAACTTCTTCCAGTATGTGTGTTGAGATAATAATAGTTTTATCTTTTGATATTTTTTTTATTAATTCTCTAACATCGTATTTTTGATTTGGATCAAGGCCATCTGTAGGTTCGTCCATAATTAATATTTCTGGGTCATGAATAATGGCTTGAGCTATACCTACCCTTCTTTTAAAGCCTTTTGATAAGTGCTCTATTCTTTTAGCAAGAACATCTTTTAGAGATAAATTTTCAATAGCTGACTCTATAGATTCATTGATTTTATTTTTTTCAATACCTCTTATCTTTGCTATAAATAATAAAAAATCTAATGTTGTCATTTCTCCATATTGTGGAGCTCCTTCAGGCAAATAACCCATATGTTTTTTAATTTCATATGCGGATTCTTGAACTAAAAGATTTTTAATTTTTATTGCACCGCTTGAAGGCTCTATAAAACCAGTAACCATTTTCATAGTTGTAGATTTACCTGCGCCATTAGGACCCAAAAATCCTAATACTTCTCCCTTTCCGACACTTAATGATAAATTATCTACTACAGTAATATCATCATACTTTTTATATAAATTTTTTATTTCAATCATAATATTTTAAAAAGATATAAAACTTATTAGACAAAGCTCACTTTTAATTATTTATTTACAGTTTTATCAACACCAGTGCTTACAACTTTATCTAACAACCAAAAAGCAGCTCCCACAGGGTTTAAAAGCACTGCTGCTCCTGTTCTAACTTTAGAAGAAGGTGTAGATGTCTTAGGTGCTTTTACAATTTTTTTAGACTTATCCAGGCAACTGTAATAGTTTTGGCTTGATCTTGATTGTGGAAAATTCTTACTTCTTGCAGGGCTTAAATGTTGCTTTTTATTGGATTCAAAACAGTTTATGTTAACAGTACTATTATTTGAGCTTGGCTCGATTGCAAAAGCTCCAAATGATGTGATTAAAAGTACTGTTATTATGTATTTCATTTAAAAATAATACTTTCTTATAAATCTTTAAGCAAGGCCTAAATACCTATAATACAAGTAAAATATAAATAATATTAAAAACTAAAAGAAATATTTATTGGCATAAAAGGCAACTGAGGCTGCAGAAAACGCAACAAACATACCCCATATCATATCAACCAAACTAACCAATAAGGGCCAATCCTTAACAGTTGCTAAATTTGTTAAATCGTATGTAGCAAATGTAACCAATCCATACAAAAGCGCATATATTACGAGCATTGAGTAGGAGTTCTTTTCAATAGAAGGTAAAATTACAAATATTAACAAACCAATATTAAATATTATGTAGAAAATGAATGCAGAAGCCCAGTTAACATTGTCTGTAAGGTATAAAGATAGTTCTCTGGCATAAAATCCTCTAGCAACAAAACCAAGCCAAATAGCATCTAACAATAAGAAGGTAAATAAAGAACTTAAGAATAATTTTATATATATCATATAAGTAGTTGAAAATATTTATTATATTTTTTAATATTTGAAAATAATAATCTTTACTAAAGATACCTTATCATCAGATAGTTAAATGGTACATACCTAAAATACATCAGAGATATATACATTAACTGATTTTTTATACGTTCTGCGCCCCGTGATACAAGTTAACAACGTGCTTTGCTTGAGCAAAAAATAGCCATCTTTCAGCTACCATCCCAAGAAATGCGAAACATATTGCTATAAAGCAGATTATTATGCTTTCAAATAAAAATATATGAGTATAAATTAAAGCAAATGGAGCTAGAAAACCAAAGAATATTGAGAATAACTTAACTCTTAAAAGTTTTTTTTCGGCAACTTTGTAACCAAATTCATCTGTCAAAAAAGTGCCGCCGGTATGACCTACGTCAAGCAACCTAACGTTTGTGCTTTTTAGTTTTATTGCAGCATTAGTGGCCTGTCTAATATTATGAGTATGCTTTTTTATACTAAAATAATATGACATTTTTGTGAAAAATGACAAAACAATTGCAGATAATAAATAATATTTGTACGGATCAACATCAACCCCATTTAAATAAAAAATAAAAAATAAAATAAGACTTCCTAAAAAGATACCAATTGTTATGTAGTTAATTGGTGTCCAAAAAGTATTCCACTGTGGAATTGTTTTTAAACAAGCATAAATCATTCCTGTGCAATGTATTATAATAATGGATACTAAAAAAATGAAAAAACTATAAGCCTGCATAAAAAAGTATTGATCAATTTGAAAATCTATATAAATTAAAAATAAATATAAAATAATTAGAGGGTAAAATATTATTGCCAACAAACCTTCTCTAGCTAGCCAGGAAGTCCTAAATCTCATAAATGCTCTCCAAGCATTTTTCGGATTTGCTAAGTGAAAAGTTGAAGATATTAGACCCATAGTGAATAATGCAATTGCAACACCCGCTGTTATAAAAAAAGTATTTTTATCTAATAGCATTCCTAAATTTAAAAAGTTCAACAAACTTAATAAGGATATTAATCCGTAACCTGCTCCTGAAGTCACTGTAAAAAAAATTACTGAAAATGCTGGGTGCATACTTTCTCCTTATAGCTCGACAACTTTATTAACCCAATCTTTCACTTTTCTTACAAGATCAGGTTCGCTTATTTCGTGCTGCTTTATTTCTACTTTTTTTCTTGGTGATAAATATTGGTTGACAGGCTTATACCCAAGTTCTGGAAAAAGTTCTTGGCCATCACGTTTACTCGAGGCAATAGATACATCAGAATTAGGGTCATCAAAGTCTCCAAAATATCTTGCAGTGGTTGGGCAAGTCATCACACATGCCGGCTTTCTTTCTTCCTTGGGTAAGTTTTCATCATAAATTCTATCTACACACAATGTGCACTTTTTCATAATTCCTTCTTCCCTATCAAGCTCTCTAGCGCCGTAAGGACAAGCCCACGCGCAGTAGTTACAACCCATGCATTTTTCAGGGTCAACTAAAACTATTCCGTCTTCTTCTCTCTTGTAAGAAGCACCTGTAGGGCAAACAGTTACGCATGCTGCTTCCTCACAATGCATGCATGACATTGGGAAGTGAACTGTTTTGCTATCTGGATAATTTCCTGTTTCGTAATGCCTAATTCTATTAAAGAAGACGCCGCTTGGATCAGCACCATAAGGTCTGTAATCTGTTAATGAACCAGAAGTTCCTGATGTATTCCACTGCTTACATGCGATAGCACATGCGTTACACCCAACGCATTTATCTAAATCAACTACAAGACCTAATCTCATTTTTCAAACCCACCTTTTGTTAAAATATCTATAAGAGATCTTGATAATCTCACTGGTTTTTTAGTGTTATACCTCAAAACATCTTTTGTTTCTGGACGTCCTGGAAGATTTTTTGCAGCTTCAAAATTTGGATAAACACCAAATTGCTCATCATCAGCTGCGGGGTAAACATTAACTTTTAAGTCGTACCATGCTGCTTGCCCTGTAATAGGGTCAGAATTTGTTACAGGACTTCCTGTGTCTGCACAAGGCAGATGTTCATTAATAAGATGATTCATTAAAAAGCCTTTTGTAGATTCATTTGCATCATCTGATAAGCCCCATTTCCCTTTTTGTTTTCCTATTGCATTCCAAGTCCATAAAGTATCACTTTGACACCCTTCCATTAACTTTACTTGTACCTTAATTTTTCCAGTATTGGACTCAACCCATACCCATGACAAATCTTTAATTCCTAATTCCTCACCTTTATCTTTATTCATATGCATATAATTATGGGCCTGCAATTGTCTTAACCATGCATTTTGAGAGTCCCAAGAATGGTACATAAACATTGGTCTTTGAGTTATTGCATAGAATGGAAATGCTTTAGAAAAAGTACATCTATGCTCTAAAGGAATATAATATTCTGGAATTGGATCAAAAAATCTAGACAATCTAAATTGATCTCTTTCTTTTTTTGGCTGCGGTCCATCGTAAAGCCCCATTCCAGCTAATTTAAATTTTTGTAATTTTTCTGAATACAATTCAATAATTATAGGTTCGCTAGAAGCATTAAAGCCTGATTTTTTTGCAAATTCTAAATAATCTTTATTAGCTCCTCTAAAATACTTATGGTTATCAGCTAGTTTGTATTCAAAAAAACATTTATTTTCTATATATTTTTCCCACTGCTTTGGATTAGGTTTTCCTTTTAAACTATTTTCTCCATTTTCTCCACGCCATCCTGCTAAAAAACCTACCCCAGGAGATTTTTCGTAGTTAATTATAAAATCTTTATAGTCCTTAAATTTTCTTTCTCCGTTGTCAGATGTAAATGCTGGGAATTTTAATCTACTTGCAAGCTCTACTAAAACAGTTTGCCACGGCCTTACATCTCTGTCTGGCTCCAAAATTGGAGCTCTTATAGAGTCGCAAACCGCATGAGGCTCTGATATTGGTCTGTCTAAGATCGAAATTGTATCGTATCTCTCTAGATATGTTGTGTCTGGTATAACTAAATCTGCATAACCAACTGTTTCAGAGTCAAATGCATCACAAACTACTAAAAATGGAATCTTGTATTCACCATCTTCATTTTTTGCACAAAGATTTTCTCTCATTTTTGTAGTATTCATAGTTGAGTTCCAGGCCATATTAGCCATGAAAAAAATCATTGTGTCAATTTCATACGGGTCTCCTGCAACGGCATTAGTAATTGCCATGTGCATTAATCCATGGTTTGCTATTGGTGCCTCCCATGAATAAGCTTTATCAATTCGCAATGGGTTACCTTCATCATCTATTGCAAGGTCTTCAGGCTCTGTAGGAAATCCTAAAGGAAAACTTTCGAGCGGTTGTCCAGGCACTACTTTTTTGCCAGGCTTTATAGGTGGCGCAACGTGTTTTGGGTATGGTGGTTTTGCTAAATGTCCTCCGGGACAGTCAACAGACCCCAATAAAACTTGAAGAAAATGAATTGCTCTGCAGGCCTGAAAGCCATTTGAGTGAGCTGATATTCCTCTCATAGCATGCATTGAAACTGGTCTTCCTATAAATTTATCATGCTTCCTGCCCGTCCAATCTGTCCACTCAGTTTCAACTTCTATTGATTCTTTAAAAGCTACATGTGCTAATTCTAGTGCAATTTTTTCAATTTGCTCTGCAGATACTCCACAAATTTTACTAGCATTTTCTGGAGTGTACTCATCACTCAAATATCTTTCTGTCATTATAGTAAATACGGTTTTTAGCGGGGTGCCGTCTGCGGCTTTATATTTGCCTAATAGTGCTGGTTTAATTTTTGGATCTGTAGCATTAACTAAACACTCTTTCTCTAAATCCCACGATTGAGGCACGCCTTCATTATTTCTTAAAAATAATCCATCACCTTTTTTTCTTGGTGTGTCGACAACAAGATAATGAGCATTTGTATATCTCACTAAAAATTCCCAATCAAATAATTCATTTTTTAATAAAACATGAACAAGAGACAATGCTAACATAGCATCTGTTCCAGGTTTTATAGGAACCCATTCATCTGCAACAGCTTGATAACCTGTTCTTACAGGATTTATTGCAACAAATTTACCCCCACGCTCTTTTAGCTTATTAATCCCCATCTTCATTGGATTGGATGCGTGGTCTTCTGCAACACCCCAGAGCATAAAATATTTTGTTTTATCCCAATCTGGGTCTCCAAATTCCCAGAATGAGAATCCAGTTGTATATAAACCTGCTGCCGCCATATTTACTGAGCAAAAACCACCATGAGCAGCCCAGTTTATAGTTCCAAATTGTTGCGCCCATAATCCAGTTAAAGCCTGCATTTGATCTCTTCCAGTGAAAAACGCTAATTTTTTTGGGTCTGTTTCTCTAATTTTTTGCAACCTTTCGGTTAACATATCTAAAGCTTCATCCCAACTAATAGGAACAAATTCGCTCGTACCTCTTTCAGCACCTGGTTTTCTCATCATTGGCTGTCTTAATCTTGCTGGAGAAATTTGTTTCATAATACCGGCGTTACCTTTTGCGCATAGCACACCTTTGTTAACTGGATGCGTTGGCTCTCCCTGAATGTATCTAATTTTATTATTCTCAAGAGTAACTTTTATCCCGCATCTGCAGGCACACATGTAACAAGTAGTATTTTTTTGAGTTTGCTGCTTATGATTTTCAAACTCAGGAAGTTTGCTTGCATTTTTACCAAACGCATCTTTTTTAAAGGATATTTTATCCTGTTTCGTTGCCATTTTTACTTCGTCCCTGTAGTAATTTTAATAGTAACTAATAATGATAATTTTGAAATCATTACTCATTATAATAGATATAACTTATTTGTCTTATAAAAAAAAATTATATATATATTCGTTTATCTTATTATGCTTATTTTATAATTTAATTAATTAATGAAATATAAAGTTGTAAACTATTAAATATCAATAGTTTACAACATGAATTACATGTATATTATTTTAAATCTTTGAAATAATCTTGCGATTTTTCAGGATCTGGATTCATAGTTTTATCACCAGGCGTCCAGTTCATAGGGCAAACCTCATTTGGATTTGCTTGCACATGCTTAAATGCAGAAATAAGCCTTAAGGTTTCATCAACATTTCTTCCAACTGGTAGATTATTAATAGTTACATGCTGGATAACTCCATCTGCATCTATTATAAATAAACCTCTAGTAGATATTGAATCATCCATCAAAACTCCATATTTATAGCTTATTTCTTTTGTTAAGTCTGAAACTAAAGGATAATCTAGGTTGCCTAAGCCACCTTCGTTTCTTGGAGTTTGAAGCCATTTTAGATGTGAGAATTGACTGTCTACTGACACACCAAGAATTTCTGTATCAAGTGCTTTAAAATCAGAGTATCTATCATTGAATCCAGTAATTTCAGTTGGACAAACAAAAGTAAAATCTAGTGGGTAGAAAAATAATACTACATATTTTCCTTTGTAATCAGATAGGCTAACATCTTTAAACTGTCCGTTTACTACTGCTGTTGCCTTAAAATCTGGTGCCGCTTGCCCAATTACAGCTTCATCTATAATACTGTCATCAAATTCATTGCTCATGCTAGATCTCCTTTTTGAATTCTTATTTTCAAAAATTGAAAATTTAATAATTAATCTCAGGATAAATTACATTATTATTCGTTGAAATTCAATAGAATATTTTTCAATAAATTAAGTGTCTTGCTCTTAAGAGTGCAATTTTTTTCTGTAGCATATAATACAAACCTATTAATACCGGAGTATAAAATAATACACCTAAGAGTGTTCCTTTATAAAATGGAATCCCAGCTATGTAACATTCAATAAGACCGTATAAATTATTGCTATAGATACCTGATGTTAGCCAAAAACCAAAATTTGTTATTATAAAAAATAGTAAACTTGAACACAGAGCTAAAAAGAAAACATTTAGAATATTTATCTTTCGTTTATTAAAGTTTAAACTTAAAAAAATAATTACTAAATAAGAAATATATTGCCAATAAAAGCCTTCATAGAAGAAATTAAAATTATTTGAGTATGTACTATAAATAAAATTATTTAACAATAAATCACTTACCCATAAAGAAAGTATTGGGATAATGTATGAAAGACTTTTACTCTTATAGTGTAAGGCTCCAAATATTGCCAATGCAATTATTGGGCTGAAATTTTGAATATGAGGAATTATTCTTAAAAAGGAAACCACTAAAACAATTAAAGAGACTGCAATAGTTTGAATATCTATCGTATTGATATATTTTTCAAACATTGTGTCTCTTTAAAATATTAATGAACAGTAAATTATTTATTAAGTTCTTTACTGAAATTACCTAAAAGTTTTAATGCCCCTTGAACGTTTGGATCACCCATAACTTTTATCATTCCGCCTATTCCGCCAGATGTGGTTGGTGATTCTTTATATGAATCGTATGCCACAGATAATGCATCTAACATTTTTGCAAAATCTTTACTTTCCGACATTTCTAAAAGCTTCATAATATTTTTATTTCTTGTAACTCTATCAGCTATTATTAAAAGCTCATTCATCATGAAACCTAATCTAGCTACTGTATCGTCTGTTAGCGCATCCCCTGCACCTTGCATAAACCTGTCAACTTGTTGTTGTATAGTTATTTCGCTACTCATAATTTTTTACCTTTTTATTGTTTTATATTATTCCTCTAGCACTAGCCCAATACATTCTATTGTAAGCTGTTTTAAACCAATGCAAACCAGATGTTGGAGCTTGCGGATTTGGTGGGTTGTTATAATCAAACATAGCGTATGTTGCTTTTCCATCTCCTGCTTCAATAAAGCAAAATACTTTGCCATCATAATCTCTTACAGGCTCACCTTGTTGAACCATAGCCGCTATATTTTCACCAAGTGCTTCTGCTTCAAAATGTGCTGTAGAGCCAGCTTTACTTATAGGTAAGTTTGTAGTGTCACCAAGAACAAAGACGTTATCCCTGCCTTCCATATTTAATTTCTTCTTATCTGTTGGAATGAATCCACCCTTGCCAAGCTCATTATCTTCGATTACTTGCATACCTTTGTGTGGCGGAACAGTTACCAACAAATCAAATTCAGCAGAGCTGTCTTCTTCACTAATTACTTTTCCTGGGACAACTTCTTTCATATTGAAAAGAGTTTCATATGTAACTCCCTCTTTATCAAATTCAGGGGCAGCCCATTTTGCAACTGGTTCTAAACTATGAACTCTTCCAATTGGGTATGTGTAATGCAAATCTACTTTGTCCCAAATACCTCTTTTTTTGAAATAATCAATTAGGAAGAAAGTAATTTCGAGTGGTGACATTGGGCATTTGTGAGGCACTCCAGTAGCTACAACTACTTTCCCTCCCTCAAATTTTTGTAATTTTTTATACATTGCTAATGCATCAGCCTCTGTATAAAACTGACAAGCGTTTTCAGCTAATCCAGGAATACCAGCTGCATTTCCTCTTGATCCTGTGGCAATACATATGATGTCGTAAGATATTTTCTTGCCACTTTTTGTTGTTACTGAGTTATTGTCTAGGTCAAATTTTTCTACGGGATCAACGTGAAAATCTATTGATGGCTCAAGTAGACTTTTTTGATCGCGATATAGTTCACTTGTAGACATTTTTCCTACAGCTACATAAAGTAAACCTGGTTGGTACATATGCTTATCAGAAGCTGATAACATTGTGATCTTTGAAGAGCCTTGCTCTAACTCACCGGACAATCTTCTAGCAAGGTTATTCGCAAGAATTGTTCCGCCCATTCCTCCACCAACTACTAATATATGCATTTCCGTACTCCTGTTTCTAAAATTTATTTAATTTTTTTTACTACAATATGTAAAACTTCTTCTTCTGTAAAGCTATCTACAATCTCGTGACCAACTTTATTCACCCATTCTGGTATATCGGCTGCAGACCCTTCGTCTGTAGATAATAATTCCAATTCATCGCCAACTTCTGCCATTTTCATGTTTGAGATTAATTCCATCAACGGTCCAGGGCAAAATGTATTTTTTGCATCAACTAATATTCTATCTGACATAAATAATTCCTTAAATTTTTAAAAAGACCAAACTTGTCCTTGATTAACATCACTGAGAAATTTTGTAAGACCCATAGGCTCACCTACATAATCAAATAAATTTTCAGACTTAATTTCCAACATATCCATTGCCATTGAACAAGGGTATATTTTAGCATCACCAAGTTCTGCTGCTTGCTCAAATAATTCTAGAAATGGAGGCACTTTTTTTTCCAACATTGTTTTGCCCATCTCACCTTCAACTGGAGCTTTATGATCATTTCCTTTAACAAAGTATTTTAGTGCATTCATAGATAGAAATACACTTACATCATTTCCGCTTACGGCTCCTACAGAAGCTACCATAGCTGCCATTTGAAGTTGCTCCATATTTTCAGTTGTTAACATAACATTTATTTTCTCAGACATTTTACTTCCTTATAATAAAATTATTAACCTATGCATTATTTTATACATTTCTCATATACAAATAATAACCCTAATTTCCATTCAATTTAACAAATTTTTACAGATATATAAACATATACTATAGATGTGCATTAAATCACTAAAATAATTATTAATTAAAATCTATAAACTATTGATATCAAATGATATTAATTTAAAAAATAAAAATATTGGTGCCCAGGGCCGGAGTCGAACCGGCACGGTATTTCTACCGAGGGATTTTAAGTCCCTTGCGTCTACCAATTTCGCCACCTGGGCAGACAAGCCGTCATTATAAACATTTTCACAAAGTAGTATATAAATAATGATCACTGAATTAACACATATATAAATAATGCTATTTTAATTTTTGAGAATGATTATCATTTTTATGTAAGAATATAATTATATACCAATTAATGGATATATAATAAATCAAGAACATCATTATGATGAATAGTAAGAGTGGTTAATATAACGTAAATGGAGTGACAATATATGTTTGATAAAATAAGTATACCTTACGAATCTGTGATGTTATTTAACATTGTAAAGCTGAAAAAAAATGTGACCATAGAAGACGTGGAAGGTCTTATAGGTGAAATGTGCTTTGTGGTAAAAAATAATTATCCTGGATTTAGAGCTGGGCAAGTATTTAAATATTCAGGCTTTATAAGTAAAGAAGGAAGTGTCGGGGATTATGGGAAAGAAGGAAATCATATAGCAATTGTAACGTATTGGGACTCATTCGAAGAGCATGAAAAGAGTCATTCACACGAGACTTTTAAAAAATTATTTAGCAATCTTGTTGAATTTTGTGATGATGCAAAAGAATTAGGATACGAATTACTTTGGCAAGGTGAGCAAGAACCTGAAAATATTTACAAAGCAACAATTTAAGAGTCACATATGCCGAGATCTTAAACTAATAATTTCTCGGTATATTAATAAAAATAAATTTATTTTTTAATAGATTTTTGAAGATTCCACATTTGTGAATACGTGCCTTTAAGGCTTAATAAATAATCATGATTACCACTTTCAATTATTTGGCCTTCATTTAAAACATAAATATTATCTGCATCTTTAATAGTAGAAAGCCTATGCGCAATAATTAAAGAAGTTATGTTTTTAGAAACTTCTTTCATAGATTGTAAAATTTTATTTTCAGAATTCGAATCTAAACTTGAAGTAGCTTCATCAAATATAATAATTTTAGGGCTTTTTAATACCGCTCTGGCAATTGCTACCCTTTGTTTTTCTCCCCCAGATAATTTAAGCCCCCTCTCTCCAACAATAGTATTATATTTATCTGGTAAACTATTGATAAAATCATGAATATTTGCCATTTTTGCAGCCTTTACAACATCATCTTTGCTAGCGCTATTTTTAGCGTATTTAATGTTAAAATAAATACTCTCATTGAATAGGACTGTATCCTGCGGAACAACAGCTATGTTCTTTCGCAAACTACTTTGTGTGCAGTTATTAATATTTTGATCATCGATTAATATTCTGCCCTGACTGGAATCATAAAATCTAAACAATAATCTACCTAGAGTTGACTTGCCTGCACCAGAAGGTCCAACTATAGCAATTTTTTTACCTGACGGTACGTTAAGAGAAACATTTTTTAAAATTTTTCTATTTTCATTATAAGAAAAAGAAACATTATCAAATTTTATATTTCCAAAAGTTACTTTGAGATCTTTAGAATTTTTTTTATCAGTAATCTCAATATCTTTTTCAAGCAATTTTACCAACATATCCATATCTGCTAAAGCATAAATAATTTGCCTATAAACTATTCCTAGTGTATTTAAAGGAACAAAAAGTTGAAGCATTAGAGCATTTATAAGAACTAAATCACCGAGTGTAATTGCTCCAGTAATTACTCCCATAGAAGCCTCAATCATTATCAGTGTAACACCAATGGTGATAATGAAAGCTTGCCCAAAGTTTAGCAAAGACATTGTTGTCATACTTTGCATGGCAGAATTTTCCCATTTAAAGAGAATATTACTGAATCTTTTAATTTCAAATTTTTCATTGTTGAAATATTTTACAGTTTCATAATTAAGTAAACTATCAACAGCAATTGAATTTGCTTCAGAATCAAATTTGTTCATATCATGTCTAAAACTCATTCTCCAATTTGTAACCTTCAGCGTAAATAATATATATACTATGATTGTAGAAAATGTAATTAAAGCAAAATTAATATCGTAGGTTAAAATTAAAATAAAACCAACTAGCAAAACTTCTATAATTGTCGGCAATATTATAAATATCATATAATTTATTAATGACGATAAGCTTTGGGTCCCTCTTTCCAGATCCCTGATAATCGATCCCGTTTGTCTTTCTAAATGAAAGCGCAAAGACATTTTATGAAGATGTGTTAAAACTTTTACAGATATTTCGTAAACTGCATGGTATCTAATCTTGGCAAATAATACATCCCTAAGCTCATTAAAAAAAGCTGTAGTAAGTCTAAGCAAACCATATGCTATTAGTAAACCTAAAGGCAATATCATTAGTGTATTATTGCTGTTTAATGAATCAACAATATCTTTTAATAAAATTGGTACCCCTACAGTAGCTAATTTGGCAATAATTAAAAAAATTAAAGCAAAGATCACTCTAGATTTAAAATTCCAAATGTATGGAAACATTTTTTCAATATTTTTAAAATTTACTTTACTTCTTTTTGGATTTTCGGTTCTTGGTATAAACGGCATGTTGTTCTAATCGTCAGATTGTTTAAAATACTGAACTTTATGATTAAGTAAGGTATCTAACTTTACTTCTTAAAATTATTGTGAGCTTCTATAACTAATTTTTTAGTTTCTGAAGCATCATACCACTTATCTATATCAACAAATTTTTTTTCTAAATCCTTGTAGATTCTAAAAAAATGTTCTATTTCTAATAATACATGTTTGCGTATATCGCTTAAGTTACGTCTTTCATTGAATCTTGGATCATTAACAGGAACCGCAAGTATCTTTTCGTCTTGACCTTTGTCATCAGTCATTTTTAAATACCCTACAGGTCTAACACTCAAAACTGATCCAGTTATCATTGGTTCACCTGTTAAAACTACTACATCCAATGGATCTCCATCCCCGCCTAGTGTTTGAGGGATAAAACCATAGCATCCTGGGTAATGAACGGAACTAAATAAAACTCTATCAAGTTCAAAAATATCTTCTTTGGCATTATATTCATATTTATTGTTGCTGCCTGTGGGAACCTCAATAATAACGTTAAATTCTTCAGGAGATTTGTCTCCAATTGGATAATTATATAAGTTTCTCATAATCAAAGTTCCTTTTACTTAATTTTAATGGAGGCTGAGGTCGGAATTGAACCGGCGTAAACGGTTTTGCAGACCGCAGCATAACCACTCTGCCACTCAGCCACTATCAAAATGGAGCGGGAAACGAGGCTCGAACTCGCTACCTCGACCTTGGCAAGGTCGCGCTCTACCAGATGAGCTATTCCCGCACATATATTCTATGACCTTATAACCTTTCCTAGATATATTATCATAGAAATTAACGATAGAAAGGCTGCTACATATATTCCAAACAAACCAATCATATATGTGCTAATTGTAAAGATACTTCCATTAAAAAGCAAAAAACCTATTGATAACATTTGAAAAAAAGTTTTAAGTTTGCCAAAAATATTTACTTCTAATGTATTTTGAAAATCTCTTCTTGCCACCCATTCACGTAACGCAGATATTAACACCTCTCTAAGAATAATAATACATATAGGTGTAAAAATTATAATATTGTTTTGGTCATATAAAACCAAAAGCAAAGATGTGATAACAAGTAATTTATCAGCAACTGGATCTAAAAATTTACCTAAATCAGAAATCTGATCATATTTTCTTGCAATGTAACCATCTAAGTAGTCAGTAATAGAGGCAATAAAAAAAATCAAAACTAAAAAGTATCTCGGGTCTTCTTTATATAAAAAAAACACTAAAATCATAATTGGTGTTAAAAAAATTCTAAATAAAGTAATTAAATTTGCGTATGTCATAATTTTTAATTGCTATGAAATCTAAAGTAGATTGCTTCAGCTAGAGTTTTATTTATACCTGGTATTTTTTTTATTTCATCTTCTCCAGCTTTTACTAAACCTTGAAGTCCTCCAAAGTGTTTTAACAAAATTTGTTTTCTTTTTGGTCCTAACCCAGGAATTTCTTCTAAAGGGGATTTAAATTTGCTTTTATCTCTTCTTTTTCTATGGCCAGTAATTGCAAATCTATGTGCTTCATCTCTAATTTGTTGAATCAAATGTAAAGCTAATGAGTTTTTTTCAAGTTTTATTTTTTTTGTTCCAGAATCAATGATTATAGTTTCCTCTCCAGCCTTCCTAGCTCTTCCTTTCGAAACACCGATTATTTGCACTGTAGTTATCTGCAAGTCTTCCATTACTTTTAATGCAATATTTACTTGGCCTAACCCACCATCAATAAAACATATGTCCGGTAATGATAAGTTGCTTTTTTGTAAGCGCGAAAAATGTCTTAACAATGCTTCTCTCATAGCAGCATAATCATCACCGTCACTTGTTTCCTTAATGTTAAATCTTCTATAATCTTTTTTTTGTGGGCCTTCTATTGAGAATGAAACGCATGATGCAACCGTTTCTTCCCCAAAAGTATGACTAACATCAAAGCATTCAAGTTTTTTAGGGACTTCATCAAAGTTTAGCAAATCTTGTAAAGCCTGAAACCTATTAAACATATTTTTTTTACTAAGTATTTTTGTATTTATTGAAGCAAGAGTATTTTTTTCTGCTAATTCAATCCATTTCTGCCTTATACCTCGAACACTATTTGTAATTAAAACTTTCGAGTTTTTTTTCTTAGAAAGAATAAACTCCAACAATTTTTTATCTTTAGTGGTCTTATTGATGATTATTTCTTTAGGGATGTGCTTTGTCATATAATACTGACCTATAAATATACTTAGAAGTGCACTTTCATTAATTGTTTCATCTATTTCAGGAAAAAAAGTTTCGCTGCCAAAATTCACACCATTACGGATATTAAAAACCTGCACACATGCAGTTTCAGAAATTATAAAAATTGATATGATATCCAGATCACCTTTCTTAGAACTTACTATACTCTGCTCGCATGTATGCCTCAACGACTCAATTTGATCTCTAAAATTTGCAGCAGCTTCATATTTTTGTTTACCTGAAGATTCTTCCATTTTTAATATCAAAGTGTCTATAACCTCATTATTTTTTCCATCTAAAAACTTCATGGACATATTAATATCGGACAAGTAATCAACTTCATTAATCATCCCTACGCATGGCGCGGAACATCTCTCTATTTGGTATTGTAAACAAGGTCTAGATCTATTGTTAAAAAAAGAATCACTGCATTGCCTAACTTTAAAAAGTTTTTGCAAAGTATTGAGCGCATCTCTTACTGAGTAAACATTTGAATAAGGTCCAAAAAATTTTCCAATTTTTTTTCTTTTACCTCTATAAAAGCTTAGCCTTGGAAATTTATGATCAGTATCAACGTATATATATGGATATGATTTATCATCTCTTAACAAAATATTAAATTTTGGTCTGAATTTTTTTATCTGAATATTTTCTAATAGTAAGGCGTCTGCTTCAGATTTTGTTATTGTAATATCTACTTTATTGATTAAGCTTATCATTCTTTTAATTCTTGTAGAGTGATTGCTAGCTCGAAAATAAGATGAAACTCTTTTTTTTAGATTTTTAGCTTTTCCAACGTATATAACTTTGTTATCAGAATCATGCATTCTGTAAACACCAGGATTAGATGTCATATTTTTTAGACTATGCTTAATATCTTTTATGTCTATCAATTTTAATACCTAAGTAATACTGATCCCCATGTAAAACCACTTCCAAATGCCTCTAATAATATTACTTGATCATTCTTAATTCTTCCATCTTTAACTGCCTCATTAAGAGCTAAAGGGATAGATGCCGCTGATGTATTAGCATGGTTATCTACCGTCACAACAACCTGCTCTAAAGGTAAGGATAATTTTTTTGCTGCTGCCTTTATTATTCTTAAATTAGCTTGATGAGGAACTAGCCAATCTATATCTGATTTATCCATATTATTTTTTTCCAGAGTTTCATCAACAAGTTTACTTAATGTATTTACTGCTACCTTAAAGACTTCGTTACCTTTCATTCTGATTTGTTCGTTCTTAACATCTAATAAATCATTATATTGTCCGTCAGCATGAATATGTGACGAGATTATTCCCTCTTGTGACGAAGCAGATAAAACTACAGCTCCTGCGCCATCTCCAAATAAAACGCATGTTGATCTATCACTCCAATCTAATAAGTTTGAGTATTTTTCAGCTCCGACTATTAAAACATTTTTGCATGTTCCGGTTTTAATATAATTGTCAGCTATACTCATTGCATAAATAAATCCTGTGCAAGCAGCTTGAACATCAAATGCTGGAGCTTTTATTTTTAGGTTATTTTGTAATATACAAGCTGTGCTCGGGAAAACCATATCCGGAGTTGTAGTAGCAACAACAATTAGATCTATATCTTCATTGCTAATATTTGCGCTTTTTATGGCATCTTTAGATGCTTTTGTGGCCATTGAAGATGTTGTTTCACCTGGCTCAGCAATATGTCTCTGCTTTATGCCTGTTCTTTCAATTATCCAATCATCGGTTGTATCGACCACTGTCTCAAGATCTTTATTTGTAAGAACTTTTGTTGGCAAATAACCGCCAGTCCCAATGATTTTAGAATTCATACTTTTCAACCTAATGTATCTTTTAATTTTTTGTCAATGTATTTTGGCACATCTTTTTTAACTTCTTTTAAAGCAATATTCAAAGAATTATTGAAAGCAAAAGAATCTGCCCCACCATGGCTTTTTATTATTATACCCTTTAACCCTAAAAGACTTGCTCCATTATATCGTCTAGGATCAACAATTTTTTTAAATGAGTTTAAAACTTTTATAGATGAAATACCTGCAATTTTTGTAAACACATTCTTTTTAAACTCTTCTTTTAAGGTGGAAGATATAAATTTTGCAATTCCTTCGCTAGTCTTTAAAGCAATATTTCCTACAAAACCATCGCAAACGATCACATCAATATTCCCACAAAATATATCATCTCCTTCCACAAAGCCTACGTAATTCAATTTACTATTTTTTAGTAAATCATTAGCTTCTTTTACTTGTGAATTTCCTTTTATTATCTCTGCTCCAACATTTAGCAGTCCAACTGTTGGATTTTCTTTTTCATCCAACACCATTGAAAGAACAGATCCCATTACGGCAAACTGATACAAATGTTCGGCCTTGCAATCGATATTTGCACCAAGATCTAAAACGTGAGTATGGCCACTTAATGATGGAAGCATACTCTCAATAGCAGGCCTATCGATTCCATCAAGAGTTCCTAAAATAAATCTTGATATAGCCATTAACGCACCAGTATTACCAGCACTCACACAAGCTTGAGTTTTCTTATCTTTTACAGATTGTATCGCCATGCTCATAGATGATTTTTTTTTGTGGCGAAGAGCATGTGATGGAGAATCATCACTATTCACTTGTTCATCTGAGTGAATTATTTTAATTCTCTTGATATTATCTTGATCAAAGATTTTAAGATACTTTGATAATATTTTTTCATTTCCGTAAATTTCTAAATTTACGTCATCGTTTTCCAAAATAAAATCTTTTATAGAAGGCATAATAATCTCAGGGCCCCCATCGCCTCCCATTGCATCAACAGCGATTCTAGTTTCTTTGATCATATTTTAAAATAATAACTTAAGAATTAACTATCTTCGTCGTTAGAACTATCATCAGATTTAGGTATAATCACCTGGTTACCTTTGTAGAAACCGTTTTTTGAAACATGATGTCTCATATGAGTTTCTCCAGAAGTTGGATCTTGAGAGAGTTTAGGTAGGTCAAGATGGTCGTGAGATCTTCTCATTCCCCTTTTTGAACTAGTTTTCTTGCTTTTTTGAACAGCCATAATAAGGTCCTTTGATTAAATTTACCTTTGTTTTTTTATAAATTTCGAAGATTATACAGGAAAAATGCATGAAAAAGAAAAAAATAATTCTTGGCAGTAGTTCAAAATTCAGAAGGTCTCTTTTTAGCACATTAAACATAGACTTTACTTGTATATCGCCAGATATTGACGAATCAAGGCTTGAAAATGAAAAACCCAAAGATATGGCAATTAGGCTATCTATCAAAAAAGCTATGGAAATTTGCAAGACTGAGACCAATGCTATAGTAATTGGGTCAGATGCTTGTGCTTCATGCGACAACAGAATTCTTGGCAAACCAATTTTTGAAGACGTAGCAACCGAATATCTTAAATATATTTCTGGTAAAACCATATTTTTTTACACTGGAGTATGCGTTATGGATTCTGATACATTAGAACATCAAACTGATATTGCAAAATATGAAATAAAAATAAAAGAGTTAAATAATGAGACCATCTATAATTATATCAAAAAACACAAACCTTTGAATTCATCAGCAGCTTTTAGATACGAAGTAGCAAAAGACCTACTCGTTGAAAAATTTTTTGATAAAGAAAATGATATATCTGGATTAATCGGACTTCCATTAAAAAAACTTAAGGTAATTTTAAAAAGTTATGAAATTTAATTTTGATAATACTACTTATGAAATTTTAAAAAATTTTCAAGGTCCTTTGGCATCGGACAAACAATGGTCTTTTCTTTTTCAAGATAAAACTTAACCGAATAAGAGTGTAGAAAAATTCTGTTTAAACCATTTTTTTTATAAACCTTATTAATATCATTATTACCATACCTTTCATCACCAATTACTGGGTGGCCTAATATTGAACACTGCTTTCTAATTTGATGATGTTTTCCTGTTATTATGTTTACTTCCAAAAGCGTTGAGTTTTTGTAATGCTTCAAAATTTTAAATTTTGATGTAGCTTTACTTGATTTATTATTCCTGGTTAATTCTACTTCGCTATTTTTTATTTTTTTATCCCACAATCCATTAACTAAACATATATACTTTTTTTCTAAATCGTTATTAATCAATTGGTTTTGAAGTAATCTAAGCGAAGATAATTTTTTGGTTATAACAATACATCCACTTGTATCTTTGTCCAGTCTATGAAGCAAATCAATTCTTTGGCAATCACTTCTGACTATGCGTAATATATCTATCAACCCATAACCTATATTCGTTCCAGAATGAACCGCAAATGAAGATGGTTTATTAAAAACTATAACTTCATCATTTTCATAAATAATATTATCAGCTGTCTTTTTTAGTATTTCTTTTGATATTGTTGGCTTTAATTCCTCAGTTGCTCTATAGGGCGGAATTCTAACAACATCATCTATTTTAATTTTTGTACTAGGTTTAGATCTAGAACTATTTATTCTAACCTGCCCTGTTCTTATGAGTTTATAAACATGGCTTTTTGGAATATTTTTGATCTGCGACATCAGAAAATTATCTAATCTTTGCCCTGAATTAGCTTGACCAATCGTAATTTTTTTTGCTTTATTGTTAACAATCATAAGGTTATAGCCTATATAAAATGCGGTAATTTGCCGAAATACCATAAGACTGTTATATTAACAGGGTGAGGTGAAATTATAAATTAAGAATATCCTCAAATGAATTATGAGATTACGATTTTATCGGATTCTCTTTAATGCATATAACAATCAATCATAAGCATGATGTGAAGAAAAGTGAAAAAATTAATAGAAAATTTAATAATAAATTATCAGAAGAAAGAGCAAAAATTTAAGCTTATTAATCAAAGAGAACTAACTATTCTTCATTATTGCTTCGTAAATAGGAAAAATAATGAAAAGAATTTTAATAAATGGCACTCAATCAGAAGAATTGAGAGTAGCATCAGTAAATGGTCAAAAATTATACGATTTAGATATAGAGAGCAAATCTAGAAGCCAAAATAAAGGCAACATCTATAAAGCAGTAGTAACAAGAGTTGAGCCCAGTCTCGAAGCTGCTTTTGTAAACTTTGGCGCTGAAAGACATGGTTTTTTACCACTTAAAGAAATTTCCAAAGAATATCTTAAAAATGAAACTTTCGATAAAAAAAGTAGCATAAGGGATATGCTTAGCGAAGGACAAGAATTAATAGTGCAAATTGAAAGAATCGAAAGGGACAACAAAGGAGCTGCATTAACTACCTTTATAAGTTTAGCCGGAAAATATTTAGTATTAATGCCCAATAATCCAAAAGCAGGCGGGGTTTCTAGAAGAATTGAAGGGTCAGATAGAAAAGAAGTTAAAGAAAATCTAGACAACTTAAAAGATATTCAAGATGGAGGGAATATTATTAGAACAGCTGGAGTTGGGAAAACTTTAGAAGAATTACAATGGGACCAAGACTATCTTGTAACACTATGGAAAAATATTGTTGAGTCATCAAAAGAGAAAAAAGCACCTTTTTTAATATATAGAGAAAGCAATATTATTATAAGAACTCTTAGAGATCATATGGATGATTCTATTGATGAAATTTTAGTTGATAATAAAGAAGTTCATGAGATGGCAAAAGAATTTTTAGAGTTTTCAATGCCGCAGCAAATAAACAAGTTAAAACTGTATGAAGACAACACTCCATTATTTAATAAGTATCAAATAGAAAACCAAATTGAAACTGCTTTTAGCAGAGAGGTCTCTCTCCCATCTGGTGGCTCGATTGTGATAGATCACACCGAAGCATTAATCTCTATAGATATAAACTCAGCAAGATCAACAAAAGGAAGTGATATTGAAGAAACTGCGCTTAATACAAATCTTGAAGCCGCAGAAGAAATTGCTAGACAATTAAGAATAAGAGATCTTGGAGGTCTTCTAGTAATAGATTTTATAGACATGTTAGCAATAAAAAATCAGCGAGCAGTTGAAGAAAAAATTAAAGAGGCAGTAAAAGTAGATAGAGCAAAAGTTCAGTTTGGCAAGATTTCAAGGTTTGGTCTTCTAGAATTATCTAGACAAAGATTACGACCCTCGCTTAAAGATTCCTCAGAAGAAATATGTCATTTATGCAATGGGGTGGGCAGAATTAGGAATATAAAATCTATGTCATTAGCAATACTAAGATTGATTGAGGAAGAATCATTAAAAGTAAATACCAGCAAAGTGATAGCAGAACTTCCAATACCGATTGCCGCATACTTGATGAATGAAAAAAGGACAGAAGTAAATAATATTAATGAGAATAATAAAGTTAATATAATAATTGTTCCTAATGCTGACTTGGAAAGCCCAAAATATAAATTAGTTAGGTATAGAGCAGACAACGATGATACAAGAAAAAAGTCAAGTTATGAGCTTATTGAAAAAAATAACGAGCCAACTTATGAGTTTAATAAGGATGAAAATGATTTAAAAAATTCGGAACCTACAGTTAAAGGAATAAAGCCAAACAAACCAATACCTGTGAAAAGCAATAATACATTATCTAATTTTTTGAAATCTTTAAAAAATATTTTCTTTGGTAATACAAATCAAAAAAATGCTAATAAGAAAAGAACAAGAAATTATAATCCAAATTACAAAGGAAAAAAATTTAATAAAAATTACAGACCTAGAAACAATAAATTCTCAAGGAATAAAAATTACACGCACAAAAAAGACTAATATTTTTTGCTATTTAGTTTGAGAATTCGTCAATAAATGAACGTGTAGCTTCTTTAAAATTTTTTTTTGGATTTTTGTAACAATAGTACTCTAGCCATATTATTGATCTGTCATAGCTTATATTTCTTAGACGATTATTTCTGTGCAAAATATTATGAGAAGAAATAAAACCTGATACCCAGCTCATAAATATAATTTTTTCTTCAATAGATGAATTATAAAATGTTGTGCATTTTGTTAAGCCAATTCCTCTTATGTCTGACTGAGAAAAAACTACATTAGAGTAAATCAGCAATATTACAATAATTTTTATTTTTATTTTTTTCATTATTTGATTGGCGCGCCTGGAGAGATTCGAACTCCCGACCCCTTAGTTCGTAGCCAAGTACTCTATCCAGCTGAGCTACAGGCGCATTTTAACCACAACAGCTTTTATTAAATTTTACTAATCTCCAGTAATTATATGGCCATGGGACAATAAATCCTACTACTAAAACAGGAATCACTGACTTCAAAGTTATAACAAGTGATCCTTCGAGTATAATATCTGTAATATTCATAGCTAATTCCATTGAAATCATACTAATTAAACTCATTCCTGCAGCTGTTTTAAGCGCTTCTTTCATATTCATAATTTTTAAAAGTATAATAGTTTCTAAAATTATACTTGTTAATATCCCATTGATAATAGCTATTGGCATAATTACCAATATAGATTTAATATTTGTATAAAGCTGAAAATATAAAATGGTTCCAAAATCTCCAATAGCGCAACCTATTAAACACACGAGTGTATTGTAAGCGGAGGAATGCCATTTATCTTTATGTGTCCAAAATTTCATTTTATTATCCTGGTGGCCAATTAAATTTTCTGCCGCCTAAAATATGTATGTGTAAGTGAAAAACTTCTTGTCCTGCTTCTTCTCCGTTGTTTATATTGATTCTAAAGCTGTCATGTATTCCAAGCATTTCCGTCACTTTTACAACTGTCATAAAGAGATGAGCTAGAAGATCTTTATCTTCTTTTTTACATTCGCTTAATTTTTTAATAGGTTTTTTTGGTATCAATAAAATATGTATTGGGGCTTGCGGGTTAATATCATTAATTGCGATACATAATTCATCTTCATATATTATATCAGCAGGTATCTCTCTATTAATAATTTTTTCAAAAAGCGTCTTCACTAAAACTATCCTTTAAAAAAATTTTCAAAATCTCTAAATTCGTATTCATATGATTTGCATTTAAAATTTTGACCATAAGGAAAAATACCGCTTTCCCTTAAAGTTTTTAAAAATTATACTAATATAGATTATTAAAATATATAGATTATTAAAATATATAATTTTATAGTTCATAATGTGGCGGAGAGAGAGGGATTCGAACCCTCGATACAGTTACCCGTATAACACCTTAGCAGGGTGCCGCTTTCGACCACTCAGCCACCTCTCCTAATCACATTTTATAGTGTAACGTTCTTTTCAGGAGTTTTTATACTATTTTCAGAATTTTTAGAGTTTTCATCATTTATTCTGTCATACACTTCTTCCCTGTGAACAGATACGCTTTTTGGAGCATTTACCCCTATTCTTACCTGAGAACCTTTGATACCTAGAACTGTAACGGATACTTCATCGCCAATCCTTAGAGATTCCCCTACCCTGCGCGTTAAAATTAACATCGCCCCTCCTCGATTACTTATTTAAGCAATTATTATTATTATTATCCTTTAATATCAATTTACCATATTACATATTATGGAAAATACTACAAGGCTAATGCGCTTTATCGAGCTCAAAGGCTTTATGTAAAACATTTACAGCTATTTCAAGATTTTCTTCGCCCGTGACAACTGATATTTTTATCTCAGAAGTAGATATCATACTTATGTTTATTTTATTGTCTGCAAGAACCGCAAACATTTTGCTAGCTATCCCTGCATGCGTTCTCATTCCTACACCAACCATAGAAATTTTAACTATTTTATTATCACCTATAACTTTCTTTGCTTTTAATTTCTTTGAACTTTCTTCCAATGATTTCATGGCCGTCTTAAAGTCATTTCTTGGAACTGTAAAAGTAAAATTAGCCAAGCCATCTTCACCAACATTTTGCACAATCATATCCACATCAATATTATGTTCAGCAATTGGTCCAAGGATTAAAGACGCAATACCAGGCTGATCTGGCACGCCTCTTATAGTTAATTGAGCCTCATCTTTATTAAATGCAATTCCAGAAATAATTGCTTTTTCCATTTCTTCGTCGTTTTCTTTTTTAATTAAGGTGCCAGAGCCTTCCTCAAAAGAAGATAATACCCTTATTCCTACATCATATTTTCCAGCAAATTCAACTGCTCTCGGCTGTAATACTTTAGAGCCTTGACTTGAAAGCTCAAGCATTTCTTCTGTAGTTATATTATCAATTTTTTTAGCGTCAGGAGAAATTCTTGGGTCGGTAGTATATACGCCATCAACATCTGTATATATTTGACATTCTTTTGCGTCTAGAGCTACTGAGATTGCAACAGCTGAAGTATCTGAACCGCCTCTACCTAAAGTCGTAATATCTCCAGAAACTGTTACACCTTGAAAACCAGCAACAACAACTATATTTCCATCGTTTAGATATTTTTTTATATAAGAATTATTTATAGACTTGATTCTAGCTTTATTATAAGAGGAATCAGTTATAATTCCTGCTTGAGAACCTGTTAATGATACTGCCTTATGTCCTTTTTTTATTAATGAAAGAGTAAGTAATGATATTGTAATCTGCTCTCCTGTAGAAACTAAAACATCGAGCTCTCGTCCAGATATATCTGTATCAATGCACTTTGCTAAATCAAGCAGCTTATTTGTTTCGCCACTCATTGCTGACACAACTACAACAACCTCATTACCTTTATTTCTTTCGGCTATAACCTTATCTGCAACTAAAGATATTTTTTCAATAGTTCCTATTGATGTGCCACCATATTTTTGAACGATAATGGACATTATTTATTTTTCCTTATTTTTTATAAACTCAGATATGATATTTTGTATGTTCGAGATGAGGTCATTAATTTTTCCATCAAACTCAAATCCAGCTTGTGCAATATCATCTCTTCCTCCGCCTATAGAGCCGATACATTCTTTTAATTTATTAATTATATCTTTAGCTGTAACAACATCAAAACAATCTTTTGTTACCAAAGTATAAATTTCTATCTTGCTACTATTTTTTTGCAAAATAATCATTATTAGTTTTTCTTGCGATGACTTTATGTCTTCTAATATATTTTTCAAGACTTTTCCATCAACATGATCTTGATAGAAAATATGGACGTTATAGTTTGATATTATATTTTTTTTATTTACAATCTGTAAGATTTTCAAGTAATTTATTTCTTTCAAAAGATTAGTATTCTGTTTTTTAAGCATCTTATTATCACTTAACATGCCATCAATTTTATCCTTTAAATCTTCGTCCTGAACATTTAATACATGGCATATTTTAGATACTAGTGCATCTCTTTTTTTTAAATAATTGTTTGCTGACATACCTGTAATTGCCTCAATTCTTCTTATGCCTGATGATATACTTGATTCAGATAATATTTTAAATACACCTATATCTCCAGTATTATTTACATGTGTTCCGCCACAAAGCTCTGTTGATATTTTACCAAAACTTAGCACCCTAACCTCATCATCATATTTTTCTCCAAATAATGCCATTGCCCCATCAGCTATAGCATCATCTTTATTCATAATTCTTGTTTTAGATGGAATTTTTTTTTCAATATTATAGTTAACTTCATCTTCAATTTTATCAAGAATATTCCTTTTAATTGGTTTTTCACAACTAAAATCAAACCTTAATTTTTGATCAGAAACTAGCGATCCCTTTTGTTGAACATTTTCTCCAATATTTTTTATTAATGCTGAGTGCAGAAGATGTGTTGCGGAGTGATTAATTTTAATATTTTCTCTTTTAATTACATTAATTTGAGCAGAAACCTGATCGTTTAATTTTAATACACCTTCTGTTTGAGCGCCAAACAACAAATATGTTTCCCCATGTTTTTGAGTATCAGTAACTTCAAATTTTCCTTTTTCTGAAAAAATTATACCAGAATCTCCAATTTGTCCGCCAGCTTCAGCATAAAAAGGACATGTATTTATCACAATAAAGCCTTCTTCATTTTCATTAATTTTTTCTGACCTTTTGCCTTCAACATAAATATCTAATATATTCGCACTATTTTTATATTCTGAGTATCCTGTAAATTTTGTAATGTATTTATTTACTAAATTTATACCAGCTTCGCTATCAAATTTTTTTGATTTTTTACTTTTTATTTTTTGCTGCTTCATTAAGCTGTTAAACGAATTTAAATCAACTGAAAAACTATTTTCTTTGGCAATTGTTGATGTTAAATCTACTGGGAAACCATAAGTATCATAAAGTAAAAATAATAATTCTCCAGAAATTTCCTTTTCATGTCCTGAAGAAATGATTTTTTTAATATTTTTATCTAATATTTCCAAACCAGTGTCGAGTGTTTCTTTGAATTTTATAATTTCTGCTAACAAAACTTTTTTAATAAGTTCATTTTGATTAACATCAGGATATTGTTCTACTAAAGTATTAATAAAAATTTGAATAATGTTTAAAAATTTCTCAGTTTCTAAATTAATTTTTTGAGAATGTCTAACTGCTCTCCTTATTATTCGTCTTAATACATAGCCATGCCCTTCATTAGACGGTCTAACCCCCTCAGTTATTAAAAATGAGATTGATCTAATATGATCAGCTATAACTTTCATTGAGCTAATTTCACTATGAAACTTCTTGTCAGTATTTTTTTTTATAAAATCTATAATTGGCGTAAATAAATCAGTACTATAGTTACTATGTTCATTTTGCATTACCGCACAAATTCTTTCTAATCCCATTCCGGTATCTACTGACGGTTTAGGTAAATTAATGATTTTATCTTTTGAAATTCTATTAAATTGCATAAAAACTAAATTCCAAATTTCCACATATCTTTCACCTTCGTCTCCATGCCCAGGAGGATTACCATCATAATTTTCACCAAAATCATAAAAGATTTCTGTGCAAGGGCCACAAGGTCCGACGTCTCCCATGCTCCAAAAGTTATCATTTGTGCTTATTACAGATAACATTTTTTCGTTAATTCCAATTTCTTTTATCCATATATTTTTAGCTTCTAGATCTGAATCATGAACAGTGATCCACAATTTCTCTTGAGGAATGTTAAGCTCATTTGTTAAAAAATCCCATGCAAATTTTATTGCATCCTGTTTGAAATAATCACCAAAACTAAAGTTTCCAAGCATTTCAAAAAATGTATGATGTCTATTTGTAAATCCAACATTATCAAGATCATTATGTTTCCCACCAGCTCTTATACATTTTTGACTTGTGACTGCTGATAAATATTTAGGTTCATTTACACCTAAAAAAATATCTTTAAATTGCACCATACCTGCATTTGTAAACAACAAAGTCTTGTCGTCATTAGAAGGTATGATAGGACTTGAATTTATATATGTATGTCCCTTTGAAGTGAAATAATTAATAAATTTACTTCTTATTTCTGCGCTTTTATTTTTCATAAGTTTTAATATTATTTATAACTTCTAAAATTGTACTATTTTCGAAACCTCTCAACCTAAATTTATTAACAAATTTTGCTAAGTTTTTTTCATTATTTAAATTTTTATCGAGATTTTTGAATTTAACTAATTCAAAAAGCACATTATAGTCATCAATAAAGTTTTCGAGATTATCTTCAATCATATTAGAACTTATGCCATTTGATTTTAAATCATAAATTATTTTCTTCGAGCCGTAACCAAGACCTTGTTTATGCCTAATATATTCTTCTGTGTATCGTTTATCAGATTGGAAACCAGTTTTTTTAATCTCCATAAGAACGTTTTCCACAATTTCGTCGTCAAAGCCTTTTTTGCAAAGTTTATTCTTTATTTGAAAATAAGAATGCTCTCTCATTGCAAGTGATCTTTGCGCTGATACTAGACATTTTTCAAATTCAGACATTCCCCTCTTCTTTTTTACTTTTTTTATTTTTTTTACTTTCTTTTTCTTCAGCTATCTCACTTTCATTATTTTTTTTATCTTCTGGAAGAATTATTGCATAGAGTTGATCTTCAATAGTTTTAAGCGAGTCTGGATTATCTTTTAGATATGTCATTGCATTATCTTTACCTTGTCCAATTTTATTTCCATCATAACTATACCAAGAACCTGCTTTTTCTATAATTTTATGCTCTACACCAAGATCAATAATCTCAGCAACCTTGCATATTCCTTCTCCATATCGAATTTCAAACTCAGCAATTTTGAATGGGGGAGCTACTTTGTTCTTAACAACTTTAACTCGAGTTTCATTACCTAATATCTCATCACCTTTTTTTATAGCTCCAATTCTTCTAATATCTAACCTTACCGATGAATAAAATTTTAAAGCGTTACCACCTGTAGTTGTTTCGGGGTTACCAAACATTACTCCTATTTTTAGTCTAATTTGATTTATAAAAATTACTAAAGTATTTGATTTTTTTATTGTGCCTGTAAGCTTTCTTAATGCTTGAGACATCAATCTAGCTTGTAAGCCCATATGACTCGAGCCCATTTCCCCTTCTATTTCGGCTCTTGGTGTTAATGCTGCAACAGAATCAATCACTATAATATCTATAGCGCTTGAACTTATGAGCATATCTGTGATTTCTAAAGCTTGCTCACCAGTATCAGGTTGAGATAATAATAAATTATCAACATTTACTCCTATTTTCTCTGCATATGCTGGATCCAAAGCATGTTCGGCATCAATAAAAGCTGCTGTACCACCAAGTTTTTGACATTCTGCTATCACCTGAAGTGTTAGCGTGGTTTTTCCAGATGATTCTGGCCCATAAATTTCTACAACTCTGCCTTTTGGAAGACCACCTATTCCTAATGCCTGGTCTAATGTCAGAGAACCAGTTGAAATAGCTTCAATTTTTTCTCTTGGCCCATCATCTCCCATTCTCATGACGGCTCCCTTACCAAATTGCCTTTCTATTTGACCTATCGCCGCTTTCAGAGACTCTATCCTTTCATCTGACATAATTATAATTCCTATATTGTGTTTAATAAATTATTACATATTTACCTTATTGTGTCTTAATTTGATTAACACAATCAAGGATTATTTGGATACCTTTCTTTGCCGCTAGATATCTAATTTCATTTCTTGAGCCGGTAAAAAAGCATTTTTCTTGGAAAATAAAATCATATTTGTCCACATACGAAAAATAAACTGTACCGACTGGTTTATCATCACTTCCGCCATCAGGTCCTGCTATACCAGTTATGCTTAAACATATATCCGACTTAGTTAAATTTAGAGCTGATAAAGCCATTTCTTTTGCTACACATTTGCTTACTGCGCCATAGTTATTAATAGAACACTCTTTGACCCCAATGATTTCTTTAAAATTATTGCTATATGTGACAACGCTGCCAGAAAACCATAACGAGCTTCCTTGTAAATCAGTACATAACTTTGCCAATAAACCACCTGTGCAAGATTCGCAAAGTGAGATCTTTAGACCCTTATTTATTAAAACTTTACTTAAACTACTTAATATTTTCTCTATCTCGATTTGCATACTATAAAATTGTGAAATAAGTTATTATAATTTATTAGATTCACATTATAGGTCAATTAAATTTTATATGAAAAGTTTTTGGGATAAAGCAATAGAAAAACATAGAAAAGGTAAAGGTATTAAAGCCAGAACTAACAGAGGACCAAAGCTTAAAGCATCAGCTAAATACGGCGGTATGGCAGAAAGGCAAATACAAATGAAACTTGAGCTTCATTTAGAGCCTATTCTATCAAATCAAAAAGGAGTTATAGAACCTGCGAAGAATTTATGTTTATTTAGCATGCAGGATCAGGAAAGATTTATAGATACTGTTGGTGACATTTGCGATACAGATTTAGAGCTTGCCTATGAATTCTGCCATCATGGTATTGAATCATTGAAGCATTTAGACGATTTGCAATGGTTTGGGTGGATTAAAGAGATTATTAATACATACAATAGTAACGGTCTTAAAGATTCCATAAAGCTGATGGATAATATAATATTCTATGCAGATAAGTTATCAGGGTCTTCAACAAGCATTGACTTTAATGATTATTCAAAAACAATAGAATCGCTTTTAACGGGTTTAAATGGTAGGCCTTTAAAGGTTGAAACATCTGAAGAAATATATACCGATACAGAAACAATATATCTTCCCGAGAGAATATCGTCACAAAATTCACAAGAAGAAAACTTTCATTTAATAAAAGCAAGTGCTGTTCATCTCTGGGCCCAAACATATTATGGAACTTGGAGAATCAATAAAGATGATTTCAATAATTATGAAAATAAAGAAAGAGCTATTCAGGCGTATCACTTACTTGAAACTATTAGGCTTGATGAAAAAATAAAAAAGGAATTGCCTGGTGTCGGAAGGATATATGAAAAATTAAACCCGAAAAAAAATCTAATAAATATTTCTAAAAACTTCAAAAAAGCTATTAGTGTTTTGTCAGACGACGGTGCTTCAAATAATGATTCATTAAGACTTATAGATTTGATATTAGACGACATGGATAAAGTGCCAATTTCTCCTTATGCGGGCAATCTTAAACTAGAAAGTGTTGTTTCGGTCTCAGAAGAAAGAAAGAACGAAGATAAAATTAATTTTGAAAAGTCTTTAGAAGAACTTCATGAGCAATGGAGAGAAGTTGAGAATAAACCAGAAGAAACAAATGAAAATGAAAATAGTTCGGAAAAAACTTTTTCTGTTAAAAAAGAAAATGATGATAATGAGTATGATGTTGCTTTAGAGTTTGGAGATACAAATATAACACCACCAGAAAATATGAAAAAAATTATGGACTCAATAATCCAAGACTTTGGTGAAATTCCAGAAGAATATTTAGAACCTACAGGTGATGGCGGTTATGACTCAAATCCAGAAAATGATGAAACTAAAAATAATTATGAGAATACAAATTATGAATTTGCTTATAATGAATGGGATCATGCAAAACAAAAATATATTAAAGATTGGTGCAAGCTCAATGTTTCAACAATAGAAGGTATAGAGAGTAATTTTATTAAAGAAACATTAAGTAAGCATAGGGGTTTATTGAAAAATCTCAACAGAACATTTGAAGCACTTCGACAAGATGAAAAGAGATTAAAAAAACAAAATTATGGTGATGATATAGATTTAGACGCCTTTATAGATGCATATATTGATTTAAAACAAGGTAAAGAGGTTGATGAGAAGCTGTTTACAAAACTTAATAAAATTGAAAGAAACGTTGCTGTAATGTTTATGATTGATATGAGCGGTTCTACATCTGGGTGGATCAATAAGATGGAAAAAGAATCTCTTGTTCTGTTGTGTGAATCTTTAGAAATTTTAGGTGATACTTATGCAATATATGGTTTTTCAGGAAAAACTAGAAATCACTGTGAGGTTTACAAGATAAAAGATTTTGATGAAAGATACGATAGATCTGTAAAAAATAGAATATGTAATATACAAGCTATGGACTACACAAGAATGGGGGCAAGCATCAGACATCTAACAATGTTATTAAATAATGTGGAAGCAAAAACAAAGTTACTAATAACACTATCAGATGGTAAGCCAGATGATGTTGATGGTTATCGAGGAACATATGGAATTGAGGATACAAAAAAAGCACTTATAGAGGCAAGATTTCAAGGGATTCATACATATTGCATAACAATAGATGAAGAAGCAATGGATTATTTACCATACATGTATGGTAGAACAAATTTTGCTGTAATAAATCAAGTTGACAAATTACCTGTAAAAGTTTCTGATATTTATAGAAAAATAACAGCATAATAAAATGAAAAAAATATTTTTAATAATAATTTCAAGTCTTTTAATATCATGCCAAAATAATGTATTCACAAATATTGCAAAAACTGATATTGATATTGTAACTGAGATTCATGTAATTAATGCTAAGGAAAATATAGAAAATTTAATAATTAAACTTTATAAGATAAATCCTAAATACATAAATAAAAATGAAAAATTTGATAGTGTTTCACAAGTAATAATAGATATCTTTAAAGAAGTAGATATAAATCAAATTGATAAAACAGGAAAAAATAATATTGATTACATACTAAAAGGTTTTGATAAAAATTTTACAGGTGACAGAATATACTATATAAGTAAGGGTTTATATGGAATGATAAATGCTTCGTATAATTATAAAAAGAAATTTTATTTAACAGATGCTAAATTGGATGCTCAAAAACTTATGAATACTGCCATTAATATTGAAACTTTGGTTTGGAGACTAAGTAATACAAGAAATGGAAATTCATTGCTAATTAAAACCAATAATATGCAAGAAAATAAAATGAATTTGAGCTTTGAAAGGTTATTTGGCAAATTAATTAATAATCAAGAAAATATGGCTAAAATAATATCTTCTCAACAAGGTAGAGTCCTTCAAAAAGCTGCAAAAGGAATAGTTTCATCTATATTTTTACCAATTGGGTTTTAAATGAAAAAAGTACTAATTATTTACTATAGCAAAAATGGTTCTACTGAAAAGATGGCGCAAAGAATTGCTATGGGGGTAAAAATGATAGACGGTGTTGAACCCGTAGTAAGAACACTTCCTGATATTGAAGAATATAATAATAATGAAATTGCAAATGATAATAACATTATGTATGCATCAAATGATGATCTTGTTAATTGTGATGGATTAATAATGGGATCACCAACACATTTCGGAAATATGGCTGCGCCAATGAAATTTTTTTTAGATAAAACTACTTCAGAATGGTTTAACGGCACTCTATGTGGAAAACCAGCAGGTGTTTTTACATCTACATCAAGTATGCATGGTGGTCAAGAAACTACTCTTTTGACAATGATGATTCCTCTTCTACATCATGGAATGTTAATAGCTGGAATACCCTATAGTGAAAAGGAGTTAAATGATACAAAAACTGGAGGAACTCCATATGGTCCAACGCACCTCTCCGGTAACGATGGGAGTGATTTATCTGAACATGAAGCAAAACTGTGTCTAGCATTTGGAAAAAGAATTGCAACAATAGCCAACAAAATATGAAAAAAATTCACATTCTAGAATACATAACTTATATGTTATTAGTAATATTAATTATAATAATTGCATCATGGAATTCTCTAATAAACCCATCTGATACAATCCCTAGAATTATTCCAACAATAATATATAACATACCGCTTCTGATACTAATGGTAAAACTTAAAAAAAATCAATTTAGCACTTACATCATGATGTCATACATAATGCTACTGTACTTTGTTATAGGAATTGGAAATACAACAAATAAGGAAACATTTACTTTTGGCATAATAATTTCTTTTGTAAGTTTATCAATTTTTTTAAGTTCGATACTTTATGTTAGAGAAAAAAAAAGAATATCAAGCTAAAATATTATTTATGTCTCTCGTGCTAACTTTTTTCTGAGTCGAGAAAGAATATAATCCTGCCTTGTGAATTATATTAACTAAAGAAGATAAATTTCTTTCTTCCCTTTGTAAAAGATATTTACACACATTAAAAGAGATGTTGTATTCTTTTTCAAGTATAATTTTCTGCAATATTTTTTCTTTAATTATATCATCTGCATTATTAATTTTGAAAACCAAACCCCAAGACAATCTTGAGTGTAAATCTTTTAGGTCAATATTTCTAGATAATAAACTTGAGGAAGATGTATAAATAATTTTCTTTGAGCTTTCTAAAACTTTGTTTACCAAAATGAAAAAACTGTGTTCCCATTCTTCTATTCCAAAAATAATATCAATATCGTCAATGCATATCAAATCATATTCACTAAAACTATTAATTATATCTGGGCTAAATAACTTATAATCCTTAATAGGCAAATAAACACATTTTTTTTCTTTAGAGAAATAATTACATGCAGAATACAAGATATGAGATTTTCCAGAAAAATTCTCACCCCATAAAAATATTTGATTATTATTATTATTATATATGTTTACAATACTTTCTAAAATATTTAAATTTGAAGCATCGTTACTGTAAAAGTTTTCAAAAGTCTGTTTGACATTTTTTTGGTACGGCAGTATTAATTGATTCATATATTATCTACTAATTTCGTGTTTTTAAAAACGATATATTTTTTGTATTTGTAAATGTATTCCAAGGCACTAAATATAGTGGTTAATGCAACAGCATTAATAATATCCTGAATATAAGTTAAGTTCACAATATTATTTAAAAATAGCAAACAAAATGTTACTAGAACAATTTGCATAAAAGTATTAATTTTGCTTAAAAAAATTGGCTTTAGCTCGAGATAGTTATTATTTTTTTGCCTTATTATTATACCAGCAAGTATTATTAAATCTCTTGCCAATGCTATAACTAAAATATAGTAAGGCAGTATGTTTGCATAACATAAAATAAAAAAAGCAGTATTTACCATTAATTTATCAGCTACAGCATCAAGGTAGGCCCCTAGTATTGACTCAGAATTTAAATATCTTGCCAAAGCTCCATCTAATGCATCTGTAAAACTCATAATCAAAAATAAATATAACGCTATTTCGTTATAGTCATTTAGCAAAAAAAAAGCAAATATTGGTATTATTAAAATTCTTAATCCGCTTATAATATTTGGTATATAATCCATGTATGTATTTTGACACAAAAATACAATAATTTAACAAATATTAGGACAGGAAATGCCAAAAAAAAATAATGTTAATAATCATAAAGTTACTTACAAAAACTCAGGTGTGTCTATAGAAAATGCCGACAAATTAATTGATAAAATTAAACCCATTGCTAAAAAAACTTGTGATAAAAATGTCATGGGAAGTATTGGCGGGTTTGGAGCACTATATGATATATCAAAACTCAAATATAAAAATCCTGTTTTGGTATCTGGAACTGACGGCGTTGGTACAAAGCTAAAGCTAGCACTCAAACTAAGAAAATTAAATTGGATAGGGATAGATTTGGTAGCAATGTGTGTAAATGATATTATTGCACAGGGGGCAAAACCACTATTTTTTCTAGATTACTATGCCACTAGTAAACTAAATATAAAGAAAAGCTTTGATATAATAAAAGGTATTGCAGAAGGTTGTAAAATCAGCGAAATGTCATTAATAGGTGGTGAAACAGCTGAAATGCCAAAAGTATATAAAAAAGATGATTTCGATATCGCAGGATTTTGTATTGGCATAATAGAGAAAAAAGATATATTACCTAAAAGTAATATTGCACAAGGAGACTGTGTAATTGGAATTAGATCAAATGGACTTCACTCAAATGGCTACTCTTTAATAAATCATATGTTAGATAAAAACAAAATTAAACTAAGCGATCTTATTGGAAAGAGTAAGTTAAGTTCACTTCTGATTAAACCAACAAAAATATATACAGATATTTTAAAAATAAAATCTTTTAAAAAAATTAAAGGTATTGCTAATATTACTGGCGGAGGATTAACAGAAAATATTCCAAGAATAATACCAAATAATAAAAGCGTTGAAATTAACTTTCAAGATTTAAAAATTCCTAAAATATTTTTATATATTCAAGAGAAAGGGAACATAGAAAACGAAGAAATTCTTAAGGTATTGAATTGCGGAATAGGAATGGTTTTAATTTCTAAAAAAACTGACGCTGATATTATTATTAATGATCTTAAAAAATATAAATTACAATCTCATGTTATTGGAAAAGTGATAAATAAAAAAGGAAAACCAATTGTAAATTATATAAATATTTAATTATGATTTCTTTAAGTATACTTTTTTCTGGTCGAGGCTCTAATGCATTATCAATATTAAATAATATTGTTATTAATAAATTAAATTTCAAAGTAAAAAATGTTGTCTGTAATAAAAAAGATGCGCCTGGAATAGAGCTAATCAAAGAATGCGGCTTTATTCCAAAAATATTAGATATAAACTCATATATAGATAAAACTAAATATAATATTGAGTTGGGAAAAATTTTAAATCCTGCAGATAACGATTTATTAGTGCTGTGTGGATACATGAGTAAGTTGCCTGATCATATTATAAAATCATATAATGGCAATGTTATAAACATTCACCCATCATTATTGCCAAAATACAAGGGTTTAAATACTCATAAACAAGTTATTTTCAATAAAGATAAATTTCATGGTTGCACAACTCATTATGTTACAAATAATATTGATTGTGGCCCAATTATTGCGCAATTAAGAATTCCTGTTGAATCTAGCGATGATGAAATATCAATTGCAAAAAAACTTTTGCCTAATGAACACAAACTGTATTTCAATACACTAAAATTTATTGAAAAAGGTAAACTTAATCTACTTGGCAATGAAATTTTCTTCGATGGAAAATTACTAAAAGACCCCATTAGGTTTACTTAAAATTTTCTATGCTCTAAACAGGGGAAGCTTTTTCTCAGTTTTTTTAGAGATTCTAGATCTATTGTTGAAATTATTACACCAGATTTATTTTTTATAGTATCTAATGTCTCTCCCCATGGATTCACAATAATTGAGTTACCATACGTTTTTCTTCCGCAAACATGATATCCTCCTTGTGCACTTGCTGCAAAGTATACTAGATTTTCAATTGCTCTTGATTTAATTAGATGGTCCCAATGAGCCTTTCCTGTTACTGAAGTGAAAGCTGCTGGCATGCAAATTAAGTCAACGTTTTTTTCAGAAATCTTTCTAAATAATTCCGGAAACCTTAAATCGTAGCATATAGCCAGTCCAATTTTACAGAACGGGGTTTCAACTACTACTATTGATTCACCATGATTATAAATATCAGACTCTCTGTACTTCTCATTTGTTTCTAATAAGTCAACATCAAATAAATGCACTTTGTTATATGACGATACTATTACACCATTATTATCAAAAACTATACAGGTTGAGAAAACTTTATCTTTATTATTTGTTTTTATTGGAATTGTGCCTGCAATAATCCAAATATCATTTTTTATCGCTAAGCTTTTTAAAAAGTCTTGGATTTTCCCTTGCCCAAGATCTTCTTTTATATCAAGGTACATTGAATCATATTCTGCCATCATGGCAAAATTTTCTGGCAAAACAACAATGTCAGCACCAAGTTTTTTTGATTTTTCAATATACTTACTAACTTCTATCAAATTCGCTTCAACATTTGGACCTGAGGCAATTTGCACACATGATACTTTAAAACTTTTCATTCAAATAACTCCTCAATAGTATCTAAAGCACTAGACTTTTTTTTAATAATTTTAATTATAGGATCATCCCATGTACCAGAAACATTATATTTAATTTTTATTAAATCGTTAATATCTTTTCCAAAAGCTTTAGCTAATTTTTCAGCAGCAAATGTTGCTGCAGCAGTGATTGGTCCGCCTAAAAGAGCTATAGCAGGAAGAGCTTCGCCAAATTCTGGGCTAGCAACAACCTGCATATCATATGTTTCATTAATAATATCTGTAGTACCAACTGCTAGCATTTCTGCCGAAGGGCCTTTTATCAACAAATTTGTTGTGAAAATATCTCCATAATCAATACGAAAATCCCCATCTAAAGAATTAAAATAAAAGCCATTTTTTGTAACGTCATCAAAGTCTAAAGATAATCGCTTTGATAGAAGGTCAATATTAAATAACCCAAATATTCTTGAAGCTCTACTACCAACCTTTTTAAGTCTACCATCCTTCATTTTTATAGAGAATTTACCATAAACTTTTTCAATACTATAATCAAATAATCCTCCTTGCCAACTAATATCAAAGTTAGACAAAATAGAAGAATCTCTAATGCTATGATCAATTCCCCAATAATTTAATAATTCTTGCAAATTTTCGCCAGTAGCATTAATTTTAAAATTCGATATGTTGTTATATTCAATATTTCCATTTGCATTAATGTTAATTTTTTTATTCTTGGCACTAATCTCATTAAATACAAAGCTACTATTGTTTGAGTTACCATTAATATAAAAATTATCTAAGACAATATTATCATTAACAAATTTACTAAAAGTAATATCGATTTTATTGATAAAAGATAATATATTGTTCTGCTTAGAATTTTTATTGATTTTCTTCCAATCTTTTAAATCAATAAAATTAAGTGCTCCATAAATATCAAAGCCATTCTTCGGTATGATATTTTTTTCTCCTGAAAAATTAATATAACCATTTAACGGTTTTAAGGTTTTAATTTCAGAGTAAATATTATTATACTTGATCTCAATATTCTCGAACGCAGTTTTTTTAAAACTAGCAGAAATCTGAATATCAGATTCTGTATTTTTCTTTTTTTTAAAAGGTGATGGGTAATCTACTATTGTCCCTCGTAGATCTGAAACTGCTTTAATCAATATTTTATCTTCATTACTATTAAAACCAGGTATAATAATATTATATTTCCAGGAGGAATTCCCTGCTATATAGTCTTTAATATTTGATGCATCAATATAGTCATTAATATTTAAAATTTGTGTTCCGCTAATAATAAAATTATCATCTTTGTCACTTTTTAATTTAAACTTAATTTCATTATTATTATAAAAACCTTTTATATAATCGTCGTCATTTGTATAAAATTTTCTATTATCGTAATAAATTTTTCCATTTATTTCTTTAAATTGATTTTTATCGTCTAAGTTATAGCTTAAATTTTGAAGTTTTACCTCACTCTTAACTATATTTTTTTTACCATTAAACGGCAAATTCATAAAAAAACCCGTTTCAGCATTTCCATTGATTGCTTGAATTTTATTAGAATTAATATTTGATAACCCTGCCCTGTTAGAAAAAATTAATAAATCACGAAAAGGACCTTTTAAATTACCTTTTATTAATAACTCAGTATTTTGTACATCATAAATGTTCAATGTTGGGGAGATTAATTTTGTTTGAAGAATACTAATATCATTAGAAATGAATTTAGCCGACCTATTTTTAAAATACGCCGTACCTTTGATATTTTCGAAAGGCAACCAACCTTTTTTATAGTCAACATCAAGATTGTTTATTGGGAACACAGCATAAGAAAGCCCGAATAAACTATCATAAAATGGAAAATCTGATATTGAACCATTAATAAAGATTTTAGCATCTCTTGAATATCCTTTCGTAAAAGCACTATTAAAATAGTTTGATGATTCTAAAGAGATAAAACTATTAGGGAAATAGCTTGTTATATATCTCATGTCAACAAAATTTATAGAAGAAACAACTTTTATGCTATCTTCTTTTTTATCTACAAAACCTGATAAATTTATATCAATTTCATCATTTTTAAGAACAACTTGATTAAAAGTTATAATAGGATTATTAAAATCTTCAATACTTATTTTACCATCAAATAATTTAAAAAATAAATCTTTTCTAACAACTTCTTTAAAACTAAATTTTATATCGTTAGAGAAGGAATTAATAAATAGGTTGTTTTTACTTGATTCAACATACCCTGAAAAATTTTTTATATAATTTTTATTTACAAAGATATTTGTTTTTGAGAAATTTCCTTTAAGAAAAAAATTACTAATATCATTAATATCATAAAACTTTAAATAAAGTGATTTCGCAACTCCTGAAAAAGAAAAATCACTAATTTTAATATTAAAATCTTTAAAAAGATTATCAGTATCAATATTTATTTTATTAGCATAGAAAATAAAACTATTTTCTTTGGTGAAGGATCCCGAAATATCACTAAATTTATATAAATTTCCGCTTTTTGCATTTGATGCATATTCATTAATTTCGAATATTAAAGAATCATCATCATTCTTGGAAAGAATAAATTTTGTATTTAAATTTTTAATTAATTTTTTATTTATTATTATATCAGATTTTGTTTTTGTATTTATTTCAAATTTACCATTTAGTAAATTATTATCTTTTATTGCTCCACTAGATTTTATTAATAAATCTGAATTTATAATTTCTATATTATTTTCTCTAAATAAATTTCTAAAATTATAATTAAAAATACCATCTATTTTAATTTTATAATTTAAATATTTTAAATTAGAATTTTCAATTTTTATATTTTCGGCTGCCAAAAAAAAATCTTTATCGCTGTCTAAGCTTGCTTGTAAATAAATATGATTTTTCCCTATTGTTATATTTGATTTTTGTAGATCAAATATATTTTCTTTATACTTTATTATAAAATTAGAATCTTCTATATGAATATTATCTATTAAAAATGAACTTGAGGACTTTTTTGTTTTTATTAATGCTAATATGTTGAAAATATTTTCTTCTAGTCGTATATTTTTTAAATACACTGATTTTATTACTGGCTTAAAAAGAAATATCGTTTTATAGATATCTAGATGTGCTTTGATTTTTTCTGGGTATTGAAAATTGCGTTTTATATCTTTGTCTAAAATTTTTATCTCTATAGATGGGTATAAACCTCCCCAATTTGTCTTTACTTTTTTTACTACTATATTAGATTTATCAATTTTTGCAATGTAACTCTGTATAAAATTTACATCATTATCTATGTAGTATATAAACATCCTTGCCGCAAAAGATGTTATTGCAATATATGCAATTAATATTATTGTTATATACCTTAAAATTTTCATTTTATGACCTATGATATGGATGACTATTCATAATACATATAGACCTATACACTTGTTCTACTAGTATAACCTTAGCCAGTTGATGAGGGAATGTTAAATTTGACAAAGATATTAAATAGTTAGCCTTTTTTCTAATTTCATCAGATATTCCATCTGGTCCTCCAATAATAAAATATATGTTTGAACTATTTTCAATCCAATTTTTCATTTTGTTAGAAAATTCATGTGACGAGAAGTTTGTACCTTTTTCATCTAGCGCAACTAGAATTGAGTTGTGCTTAATTAGCGAAAGCGCTTTTTCATATTCTTTTTTATAAATATTTTTTTCTGCCTTGATGGTTTTAAAATTTATATTAATAAATTCTATTTTATAAATTTTTTCAATTAGTTTTTTATATTTTTCCGTTAATAATTTCTCATATTCTTCATTTTTATTACATATTGCAATAATATAAATTTTCATTATCGCTAGACAGAAGTTTGTTCACTTTTAAAATTATTGTCCGCAGACCAAAGTTTTTCGAGGCTATAAAATTCTCTTGTTTCATTTAACATTAAATTAATAACTATATCGTAAAGATCAATAAGAACCCATTCTCTATCGAGCTCAACACCTCTGATCATTTTTCCATACCCACTTTTTTTTAATCTTTCTGTTACTTCATTCGAAATAGCTTTAATATGAACAGAAGAAGTTCCTGTTCCTATTAGTAACAAGTCGGTAAAATTAGATTTTTTACTCACATCTATAGTGACTATATTTTGTGTTTTTAAATTATCTAATGATTCTAAAACTATTTTTTTAATTTTTTCAATATCTGTATTACTCATTATTTTCCTGTATATAAGTTATTTCTTTTAATGTATGTCAATACAGCTCCTGGTATCAAGCCCAATGGTTTATTTCCGCTTTTTATGACATCTCTAATTTGTGATGAGGATATTTTAATAGAAGGTGATTTATGAATATATATTTGTTTTTTTTCATTTTTAATAAAATCTATTTTATTAGATGTAATTCTTTCCAAAATTTCAAAACTCATATTATTAATTTTTTCAATATTATAGCCTGGGCGATTTATAACTACTATATTTGTATCTTTTAAGATTTCCATATAATTATACCAAGTTTCTATATTTAGAAATACATCTAATCCCACAATTAAACATATATCATCACGATTTTGCTGTTTTTTTATTATTTTAATAGTTTCGTATGTAAATGAGGTATTTTGTTTTACTATTTCTGTATTATCAGCTACAAAATTATTAGTTTCAGATGAAGATATTAAAGAGACCATATTAAACCTATGGTTTGCACTTGCGTTAAATGTCTTGTTGGCAGCTGAATTATACGTTGGAACTAACCTTATTTGGTTAAATTCAAAGATATCTGATAATTCATATAAAGGGTTTATATGTCCAAAATGTATTGGATCAAAACTTCCACCTAAGACTCCTATCATATAAACTTACTTAGTAATTTTAATTCAATTTAGTGTACATTATGCAAAAACAAAATAAAATATACAATTCAATAAAATGAGATGAGATGAAAGAACATTTAATATTTTTGACGGGAAAATTAGCAAAGATATCGCTTGAAAAGGTTTTATCTGATATGGGTGAGAAAAATGAATTCAGTTATGAGGTCATGGACATAGGTGTAAATGTAGCAGCATTAGCAACGGTTGATATTATCAAAAAAAAGATAAAACCAAATATTTCTAACAATGCAACTAAGATTGTTATACCCGGAAGATGTAGAGGAAATATAGAAGATCTATCCGAATACTTTGACAAAAAATGTATTAGAGGGCCTGAAGAACTAAAAGATATTCCAGTATTTTTGGGACTTCAAGGCAAAGATTTGGATCTTAGCAAGTACGATACAAAAATAATAGGTGAAATTACCGAAGCACCAAATATGACTATTGAGCAAATAATCAATCAGGCAAAAATGTATAAGAAAGATGGAGCAGATATAATTGATATTGGATGTCTGCCGAGCACAAATTTTCCACATCTATTCGAAACTATTCAAGAGTTAAAAAATCAAGATTTTATGGTTAGCATAGATTCACTTGATACTAAGAATTTAATAGAAGGCGCAAATGCTGGCGCTGACTTTTTACTCAGTCTTCAAGAAAAATCAATATGGGTTATGGACGAAGTTGACGCTATACCTATTATAATTCCAGATTATCCTAGAGAAGAAAAAAATTTTTATAAATTAATAAATAATCTAATCAAAAATAATAAACAATTTATAGCTGATTCAATTCTAGAACCAATAAATTTTGGTTTTACAGACTCTATAGTAAGGTATCAAAATTTTCGAAAAGAATTTCCCGAGGTTGAAATAATGATGGGTATTGGAAACTTAACAGAATTAACACATGCAGATACAGCTGGAATGAATGCTCTATTATTTGGTATTGCATCAGAATTAAATATTAATTATGCATTGTGTACTCAAGTAAGTGAACATTGTAATAAAGCTATAGCTGAAGGAAATTTTGCAAGAAGGATTATGTACACAACTAAAACATATAGTATGCCGCCTAAAGATATTTCAAATAAACTCCTTCACCTTCATGAGAGAAAACCTTTCCCATACACCACTGAGGAATTAAAGGAAATGTGGTCAAATGTAAAAGATAAAAATTACAGAATTTATGTTAACAAAGATGGAATTCATGTTTTTAACAATAAGGGTTTTCATACACATCAAGATGCCGCAGAATTTTACCAGCATCTAGATATCAAAAATGATGATGGTCATGCTTATTATCTTGGAATGGAGCTTGCAAGGGCTGAAATTGCTTTCCAATTAGGCAAAAGATATGATCAAGACGAAATATTAAAATGGGGATGCGCAGTTGAAATATCTGAAGACGATATAATGAAGTTTAAAACTGCTGGACATACCATGAGAAAAATTAAAAATACTAAAGAAGATAAAGAGTAATGACTTACGTAAGAGAAACTATAGTTACAACAAAAAATGCAGATAATACAATAAAAATGTCTCCTTTAGGAGTATATATTGATGGTGATAGTTTTAGTATAAAACCATTTAAACCTTCATTATCGCTTGAAAATATCTTAAGAAATAAATCAGGTGTGATAAACTATATTGATGATGTAAGAATATTTGCATCATGTATTACAAAAAGAAATATTAAAGTTGACTTTGTTGCAACTAGCAAGATAAATTGCTCAAGAATAAAAAATGCTGTGTCCCACACTGAATTTATAGTCGAAGAGATAATTGAGGACAAACTAAGGCCAACCTTGTTTTGCAGGCCAGTAAATGAAGAAATACATAAAATGTATTATGGTTTTAATAGAGCAAAATCAGCAGTTTTAGAGCTCTGTATACTTGCCTCGAGATTAGGGATAATTGAAGATAAAAAAATACAGGATGAAATTAAATATTTAAAAATAGCAATTGATAAAACGGCTGGCGAACATGAGTTAGAAGCTTGGTCATGGCTATTAAATTATATAAAAAACTATAAGGATAGTATTAAATAAATGTCAAAAATATTAGCTAGTATAAAAAATTTGTCAGAAGCGAAAATTTTAATTGATACTGATATTGACATAATTGATCTAAAAGACCCTTCAAAAGGAGCTTTAGGGAGATTAGACAAATATGATATTGATACAATTGTAAGTTACATAAATAATAAAAAACTTACTAGCTCAACAATTGGTGATTTACCAAATGACGAAATATTAATATCAAAAAATGTAGATGAAGTTAGTAAAACCAATGTGGATTTTATAAAAATAGGCGTATACGAAAAAGGTTATATAAATACGCTTTCAAAAATTAGATCATGTAAAATGTTAATAGCAGTTTTTTTTGCTGATAAATTTCTTCCAACTAAAAAAGATATAGAAATTTTAAAAAATTCTGGATTTAAAGGTGTTATGATTGATACTTCCGATAAAAAATCAGGAAATTTATTTAACTATAAATCATATTTGGAAATAAACAATTTCCTTACTGTTGCTAGAAGTATGAATCTTCTCACTGGGATAGCAGGATCTATTAATGAATCACATATAAATGATATAATAAAATTAAATCCTAATTATATGGGCTTTAGAGGCGCATTATGTGAGAATAGAACCATGCGAAATTCAAAAATATCTGCCGACAGTGTTAATAGTATTGTTAATTTAGTCAGGAATTTTAAAAGTATATCAATTAACGCTTGAAAGTTTTTATATTAAAATATAAAGCACTATATAAAAATATAGAAAAAATAAATATGAATAATATGCTATAGCCATGCTGAGAAATAGGTGTATGACCGTTTCTAGCATAGATTTTCTTACTAATTACCCCTTTCTTATTAAAATTAATATGCTCTTCTATATCACCAAATGGATTAATAATTGCTGATATACCATTATTGGTAGATCTTATTGAATAACGCTGATTCTCCAAAGATCTCATAATCAAAGAATCAAGATGTTGAAATGGCGCTAAAGAATCACCAAACCAACCATCATTTGAAACATTGATTATAAAATCACTTTGGCCATTAACAACAAGAGAATCCTTGGAAAATATACTTTCATAACAAATTAGAGCATGAGCAATAAAATTTTTAATTTGAATAGAGTTATTATTAACCCCTTTTTTTATATCATATAAATTCATCCCAAGTATTTTATATAAAAAACTCAAATTATCCTTAAAAGGCAAATATTCGCCAAATGGAACTAAATGTTTTTTTCTATATTGATTTGAACTATCAGACGCGTTAACAATAGAATTATAAATAAATTTTTTATCCTGGTAAAAAGTACCGATCAAAAGATGCGTTGATTCCGGAATTGAATTTAATATTTTTTTGTATACAGTATTTTCTAATTTATTATATGTTATAGGCAATGGTGCTTCAGGCCACAAAACAATATCTGTTTCGCTATGATTAATAGATGTTGTTAAATCGCTCAAGACTTTAATCCTATTAAGAATATCATTATCACTGTAAATAATTTTATTTTTAATATTTGGCTGCACAATGAAAACATTAATATCTTTCTTTGTTAAATATGTCCAATTTTTATTAAAAATTCCTAGATAGATTATTACTAATATTAACGAGAGTGATATAAAAAAAATTCTATTTTCGGATTTTATAATATTGATAAATATTATAGAAATCAAAAAAATTATAAAAGTTAAGCCATGTACACCAAAAACTGGGAAAAAATAATCTAGTGGCGTATTTATAGCTGCTTGCCCAAAATTTAACCATGAAAATCCACTAAACAAGTATCCCCTAGCAATCTCAAAAAAAGTTATTAAGATTGATAATATTATTAGCAAAAAACTTTTATTTATTTTAAGATTTTGATTTAGTAGTGTTGTAATTATTACAGGTAATACTACAAACATTGATAAGTATATTGTAAATATTGCAATAATTATAATTGTTAAAAAGTAATTAATGTCAGCAAAATTATTTATTACGTTCTGTAACCAATATGTTCCCACTGAAAAATAACCTAATGAGAAAAATAGAGACTGAATTATAGACAATCTTTTACTATCTATATTAATAAATAACATAAATAATAATATGCTTAAAAATGCTAAAATACTTATGTTGTAAGGTGAGAATGATAAAGTGTACAAACCTCCAAGTATGAAAAATGTTAAAAATTTCATTTTTTTTTATACCTAACCTTTTATCTCTACTTGAATACTATGAATACGTCTTTGATCAGAAATTTTTATTTGAAATTTAAAATTATCAAATGATATTGCGTCATGTGTTCCTGGGAGCCTTTTAAATCTATTGATCAATAAACCGCTAATAGTATCGTAATTTTCACTACTGTAATTACTTTTAAAAAAAGCATTAAACTCATCAAGCGTTGTTAATCCTGCAACAGTATATATGTGATTTTTTATTTTTTTTATATTAGTGTTTTGCTTAACATTATCGTGCTCATCAATAATGTCGCCTACTATTTGCTCTAATACATCCTCTATAGTTATTAACCCTGAAACTCCACCGTATTCATCAACTACTACTGCGAGATGATTTCTTCCAGACTTAAATTCACTTAACAAAACATTTAGTTTTTTTGTTTCAGGGATAATAACACTAGGCCTAATAATTTCTTCGATATTAAAACTATCACTTTCTTTATCAATATATTTTAGCAAATCTTTAGCTAGTAAGATTCCAACAATCTCATCTTTATTTTCAAGTATCACTGGGAATCTAGAATGTGAAGAATTAATAATTAGTGGTAATATTTCATTTATTGATGAATTTTTTTTTATTATAACCATATTCGTTCTTGGTATCATAATATCTTTAACTCGTGTTTCCTGAACTTTAAATACACCAAGCAGCATTGATAGCAGCTCTTTATTTATATATTTTTTTTCATGGTACCTTCTAAGCTGTAAAATAATTTTTTTTCTGTCTAAATTATTTTCATAAATTCTTCTTAATAATTTTTTAAATAGTTTCATAATTTATATTTCATAAGGGTTAAAAATATTAAATTTTTTTAGTATGTCAATTTCTTTACTTTCCATAATATTTCTATTTTTATCATTATTGTGATCATATCCTAAAAGATGCAAAGTGCTGTGAATTGTTAAATGAGCCCACCTTTCAATGTTTTTTTTATTATAGGTATTAGAATCATTGTTTATTTTATTTGCACACATAACTATATCTCCTAATATATTTTTACCATTATTAAAAGAGATTGCATTTGGAAATGCAAGAATATCAGAAACCTTATCTTCATTCTTGTAAAGTTTATTAAAATTTCTCATTTCCTTAGGAGTGATTATTTTTATATTTACTTCAGACATATCTTCACAATCTATAACGCTTAACCAGTCAACAAAATTTTTATATTCTGGTACATATTCTTCTTCTATATTATTCATTAAAAAACACTCAATCATTATTATTAATTTTCATATGCTTTAATAATTTTTTTTACTAATGGGTGCCTCATAACATCATTATCTTTGAATTTACAAACACTTACACCTTGTATATCACTAATAATCGGAAGCGCGTGAACTAAGCCAGAAAATGCATTAGGAAGGTCAATTTGTGTAATATCACCAGTAATTACAGATTTAGAGTTTTTACCAAGTCTAGTTAAAAACATTTTCATTTGTTCTTTGGTACTATTTTGAGCTTCATCTAATATAATAAAAGAATTATTAAGTGTCCTACCTCGCATATAAGCTAATGGTGCAACCTCAATAATATTATGATCAATCATTTTATTTAATTCCTGTGAACCCATAATTGTATTCAAAGCGTCATACATTGGTCTCAGATACGGGTCAATTTTTTGCGAAAGATCGCCGGGCAGGAATCCTAAATTTTCACCAGCTTCTACAGCTGGCCTAACTAATACAATTTTTTTAATTAAATTTAATTCATAACAATGAAGTGCTGCTCCTATAGCAAGAAAAGTTTTTCCAGAACCAGCTGCACCAATAGAGAAAACTAAATCATCTTTTAGTATTGAATTATAAAATATTTTTTGACTACTGTTTTCTATTTTAATTCTGTAATTCTTAAAATTAAATGAATTATAATTTTCATTTGAATCTTTAAAAATAGATTTTTTTTCTTTGAGAATATTAGGCTGATCCAAATACTCTTTTAGCATAAGTTGAGATATATCATTATTTTCTGCTTTTTGATATAAATCTTTGATTGCCCGCGAAGCAATTGTAATATTTTTTTTTATTCCGACAAAATAAAATAAATTACCTCTATGATTTATTTCCACATCAAATCTAGATTCGATATCTTTTATATTATTATTCAATGGCCCGCATAGATTTAATAATCTGCTATTATCAACTGGTTCTAATTTTATTTCTATTTTATCCATAAATAAGTTAATTAACCAACAACTCTCCTTTCAATGATTTATTATTTAATTCTGTTATTTCTATTTTCAGGATTTTCCCAATCATATCTTTGCTTCCTGGGATATTAATCACTTTATTATTTTTTGTTCTTCCTAAAACCATGTTGCTGTACTTTGATGATGTACCCTCTACCAATACCTCGACCTGCTTTCCTAATATATTTTTTGATTTATTTTTTGACAAGGTGTTTATAGTTTCTTGTAGAAAACTTAATCTATCTTTTTTTACTTTCATACTTATATTGTCTGATAATGATGCTGCTGGAGTTCCAGGCCTTTTGCTATAAATAAAGCTATATGATTGATCATAATCAATTTCTTTTATTAGTTCTATAGTTTTCAAAAAATCTTCTTCTGTTTCGCCAGGAAAGCCAATTATAAAGTCTGAAGAAAATGTTATATCTGGCCTAGCTTCCTTTAACTTTCTAATTACTGATTTATATTCTAATACAGTATACCCTCTTTTCATGGCTGCTAAAATTTTATCTGAACCACTTTGAACTGGAAGATGAAGATGACTAACTAATTGCGGAATTTTTTTATATGCAAGATATGTTTGATCATCAAAGTTATTTGGATGCGAAGTTGTGTACCTGATTCTTTTAATATCTTTATTTCTAGATATGTAGAAAAGGAGCAATCCAAAATTAATAAAATTTCCTTTTTCATCCTCATAAGAGTAGGCATTTACATTTTGCCCTAACAACACTATCTCTTTAGTCCCGTTTTTAACTAAATTATTAATTTCCTGAATAATATCTTTAACAGGTCGACTAACTTCAGTTCCTCTTGTGTAAGGCACAACACAATATGAACAATATTTGCTGCAACCCTCCATTATTGTAACAAATTCAGAAAATTTTGATTCAGATGTCGAAGGAAGATTATCAAATTTTTCAATTAATGGAAATTCAACATCAACTATTGTTTTTTTTGAATCTAAAGACTTTTTATAAAGCGACGGAAGTCTATGAATTGTTTGTGGCCCAATAACCATATCAACATAAGGCGCTCTAGATGAAATTTCATTGCTTTCTTGAGAAGCTACACACCCTGCGACACCTATTACGAGATCTGGATTTTTAATTTTTAATTTTCTCCATTTTCCTAACAAAGAAAAAACTTTCTCTTGCGCCTTTTCTCTAATTGAGCAAGTGTTTACTATTAATATATCAGCTTCCTCTTTGGTATCAGTGTCAATAAAACCCATCTCTTTAGACAAAAGATCCTTCATTTTATTGCTGTCATATTCATTCATTTGACAACCTTGTGTTTCAATATAATATTTTTTTTTCATATTTAATGTTCTTCTTCCAAGCCTGCGCCAATATTAATTAAGAAAAATAATAATGGCAAATAAACAATAATTGTTACTATAAAATTGTAATTTATATATATATTTGATACAGCTGCTAACGGAAAAACCCAAAAAATATTTATATACATTAAAATTTTATTTGCAATTATTGGAGAATTACTTTTTCTAGCTACTTTATGGAAAGCATGAGTTAAATGAGCTTCAGCAATATTTTTTTTTGTTACAATTCTAACAAATAATGTATAACTTGAATCAACAACAAATAGTGATAGAAGTATAAGCCATGTGTAGATACTTAATATTGATTCAGATGCGCTATAAAATATAAAAAAAGCAAAAATACAGCCAATGGACACACTGCCAGTATCTCCCATAAAAATTTTAGCCGGATAAATATTGCGACCGAGGAAACCTATGCTTGCTAGACCCAAACCTAATATATATAAATACATAAAGTCGTCAGAGCTATTTATATAAGCTAAAATAGATGCTGATAACGATACAAAAATACACTGAATACTTGCGTAACCGTCAATTCCATCCATGAAGTTATATAAATTCATTAGCCACATTGATAATATAATTGACAATACTACTATCATAAACGATGCTTGTTGCGAATAAGTATTAACATCAAAAATATTATTATCAGACCTGATATAAAAATAATAAATTATTATTGTTGCAGAAAAAAGCTGCACGAGAAGTCTTAAAGATATATTTACTTTCTTTAAATCATCAACTAGACCTATAATTATTATTGGCACTAAGGATATTAGTAAAATATAGAATACTTGATTTGTTTCTTCTTGGTTTGCGTCAAGCTCAGGTATAAATATATGGTTAAATGATAATAATAAAAATATATAAATTAAATATGACAATAAAATAGAAATTCCGCCTGCTGTTGGTTTTGGCATATCATGACTACTTCTTTTTGTTGGCACATCTAAAAAAAGCGAATACTTTACAAAAAGCTTCTCGATGCTATATGAACAAATAAAAGAAATTGCAATTGTAATAAAAAATAATATTAGTAGCATTTAGTTTTTTAGATTTTACAAGTATTTAAAATGGGATATCATCTTCAAAATCGTCTGCACTAGGTTTTTCTTGTTTATTATTAGAGTTAGTATCTTGGTTTATATCGTTTGCGAATTGATTATTATTGCTGGAAGATCCTGAACTACTAATAAAATTAAAAGACTCGCCTATTATGTCAGTCGAATATCTTTCAATACCATCCTTCTCGTATTTACTGGTTTGAAGTCTTCCTTCAATATATAGTTGTTGTCCTTTTTTTAAATACTGATCTATTACTTCAGCACTTCTTCCGAAAAAAACTACTCTGTGCCATTCTGTCTTTTCTTTTTTCTCTCCAGAATTTTTATCGGTCCAATTCATTGAAGTGGCTATACTTAATCTGCATGTTGTCACCCCTGATGGCGAAGATCTTAGTTCTGGGTCAGCTCCAAGATTTCCTAAAACTATAACTTTGTTTACACCAGCCATATTTATAAACTCCCATTATTTATTATACATTATTCATATATTTGCAATTAATGCTATACCTTTCAATTAAGTAGATATATTCTATGCAATTGATCACACAATAATATCATATGTAAATGCAGAATATAGTAATTAAGGGCGCCAGAAGCCATAATTTAAAAAATATTGACGTAACTATTCCTAGAGATAAGCTGATTGTTATTACAGGCTTATCTGGTTCTGGCAAATCAACGCTTGCTTTTGATACTATTTTTGCTGAAGGGCAAAGAAGATATGTAGAGTCTTTATCTGCATATGCAAGACAATTTTTAACAAGAATGGAAAGGCCTGAGGTAGATCATATAGAAGGCTTGTCCCCAGCAATATCTATCGAACAAAAAACTACGTCTCATAACCCTAGATCAACTGTTGGAACTATAACAGAAATTCATGACTATTTAAGACTGCTTTTTGCAAGAGCTGGAACCCCTACCTGCCCCAAACACAAAGAAAACTTAGAAGGTAAATCTGCATCTGAGATTGTAGATGATCTTTATTTAAAATATGATGAAAACGAATCAATAATAATATTAACACCTCTAGTAAATAATAGGAAAGGTGAACATAAAAATATTATAGAAGACATTAAAATGAAAGGATTTGTTAGACTAAGAATAAACGATATAATACATAACGTATCCGATCTTCCAAAAATAGATTTAAAAAAAAATAATACAATTGAGCTTGTAATAGATCGTCTAAAAATTAACGAATCTTCAAAAGTAAGACTAACTGAATCGATAGAGACAGCATTGAATTTTAAAAATGATCTTGTAACAATATACTCTGTTGATAAAAAAACAAATACGAACTATTCGTCAAAATTTGCATGCCCAAAGTGCGGGTATAGCATCAATGAATTGGAGCCAAGACTTTTTTCATTTAACAGCCCTGTAGGAGCCTGCAAAGAATGTGACGGGCTTGGTGTAAATCAATTTTTTGATGAGAATAAGATTGTAAATAAAGATCTTAGTCTATCCTCTGGATCTATTAAAGGCTGGGATAAAAGAAATGAATTCTATTACCAGATAATAAAATCACTGGCTGATCATTTTAATTTTGATACTGAAGTACCGTTCTCATCTTTAAGCAAGAAAATTCAAAAAATTATTTTATATGGAACAAATAATGAGGAAATTAAATTTATATATTATAATAACAATGGTAAAAAAGTTTCAAAAATGCAAAGATTTGAGGGTGTTATTAATAACTTCGAAAGAAGATATAATAATACTGAATCAAATTTTGTAAGAGATGAATTAAATAAATACCTTTCTAAACAAACCTGCGAAGAATGCTTTGGCACAAGACTCTCCGACAACGCTAGAAATGTTTTTTTATCAAAAAAAAATATCTCGGATGTATCTTTACTTCCTATCGAAGAATGCTTGAGTTTTTTCAAAAATATTATTTTAACAGGAAAAAAGAAAAAAATTGCTGAAAAACTTATTTCAGAAATATCCTCGAGATTAGGATTCTTAAATAATGTTGGGCTCAATTACTTGAGCTTAGACAGAAGTGCTGAGACGCTCTCAGGCGGCGAAAATCAACGCATAAGACTAGCCAGCCAGATAGGTGCTGGGTTGGTAGGTGTAACATATATTCTCGATGAACCATCAATTGGTCTTCACCAAAAAGACAATGACAAGCTAATTGAAACTTTATACAGGCTGCGTGACCTTGGAAATACTGTTATTGTTGTTGAGCACGATGAGTGCACTATTAAAGCTGCAGACTATGTGATTGATATTGGTCCTGGTGCGGGATCATATGGTGGAGAAATTATCGCTGAAGGAACTCCTAAACAGATTAAAAATAATAAAAATTCTATAACAGGAATGTATTTATCTGGGAAGAAAGAAATTTCGGTTCCTGAAGTTAGATCTAAACCAGGAACGAAACTAATAAAAATACTTAATGCATGCTCGAATAACTTGAAAAATTTAACTGTAGATATACCAGTAGGATTAATGACTTGCGTTACTGGAGTATCAGGCTCTGGAAAATCAACATTAATAAATGAAACATTGTTTAAATACCTAAGTAGTAAAATTAATAAAAATAGCAGTTCTTATGGAGAAGTTACTAACATATTAGGATGGGAGCAGTTTGATAAAATAATTGAAATTAATCAAAGTCCAATAGGCAGAACACCAAGATCAAATCCTGCAACATATACTGGTCTATTCACAATAATCAGAGATTTATTTTCTGCTACCAAGGAATCAAGATCGAGGGGGTATAATCCAGGTAGATTTAGCTTCAATGTCAAAGGCGGCAGATGTGAGTCTTGTCATGGAGATGGTGTTATAAAAGTAGAGATGCATTTTTTACCAGATATATATGTTCAGTGTGATATTTGTAAGGGAAAAAGATACAATAATTCTACTTTAGAAATTTTATATAAAAATAAAAATATCTCTGAAGTTTTAGAAATGACAGTTGATGAAGCTTATGGTTTTTTTGATAGCGTGCCAACTATTAAAAGAAAATTAAAAACTCTAATGGATGTTGGTCTTTCATATATTACTGTCGGTCAAAATGCAACTACCTTATCTGGTGGAGAAGCTCAAAGAGTTAAATTAGCAAAAGAACTATCTAAGAAAGACACAGGAAAAACTATATATATATTTGATGAGCCTACAACTGGACTACATCTTCATGATGTTGATCAACTGCTTAAAATTATTTATAAACTTAGAGATAAAGGCAATACAATAATTATAATTGAACATAATTTAGATGTTATTAAAACTGCAGACTGGGTAATTGATATGGGTCCTGAAGGAGGAATTAAAGGTGGTCAAATTATTGCTGAAGGAAGTCCGGAAATTATTTCTAACAATAAACATTCTTATACTGGAAAATATTTAAAAAATATTTTATGACTTTGTTTCTTCGATTTCTTCTTTTTTATCAACAAGTTGGACTATAGCCATTGGAGCTTTATCACCTGCTCTATATCCGCATTTTAAAACCCTAAGATAGCCACCTGGTCTTTTTTGAAATCTTGGGCCTAAATCATTAAATAGTTTAGCTACAGCTTCTTTTGATCTAATTCTTGAAAAAACTATTCTTCTTTTTGCAACTGTATCAACTTTTGAAATAGTTATTAATCTTTCAACAAAACCTCTAAGTTCTTTTGCCTTCGGAACAGTTGTCTTAATTTCTTCATGTTCAATTAAAGATGCCATCATGTTTTTAAACATTGCTGATCTATGCGAAGATGTTCTATTAAGTTTTCTTCCGGAATACTTATGTCTCACTTTTTTCTCCTAAAACTTTTTAGCTTGTTTATCTTGATCTTGTAGATTACTTGGAGGCCAATTTTCTAATTTCATCCCTAAAGTTAACCCATATGTACCTAAAATATCTTTAATTTCTGTAAGTGATTTTTTACCTAAATTAGGAGTTTTTAATAACTCGTTTTCGCTTCTTTGTATTAAATCGCCTATATAATAAACGTTTTCTGCTTTCAAGCAATTTGCCGACCTTACTGTTAACTCAAGATCATCTACAGGTCTTAACAGATTTGGATCTATCTCCGCCTCCTCTGTCTTTTGTTCTTTTTCTTCAATAGCTTTTAAATCTACAAAAACTGAAACTTGATCATGAAGTATTGTCGCAGCTTCTCTTATACACTCTTCTGGATCAATTGTACCATCGGTCTCAAGTTCTATTATTAATTTATCCAAGTCTGTTCTTTGCTCAACTCTTGCAGAGTCGACTTTATATGATACTTTTTTTATTGGGCTGTAGCTGGCATCTACTAATAAAGAGCCTACAATTCTATTTTTATCATGCAACCTTTGTCCTGCTGATGAATAGCCTATTCCTTCAGATACTTCAATTTGCATGCTTAAAGATGCGCCTTTAGTTGTAATATTTGCTATTACATGATCGGGGTTAACGATTTCAATATCATTTTTTAATTCTATATCAGAAGCTTTAATCTCCCCAATTTCATTCTTTGATAATGTTAATGTCGCTGTTGCATTTCCATTCATTTTAAAAGATACGTCTTTTAAATTTAACATTATATCTATTACATCTTCTTGAATACCTTCTATAGTACTATATTCATGCTGAACACCATCTATTGAAACCTCTGTTACTGATGACCCTACTATTGATGAAAGCATTATCCTTCTCAAAGCACTACCTAAAGTGTGTCCAAAACCTCTCTCAAGAGGCTCAAGAGTTACCCTAGTACTATTTAATGATACATTTTCAATATTAACTATTCTTGGTTTTAATAAATTATTAAAATTTGACACAATATAATACCTCTTTTATTTAGAATATAATTCAACTACTAGTGATTCATTTATATCTGAAGGTAAATCCATTCTTTCAGGTACAGATTTAAATACTCCTTCCATTTTTTTACTATCAACAGTGACCCAAGACGAAATTAAACCATACTGATCACTCATTGCTAAAGAATCTTTTATTCTTATCTGACTCTTTGATTTTTCTTTTATTGATATAACATCCTCTGCTGAAACTTGGTAGGATGCTATATTAACTATTATTCCATTGACTAATACCGACTTATGACTTACAAGTTGTCTAGATTCTGCTCTTGTTGCTCCAAAACCCATTCTATAAACAACATTATCAAGTCTTCTCTCTAATAATTTAAGCAAATTTTCTCCAGTAGAACCATTTTGCCTAGCAGCTTTTTTATAATATAGTCTAAATTGCTTCTCTAGAACCCCATATATTCTTTTTAATTTTTGTTTTTCTCTCAACTGTAAACCATAGTCTGATAGTCTTGCTTTTTTATCAGCATGCTGTCCAGGCTGGGTATCAATTTTACATTTCGAATCAAGTGACCTACTTTTACTTTTTAATAAAAGGTCAGTGCCCTCTCTTCTCATTAATTTACATTTTGGTCCTATATATCTTGCCACTTTTTACACTCTCCTCTTTTTTGGCGGTCTACAACCATTGTGTGGTATTGGTGTAACATCATTTATATCTGTAATTTTATATCCAAGATTATTTAAAGCTCTAACTGCTGACTCCCTTCCAGGGCCCGGTCCTTTTACTAAAACAACTAAACTTTTAAGGCCATATTCTTTTGCTGATGCGCCTGCTTTTTCTGCGGCAACTTGAGCTGCAAATGGAGTGCTTTTTCTTGACCCCCTAAAACCAGACCCACCTGCTGTAGCCCAGCAAAGTGTATTTCCTTGTCTATCAGTGATTGTAACTATTGTATTATTAAAAGTTGAGTTTATTACTGCTATACCATCAGTAACAATTTTCTTAACTTTTTTCTTTGTTTTTATGTTTGTCTTTGCCATCAGTAATCCTAGTTATTTTCTTATAGCCTTTCTAGGCCCTTTTCTTGTTCTTGAATTATTTTTTGTCTTTTGACCTCTTAAAGGTAAACCTTTTCTATGTCTTATTCCTCTATAAGTTCCAAGATCCATTAATCTCTTAATATTAAGCGTAACTTCTCTCCTTAAATCACCTTCAATATTATATTTTACTACCTGTGTTCTTAGTGTTTCAATTTCTTCTTCTGTAAGTTCTTTGATTTTTGCAGATGGACTTATTTTTGATACTTTACATATTTCCTTAGCTCTTGTTTGCCCAATGCCATATATTGACTGCAATGCAATCACTGTATGTTTATTATCTGCTACGTTTATTCCTGCTATTCTAGCCATTATATTTCCTGAAAAATGTTATGTATTCTAACAATATGGTTGATTTCTTCAATCATTATTATCCTTGTCTTTGCTTATGTCTTGGATTGACGCATATCACTCTTATCACCCTATTTCTCCTGATAACCTTACAATTCCTGCATATTTTTTTAACTGATGCTCTTACTTTCATCTTTTATAACCCTGTAAATTTGATTTTTTCATTAAACTACCATATTGATAATTCATCATATGGGACTGTAATTGACCAATAAAGTCCATTATAACAACAACAATAATTAACAAAGATGTTCCACCAAAATAAAAAGGCACATTAAGCCCAATAATTAGAAATTCCGGTAGTAAACATACCAACGTTATATATATTGCACCTACTGCAGTCAATCTTGTTAAAACACTATCAATATATTTTGATGTTTGCTCTCCTGGCCTTACTCCTGGTATAGAGGCACCAGATTTTTTCAAATTATCTGAAGTTTCTCTTGAATCGTATACTAAAGCAGTATAAAAAAAACAAAAGAATATTATTGCCGCTGCATAAAAAGTAACATATAAAGGCTGGCCTGGTGCTAATGTTGATGATATATCTTTTAGCCAGCTCATACCTTCTGTAGATCCTGCCCATTGTCCAAGTGTAGATGGAAATAAAATTATACTTGAAGCAAAAATTGGAGGTATTACACCTGCCATATTAAGTTTTAATGGCAAATAACTTGATTGAGCTTGAACCATTTTCCTGCCTTGTTGTCTTCTTGCGTAATTTACTGTAATTTTTCTTTGTCCACGCTCTATAAATACCACAAATGCTGTTACTGCAACTGCGAGCACTAATATCATTACAACTAATGCCGAGTTTAATTCGCCTGTACTTGCGAGCTCTAATGTTCCTCCAACAGCTGTTGGCAAACCAGACACAATACTAATAAATATTATTATTGAAATACCATTTCCAATGCCTTTCTCTGATATCTGCTCTCCCAACCACATTAAAAACATTGTGCCTGTTACTAATGTAATAATTGTTGAAAATACAAAACCAGATCCGCTATATAAAGCTATTCCTTGTGACTGAAGTGCAACTGCTACACCACCAGCTTGCAAAGTTGCAAGACCTAGTGTTCCGAATCTTGTGTATTGAGTAATTTTTTTTCTACCTGACTCACCTTCTTTTTTAATTTCTTTTAATGCCGGCATTGTTGATGACATTAATTGCATAATAATTGATGCTGAAATATACGGCATTATTCCTAAAGCAAGAATACTAAATCTTTCTAATGCGCCACCAGAAAACATATTAAACATATCAATAATTGTGCCACTTTGTTGTTCAAAAAAAGATGCTAACGCCGCTGGGTTAATTCCTGGCACAGGTATATATGTACCTATCCTGTAAACCAGTATTGCTCCAAACACAAAAAAAAGTCTTTTTCTAAGTTCTTCCATAATATTATTCTGTTATTTTCCCACCAAGATCTTCAATTACTTTTCTTACGCCTTTTGTAACCATAATTCCACTAAGATTGATTTTATTTTTTATTTCACCGGATAGAAAAACTTTAACTTCTTTTGCCGCATTGGAAATAATTTTCTTTTCTTTTAAAACTTCTAAAGTGATATTTTCGTTACCTTCAAATTGCAATTCCCCAAGTCTAACCCTTGCTGTATTATTTTTTCTTGAAGTGAAACCAACCTTTGGTAGTCTTCTTTGAAGCGGCATTTGCCCACCTTCAAAACCTACTTTATGAAAACCACCAGCTCTAGATTTTTGTCCTTTATGACCCCTGCCGGCTGTTTTGCCGTTCCCAGATCCAATGCCTCTACCTACCCTTTTTGCATTTTTCTTTTTTACTTCTGGTGCTATTGTATTAAATTCCATATTTATTTCTCAATTTTTAACAAGTAATTAATTTTATTTATCATTCCTCTATTTTCAGGAGTGTCATTTACTTCTATAGTTTTGTGAATTTTTTTTATACCAAGTCCTTTCGCACAAGCTTGGTGTGCTTTTAATCTTCCTGATAAACTTTTTATTAGTGTTAATTTAATCTTCGACATGTTCTACACCTAATATATGCTCTATAGATTTTCCTCTTTTGTTCGAAACATGTTGAGGCGACTCTACAGACCTTAAGCCATTTATTGTTGCCTTAACAACATTAATTGGGTTAGTAGTTCCTATGCATTTTGCTAAAACATTGTTTATTCCCAAAACTTCAAAAACAGCTCTCATTGCTCCACCAGCAATAATTCCTGTACCTTCAGAGGCTGGCTGCATATATACTCTTGCAGCCCCATGTCTTCCTACCAATGGATAATGCAGCGTTCCATTAATAATTGGAATCCTTGTCATATCTCTTCTAGCTTTCTCCATTGCTTTTTGAATTGCTAACGGCACTTCTTTTGCTTTTCCATAGCCATAGCCAACTCTACCGTTGCCGTCTCCAATTACTGTCAACGCAGTAAATCCAAATTGCCTACCACCTTTAACAACTTTAGCTACTCTATTTACCTTTACCAACTTTTCTAAAAGTTCTTCGCTACCTTGGTATTTGTCTATATTTGATGACATATTTATTCTCTATTAAAATTTTAATCCATTTTCTCTTGCAGATTCTGCAAGAGCTTTTACTCTGCCATGATAATTAAACCCACTTCTATCAAAGGCAACTTCTGTAATATTTTTTTCTATTGCTCTTTCTGCGATAACTTTACCTATTATCTTTGCTGTTTCAATATTTCCGGTATGCACTTTATCTTTAAGAATACTTTTTTCTAGAGTGCATGCTGAAGTTACAATTTCTCCACTTGGTGAAAATAGCTGAACATATGTATGCATAGTTGTTTTATAAACTGTTAATCTATGTTTATCACTAGTTACAATTTTACTTCTAATTTTTCTCGCAGATTTTAATCTTGCTGTTTTATTTTTCATTGCTATTTCTTCTTAGCCTCTTTTCTTATAATATTTTCGTCACTATATTTCACACCTTTTCCTTTATATGGTTCTGGTGGTCTGAATGCACGTATTTCAGCTGATATCTGCCCTACTCTCTGCTTACTCATTCCTTTTACAACTATTTCTGTAGGGGATGGGGTAGTGATTTCTATTTCTTTTTCATATTCGTAAACTACTGGGTGCGAAAAACCCAGTGCTAAGTGTAACTGACTATTTTTTACCTCAGCTTTATAACCAACACCAACTAAGTTTAATTTTTTTTCGTAACCTTTACTTACACCAATTACATTGTTATAAATTAGTGCTCTCATAGTGCCAGCCATTGCACTATTTTTATCATTAATCTCAACATTAATAACTTTGTCTTTTTGATTGATATTTACGCTAGCATGAATATCCATTGTCATTTCCCCTTTTGGACCCTTAAAAGAAATCATAGTGCCTTTGATATTGATCTCAACATCATTAGGTATTTCAATAGGTTGTTTTGCTATTCTAGACAATTTATTACTCCACTGTGCAAATTATTTCGCCGCCTGAATTTTGCATTCTTGCTGAGTCAGCAGTCATTACACCTTTTGATGTTGAGACTATTGCTACACCAAGACCACCTAAAACTTTTGGCAGTTCGTCTTTATTTTTATATATTCTCAAGCTAGGCTTGCTTATTCTTTTAATATTACTTATCACTGGCTTACCTTGAAAATATTTTAATTTAATTTTTAATCTTTTCTTATTATTTTCAATATCTTTGACCTCATAATCTAATATAAAACCCTCATCTTTTAACACATCAAGTATTGATTGTTTTGTTTTAGACATATCTGTGCATACAAATGTTTTGTTAACCATCTGTCCATTTCTTATTATTGTTAGCATTGCTGCTATTGGGTCGCTCATACTCATAATAATTTTTTCCTTACCAACTTGACTTAACTAATCCAGGGATATCACCTCGCATTGCTGCTTCCCTAACTTTTATTCTTCCTAGTCCAAATTTTCTATAAAAACCTTTTGGCCTTCCTGTAATTGCACATCTATTTGTTACTCTACTCAAACTTGAATCACGTGGTAGCTTTTGTAATTTTTCAGATGCTTCTAGTTTTTCATCTATAGTTGCATCCATACTTTTTAAAATATCTTTTAAAGCTTTTCGTTTTGCGAATAATTTTTTACTCAACTTTATTCTTTTTTTCTCTCTTTCTACCATTGATGTTTTAGCCATATTTCTTTATCTCCTAAAAGGAAAGTTAAATTCTTCAAGTAACATTCTTGCCTCATCATCATTCTTTGCAGATGTTGTGATGGCTATATCCAAACCTCTAATACTATCTATTTTTTCATAATCAATTTCAGGAAATATTATTTGCTCTTTTATACCCAATGTATAGTTTCCTCTACCATCAAAAGATTTTCTAGAAAACCCTCTAAAGTCTCTAATTCTTGGGATTGCAATTGATATTAAGCGGTCTAAAAATTCATACATCTTATCTTTTCTTAATGTTACTTTGCATCCTATTGGCATGCCTTCTCTTAAACCAAAATTTGCTATAGATTTTTTTGCTTTTGTTGTAACAGGTTTTTGTCCAGAAATTTTCTCAATATCGCCAACCGCTTGTTCAACAACTTTTTTGTCTTTCACAGCCTGGCCTAATCCAACGTTAATTGTAATTTTAGTTATTGCTGGCACTTCCATAGAAGATTTGTACTTCATTTTTTCTTGCAATGAATTTTTTATTTCTTCTTTATATATTTTTTGAAGTCTGCTACTCATAAATCAATTTGTTCCCCAGTTGATTTGTATACTCTAACTTTTTTATTATCCTTTAATTTTAATACGCCCACTCTATCTGGTTTTTTGGTTTTAGAATTATAAATCATTGCGTTTGATGAGTGTATTGGCATTTCTTTTTCTATTATCCCACCTGTCTCATTTTTGTTAGGGTTTGGCTTAACATGTTTTTTTGCTAAATTTATACCATCAACTAAAATTTTTTCATCACTAACTATTTGTGAAATTGTTCCAAGCTTTCCTTTATCTTTCCCGGAAATAATATAAACTTGATCACCTTTTTTTAATCTATTCATAACTTACCTTCCTACAATACTTCTGGCGCTAATGAAATAATCTTCATAAACTTTTCTGTTCTTAATTCCCTAGTAACAGGGCCAAATATTCTTGTGCCTATCGGCTGTAATTGTGCATTTAGAAGCACTGCGGCATTAGTATCAAATTTAATCAGTGATCCGTCATCCCTTCTGACACCTTTAGCAGTTCTTACTACCACAGCATTTAATACCTCGCCTTTTTTTACTTTTCCTCTTGGAATAGCTGTTTGAACACTTATCTTTATTATATCACCAATTCTTGCGTATCTTCTCTTTGACCCACCAAGTACTTTAATACATTGGATCTTCTTAGCTCCACTGTTATCTGCTGCCGTTAATACTGTTTGTACTTGTATCACTTTATTTCTCCTTGCTTCCCAAAACTTCTACTAGTTTCCATGATTTATCTTTAGAAATTGGCCTAACCTCTGTAATTGTTACCACATCTCCAATTTTACATTTATTATCTTCGTCATGAATTTTATATTTTGTTGATTTTTTGATGTACTTTCCATATTTTGGGTGTTTAACTTTTCTTTCAAAAAGCACAACAGCTGTTTTATTCATTTTATCGCTAACTACTGTTCCTGTTAGCGTTTTAATCTTTTTATTCTGTTCCATCAGCTAACCTTTTTTCATTTATAATAGTTTTAATTAACGCTATGCTCTTTCTTGATTCCCTAACTTGTCTGTGTGTAGGCAATTGCCCAGTTGTTAACTGCATTTTCAACTTAAAATATTCAATACTGGTTTCGTCCAATAAAGTTATAAGTTCTTTTACCGATTTTTCTCTTATTTCTTTTGCTAACATTATTCTATACCTACATTATTGTTCTAACTACAAATTGAGTTTGGAAAGGTAGTTTTGCGGCAGCGAGTTTAAATGCTTCTCTTGCTGTATTTTCTTCAACTCCTTCCATTTCGTATAAAACTCTACCGGGTTGAATTTTTGCCACCCAATATTCTACATTCCCTTTTCCTTTTCCTTGTCTTACTTCTAAAGGTTTTTTAGTGATTGGAACATCTGGGAATACTCTTATCCAAACTTTACCACCCCTTTTAATATGTCTAGTCATAGCTCTTCGTGCAGCTTCTATTTGTCTAGCAGAAAGGCGACCTCTACTTGTTGCCTTTAATCCATACTCTCCAAAACTTACTTTTGAGCCTCTAAGCGCAAGTCCTCTATTTTTACCCTTCATCTGCTTGCGGTATTTTGTTTTCTTTGGTTGTAACATTTCTTATTTGCCTTTATCTTGTGTTGATTCGTCTTCTGCTTCACCGCTATAAATCCATGTCTTAATACCGATTATTCCGTAAGTTGTCATAGCTTCTGCAAAACCATAATCTATTTTTGCTTTTAATGTATGCAAAGGCACTCTTCCTTCTCTATACCATTCTGATCTAGCAATTTCTGCGCCATTTAGTCTTCCTGCTATATTCACCTTAATTCCTAAAACTCCAAGTCTCATAGAATTTTGAACGGCTCTCTTCATAGCCCTTCTATACATAATTCTTCTTTCTAATTGCGAAGCTATTCCTTCAGCAACTAATTGCGCATTTATTTCTGGCTTTCTTATTTCCTCAATATTAATTTTTACATTATTTAAATTTAGCTCCATCATTGACGCAACTTTTTTTCTTAATATTTCAACATCCTCTCCTTTCTTACCAATAACAATTCCTGGTCTAGCTGTATGTATTGTTATTTCAGCTGCTTTTGTTGGCCTTTCTATTGTTATTTTGCTTACTGATGCTTGTGATAACTTTTTCTTCAAGAAATCTTTCACCATTAAATCTTTCAATAAAAATTCTGGGTACTCTTTTCCTTCTGCATACCATTTAGACGTATGCTCAGCAGATATACCTAATCTAAAACCTATTGGATGTACTTTTTGTCCCATAATATTTACTCGTCTGATAAACCTATAGTTATATGACTTGATCTTTTTAAAATTCTATTCGCGCTACCTTTTGCTCTAGCTCTAAATCGTTTAAGTGTTGGCCCAACATTTACATATACTGTTTTAATCTTGAGAGCATCTATATCTGCTCCATTATTATGCTCTGCATTTGCTATAGCTGACTCAAGTACTTTCTTTACGATGTCCGAACTTTTCTGCGTACTATAATTCAAAATATCCAATGCATCAGATACTTTTTTGCCTCTTATTGTATCAACTATTAGTCTACATTTTTGGGGCGACACTCTTATATATTTTAAATTCGCTTTTACTTCCATTATTTTGCCTTCCTATCGCCAGAATGTCCTTTGAAAGTTCTTGTTATTGAGAACTCACCAAGCTTATGTCCAACCATATTCTCTGAAATTAAAACTGGTATATGCTGTCTTCCATTATGAACCGCTATTGTTAGCCCAACCATTTCTGGGACAACCATTGATCTTCTTGACCAAGTTTTAATAGGTTTTTTATTATTGCTTTTGACAGCATCATCAACTTTTTTCATAAGGTGATGATCTATAAATGGCCCTTTTTTTAATGATCTTGACATTCTCTTATCTACCTACTTTCTTTTTTTAATTATTAAATGATCTGTTCTTTTGTTTGATCTAGTTTTAAAACCTTTTGTTGGTGTTCCCCAAGGTGACACTGGGTGTCTTCCACCAGATGTCTTGCCTTCACCCCCACCATGTGGGTGATCGACTGGGTTCATAGCAACACCTCTTACTGTTGGTCTTACTCCTCTCCACCTTTTAGCTCCAGCTTTTCCAAGTTTTGCTAAATTATGCTCAGGATTTGAAACTTCACCTATTGTAGCAATACACTCTTGCGGGATTTTCCTCATTTGTCCTGAACGTAGTCTAATTAAAGCATAAGGACCATCTTTAGCAACCAATTGAACTGAAGCCCCAGCACTTCTTGCTATTTGCGCCCCTTTATTAGGTTTCATTTCTACACAATGAATACTTGTTCCAAGTGGTATTTGACTTAATGGCATACAATTTCCAACTTTAATTGGAACATTATTGCCAGACAATACTTGGTCGCCGACTTTCAACTTATTTGGCGCAATGATGTACCTTCTTTCACCGTCATTATAAAGTACAAGCATTATGTGGGCCGATCTATTTGGGTCATACTCCAATCTTTCAATTGTTCCTGGAACATCATGCTTATTTCTCTTGAAGTCTATAACTCTGTATTTTTGTTTATGACCACCACCGACATGTCTTGTTGTAATTTTACCAGTATTATTTCTTCCGCCTGTTTTTGATTTTTTTTCAGTAAGTTTAGAATATGGTTTGCCTTTATAGAGACCTTCTGTTTTAACACTTACTGTAAATCTTTTTCCTGGAGATGTTGGTTTTGATAATATTGTAGCCATGATTAACTAGCACCCCCTAAGTCTATGTCTTGCCCATCTTTTAAAGTGACATAAGCTTTTTTGTAATTTTTTCTTTTGCCTTTTGCTCTGCCGAAAACTTTCTGCTTGCCAGTGACGGTCAATATATTTACTTTTATCACTTCTACCTCAAACAATTTTTCTATAGCTTCCTTGACATCTTTCTTAGTTGCGCTGGATGCAACTTTAAATGTTTGTTGTTTTACATTGTCAGCAATCATTACAGACTTCTCGGAAACATGTGGCATTAATATGATTTTAGATAAATTTGTAATATCCACAATTATCCTCCAAACCTTTTTTCAAAACTAATGAGCGCGTCCTTAACTATTAAAACTTTTTTGTATGAAAGCATTAAAGGCGGGTCTAGGTAATCTACTGTTGCAATTCCAACGTCTTTTATGTTTCTTGCGGACAAAAACAGCTTTTCATCTATTTCATTTGTTACTATTAATACAGATTTTAAATTATGCTCTTTTAAAATATTATTCATTTCCTTGGTTTTTACTTCTTTAAGATCTATTTTATCTATAGCAATAACTCTGTCTGTTCTTAAAAGCTCTGACATAATTGATCTCATAGCGCCGTTGTACATTTTTTTATTTATTTTTTCTGAGAAGTTTCTTTTTCCTGAAGCAAAAGTTACACCACCGCCCCTCCAAATAGGGCCCCTTGTTGTACCTGCTCTTGCTCTTCCTGTTCCTTTTTGTTTCCATGGTTTTTTACCACCACCTCTAACTTCTGATCTATTTTTTTGCGAGCTGTAATTTTCTCTAGCATTTGAAAAATATGATGTTATTACTTGATGAACTAATGTTTTTTTGTAATCAACAGCAAAACAGTTATCTGATAAGTTTATTTTCTCGTTTTTTGGTAAAATATTAATTTCCATTAGCTATTACCTTTTTTTCTTTTTGCGGACTGAGTTACTTCTACTAGCCTGCCATTAAATCCAGGAACAGCACCTTTTACTAATATTAATTTTCTCTCCGCATCAATTTTAACTATTTGAAGATTTTTTCTTGTAACCATTTCATCGCCCATTTGACCTGCCATTTTTTTTCCTTTGAAAACTCTACCTGGGAATTGACATTGACCAGTTGAGCCAGGGGTTCTATGTGAAATTGAGTTGCCGTGGGTTGCATCTTTTCCTTTAAAATTATGCCTTTTTATTGTACCTGCAAAACCTTTTCCTTTTGATCTAGATCTCACATTAACAAATGTTCCTTCTTCAAAATGTGTTGCTTCAAATTTTTGACCAACCTCTATATCTGCTGTGTCTTCCACTCTAAATTCTTTAATATTTTTTTGTGGAGCGATGTTATTTTTTTTGAAGTGTCCTAGATGAGGTTTTTTTACTTTGTTCTCTTTGAGTTCTACAGATGACATTTGTAGTGCATTGTACCCATCAGATTCTATATTTTTTATCATTGAGACTACGTTAGTTTCAATTTTTAGCACTGTTACAGGGATAGATTGGCCATTCTCTGTGAATACCCTTGTCATTCCAACCTTTTTTCCTAATAAACCTATGCTCATTTAATTCTCTTCTAAATGTAAAAATAAAAAAAAGCCTAGGTAATAAAGTTCGTAACCTAGACTATCTAAGTAAGTTTGGTGATTATACACTAATAATTAAGGTATAAAAGCTTAATTTAGCTTGATTTGTACATCAACACCAGCTGCTAGATCCAATTTCATAAGAGCATCTACAGTCTTATCTGTTGGGTCTAAAATATCCATAATTCTCTTATGCGTTCTTATTTCGTACTGATCTCTTGCGTCTTTATCCACATGCGGAGAGATTAATATAGTAAATTTTTCCATTTTAGTAGGTAATGGTATTGGGCCTCTGACTCGTGCACCTGTTCTTTTAGCTGTTTCCACTATTTCAACTGCGGACTGATCAATTAATTTATGATCAAATGCTTTTAGTTTGATTCTAATGTTTTGATTTGCTGAACTTTCAGATTTTTTAGCCAATTTATTATCCCGAGTGTTTATTTATAATTTCATCTGCTATATTTCTTGGAGCTTCCATATATTTTGAAAATTCCATAGAGTATGTAGCCCTACCTTGAGTTGCTGATCTTAAGTCAGTAGCGTACCCAAACATTTCTTTTAATGGTATTTCACCTCTAATTACTTTCCCAGCAGGGCTATCTTCCATTGCGCCTATTATACCTCTTCTTCTGTTTAAGTCACCAACAACATCGCCCATATAATCTTCTGGGGTTACAACTTCTACTTTCATTACTGGCTCTAATAAAGCTGGATCTGCTTTTTTTGCTCCGTCTTTGAAGCCCATTGATCCAGCAATTTTAAAAGCCATTTCATTTGAATCCACATCATGGAATGAACCGTCATAGAGTGTAACTTTTACATCTTCTACAGGATAGCCAGCTATAACTCCATTTAACATTTGCTCTTGAATACCTTTGTCTACAGCAGGTATGTATTCTCTTGGAATAGCTCCTCCAACAATTTCATTAACAAACTCGTATCCTGTTCCAGCTTCATGAGGCTCAATTCTTAGATAAACGTGACCGTATTGTCCTCTTCCACCACTTTGTCGAACAAATTTACTTTCTTGTTCTACTGATTTTCTAATACACTCTCTATAGGCAACTTGAGGTGCGCCTACATTTGCTTCAACACTAAATTCTCTCTTCATTCTGTCTACAATGATCTCTAAGTGTAATTCGCCCATACCGGAAATAATTGTTTGCCCAGATTCCTCATCTGTTTTAACTCTAAACGAAGGATCCTCTTGTGCTAGCTTTTGTAATGCTATTCCCATTTTTTCTTGATCAGTTTTAGTTTTTGGTTCAACTGCTACAGCTATAACTGGCTCCGGAAATTCCATTCTTTCAAGAGTTACTAATTTTGTTGGGTCACAAAGTGTGTCTCCTGTTGTTACATCTTTTAATCCAACAGCAGCGGCAATATCACCAGCGCGGACCTCTTTAATTTCTTCTCTAGAATTGGAATGCATTTGCAATATTCTTCCAACTCTTTCTTTTTTACCTTTTGTTGAATTTATGATCGCTGAACCTGCTGCTAATACGCCAGAATATACTCTAAAGAAAGTCAATGTTCCTACAAATGGATCTGTTGCAATTTTAAACGCCAAAGCAGAAAAACCTTCGTCATCAGAAGCTTCTTTAGTAACTTCTTCCTCGTTATCATCTATTCCTTTTATTGCAGGTATGTCTAAAGGCGATGGTAATAACCTTATTACGCCATCCAACATAGCTTGAACACCTTTGTTCTTAAAAGCTGAGCCACATAATGCGCATACAATTTCATTAGATAAAGTTCTAATTCTTAAACCTTTGTAAATTTCATCTACTGATAAGTCACCTTCGTTTAAATACTTATCCATTAATTCTTCATTTGCTTCTGCAGCTGCCTCCAGCATCTCTTCTCTGTATTTATTGCAGATTTCAACTAATTCTTCTGGGATATCTTTTTCTTCAAAAGTTGTGCCCATATCTTCTTCATTCCAGTATATTGATTTCATTTTAACCAAATCAACTACGCCTTTAAAATCTTCTTCAGCCCCAATAGGTATTTGTATAGCCACTGCGTTAGAACCTAATCTATCTTTAATTTGTTCGACTACTCGTAAAAAATTAGCCCCTGACCTATCCATTTTATTAACAAATACCATTCTTGGTACATTGTATTTAGCAGCTTGTCTCCAGACAGTTTCAGATTGAGGCTCTACTCCTCCCACAGCGCAAAATACTGCGCATGCTCCATCCAATACTTTAAGTGATCTTTCTACCTCAATGGTAAAATCAACGTGCCCAGGTGTATCAATAATATTTATTCTGTGCTCATCGAAAGATTTATCCATCCCTTTCCAAAAACATGTTGTTGCAGCAGATGTAATAGTGATTCCTCTTTCTTGTTCTTGTTCCATCCAATCCATAGTTGCAGCGCCATCATGAACTTCTCCAATTTTATGGGACAACCCAGTATAAAATAATACGCGTTCAGACGTAGTTGTTTTTCCAGCATCAATATGAGCCATGATGCCAATATTGCGATATCGATCTAATGGAGTTTCTCTAGACATTATTTTTCCTTGGCTACCACCTGAAATGTGAAAATGCTTTGTTTGCTTCAGCCATTTTCAATGTATCTTCACGCTTCTTCATTGCCGCACCTTTGTTTTCAGAAGCATCCTGAATTTCACCAGCAAGTTTTCGCATCATAGATTTTTCGTTTCTTTTTCTTGCTGAGTCAATAAGCCATCTCATAGCAAGAGTATTTTGTCTTGAAGCTTTTACTTCGACAGGTACTTGGTAAGTAGCACCACCAACTCTACGCGATTTAACCTCAACTTGTGGACGAACATTTTCCAAAGCTTTATTTAAAACCGACAGACCGTCTTTTGAACTACTGTTTTTTGACAGTTCGTCTAATGCGTCATAAATAATGTTTTCTGCAACGGACTTCTTGCCGTGCATCATTAGAGCATTAATAAATTTAGCCAGCTGTACATCACCGTATTTTGGGTCTGGTAATATTTCTCTTTTTGGAACTTCTCTTCTTCTAGACATAATTAGTTATTTACTTTTTAGTTTTAGCTCTTTTTGAGCCATATTTTGATCTTCCTTGCTTTCTACCTTCTACTCCTTGTGTATCCAAACTTCCTCTTACTATGTGATATCTAACACCAGGTAAATCTTTCACTCTTCCGCCTCGTAATAATACAACTGAGTGTTCTTGAAGGTTATGTCCTTCTCCACCAATGTAACTTGTGACTTCAAATCCATTTGTTAATTTAACTCTTGCTACTTTTCTTAACGCTGAGTTAGGTTTTTTTGGTGTTGTAGTGTAAACCCTAGTGCAAACACCTCTTTTTTGCGGGCAAGCCTCCAGAGCTGGCACGGTACTTTTAGCCTTTTTTGTCTTTCTTGGCTTTCTTACTAACTGATTAATTGTTGTCATAGTTTTTTATACTTTAATCAAAATTTATATGCTTGCGGATTGTAGGAATAGCAAGGCCTACTGTCAAGGATTATTCTACATTAACTCCTGGTTCATCTGGAACAACTTCAGACATTTCTTTTTGCATTATGTCTTCGCTAGATTCAGTCTCTATGTTATCTATAGATAAACTTTCTTTTATTTTTTCTCTAGACAGCTTTCTTTCTTTATGGAAATCTAATCCTGTTCCAGCAGGGATAAGTCTACCAACTATAACATTTTCTTTTAATCCTTTTAAGCTGTCGCTTGCTCCTCTTACAGCCGCCTCGGTTAAAACTCTTGTTGTTTCTTGGAAAGATGCTGCTGATATAAATGATTCGGTTACCAATGAAGCTTTTGTAATACCTAATAGCACTGGATTAAATATAATTGGTTTTTTATTTTCTTCTACCAGCAATTTATTTTCTTCTAAAACATTTGCTCTTTCTGCTTGCTCACCGGCTAAATAGTTTGAATCTCCAGGTTCGACAATTTCAACTTTTCTCAGCATTTGTCTAACAATTACCTCAATATGCTTATCATTTATTTTTACACCTTGAAGCCTATATACATTTTGTACTTCTGTTACCAAGTAATCAGCTAGTGCTGGAATTCCAAGTAATCTCAAAATATCATGAGGCGTTAATTCTCCATCAACAACGACTTCTCCTTTTTCAATACTTTCACCCTCATAAATATTAATATTTCTATATTTATGTATCAAAGTTTCTGTACTTTCACCTACGTCATTTGTTATTACCAACCTTAACTTACCTTTTGTTTCTTTACCGAAGCTAACTACTCCTGATGATTCTGCTAATATTGCAGGCTCTTTTGGTTTTCTAGCTTCAAATAAATCTGCAACCCTTGGTAAACCGCCTGTGATATCTTTTGTTTTTGTCACTGCTTGAGGGATTCTAGCTATGATATCTCCAGCTTCAACCTTATCTCCATCTGACAAAGTAATTATTGCTCCATCGGGCAAATTGTAATCTACATTTCCTTTAGAGTTTGTGAGCTGAATTATAGGCTTAATATCTTTTGCACCACTTCTGTTCTTCGAGTCAATAACAATTGTTGATGAAAGACCTGTAATTTCATCAGTCTTTCTGTTTACAGTTACCCCGTCTTCAAAATCTATCAACTTAGCTTCGCCTGCCTGCTCTGTAACTATTGGCCTTGTATGTGGATCCCATGTTGCTATTGTTTGGCCGGGCTCGACTTTATCTCCTTCGCTTACGCTTAAAGTTGAACCGTAAGGCAATTTATAAAATTCCTTTTGCCTTCCTGCTTCATCAACTATAGCAAGCTCAGCTGACCTTGTAATTGTTACATTTGTTCCATCTTTTTTCTTTATGGTTTTAATTTTTTTGAACTTAATGACGCCATTTGATTTAACCATTATACTATTGGTAGCCACAGACCCACTTGCTGCTCCACCAATATGGAATGTTCTCATTGTTAATTGCGTTCCTGGTTCACCAATAGACTGCGCTGCCATTACACCAACTGACTCACCCTCGTTTACTAAATGACCTCTTGCAAGATCACGCCCATAGCACATTGAGCAAACCCCATGTTTTAGCTCACAAGTTATTGCTGTTCTTACTTTAACTTCATCTATACCATTACTATCTAATTCTTGAGAAATCTTTTCATCGATTAAAGTTCCTGCTTTTAAAACATAATCTTTATTTATTGGGGAAGTCACATCCTCAACCAATACTCTTCCCAAAACTCTCTCAGATAATTGTACAGTGATATCACCGCCCTCTATTATAGGTCTTATAACAACACCTTCTTTAGTTCCACAATCAACTGCAGAAACAACTAAATCTTGAGCTACGTCTACTAATCTTCTTGTTAAATAACCAGAATTTGCTGTTTTAAGAGCTGTATCAGCCAAACCTTTTCTTGCTCCGTGAGTGGAAATAAAATACTGCAGAACATTTAAGCCCTCTCTAAAGTTCGCTGTTATTGGCGTTTCAATAATTGAGCCGTCTGGCTTTGCCATTAAGCCTCTCATGCCAGCTAATTGTCTTATTTGCGCAGCAGATCCTCTTGCGCCTGAGTCAGCCATCATAAATATTGAATTGAATGATGGTTGCTCAATTTCTTTACCTTCAGAATTCTTTTTAATATCTTTACCTAATTTGTTCATCATTGCTTTTGCTACCTGGTCATTTGTTTTAGACCAAATATCAACGACTTTATTGTACCTTTCTCCTCTAGTCACAAGTCCTGACTGATACTGCATTTCTATTTCTTTAACTTCAGATTCTGCGTCTGATAAAATTGTACTTTTTGTTTCGGGAATTATCATATCGTCCAAGCAAAAAGATACTCCTGATTTTGTAGCGTATTCATAGCCCATATACATTAATTGGTCAGCAAATATTACTGTAGCTTTTAATCCTAAAACTCTATAACAACTGTCGATAGCTCCAGAAATTGACTTCTTATCCATAGTTTTATTTACAAGCTCAAATGGCAAACCCTTTGGTAGGATTTTTGAGAACAATGCTCTTCCGACTGTTGTTTCAACTCTCTTGTTTGTGAATTCGTTTTCTCCAAACTCAACAACATCCATTCTTACTGTAACTTTTGCATGTATGTGTGCATTTCCAGAATAATATGCTCTAGAAACTTCATCAATATTTGAGAAAATCATTCCTTCGCCTTTAACATTAGTATCTTCTCTAGTTAAATAATATATTCCTAACACTATGTCTTGTGACGGAACAATAATAGGTTCTCCATTAGCTGGAGACAAAATGTTATTTGTAGACATCATTAATGATCTTGCTTCAAGTTGGGCCTCAACAGATAAAGGTACATGTACTGCCATTTGATCACCATCAAAATCTGCGTTAAATGCAGCGCAGACTAGAGGGTGTAGCTGTATAGCTTTACCTTCAATTAAAAGTGGTTCAAATGCCTGAATTCCTAACCTATGAAGTGTCGGAGCTCTATTTAATAATACCGGATGTTCTCTTATAACCTCATCAAGTATATCCCAAACTTCAGCGCCTTCTTTTTCTACTAATTTCTTTGCAGCCTTTATTGTAGTAGCAAGACCTCTTATATGTAATTTACTAAATATAAATGGCTTAAACAATTCTAAAGCCATCTTTTTTGGGATACCGCATTGATGTAACATTAAAGTTGGACCAGTTACAATCACTGATCTTCCTGAATAATCAACACGCTTTCCTAATAAGTTTTGTCTAAATCTTCCTTGCTTACCTTTTATTAATTCAGCTAAAGATTTTAAAGGTCTTTTGTTGCTTCCTGTTATTGCTCTACCTCTTCTACCATTATCTAGAAGAGCATCAACAGCTTCCTGCAGCATTCTTTTTTCATTTCTAACAATAATATCTGGGGCGTTCAATTCCAGCAATCTTCTTAGTCTATTATTTCTATTTATAACTCTTCTGTACAAATCATTTAGATCAGAGGTAGCAAATCTTCCACCATCCAAAGGAACAAGCGGTCTTAAATCAGGCGGCAGTACTGGTAAAGATCTTAGAATCATCCATTGCGGTTTATTTCCTGAGCTTATGAAGTATTCTACGAGTTTTAATCGTTTTGTAAGTCTCTTTATTTTTGCTTCTGACTTTGTTGACTCAAGCTCTTCTCTTAAAGTTATTGTTTCTTGTTTAAGATCAAGCGCATCTAACATATCTAAAATTGCTTCTGCCCCCATTTTTGCAACAAACTCATCTCCATACTGCTCTATAGCATCATAGTATGTTTCATCTGATAACAATTGGCATTTTTCTAAATCTGTAAAACCAGGGTCTATAACTACAAATGCCTCAAAATATAATATTCTTTCTATATCTCTTAAAGTCATATCAAGCAGCAACCCAATTCTTGATGGAAGTGATTTTAAAAACCAAATGTGTGCTACTGGACAAGCAAGTTCAATATGTCCCATTCTTTCTCTTCTAACTTTTGTTAGAGTAACTTCTACACCACACTTTTCACAAACTACCCCTCTATGTTTAAGTCTTTTATATTTTCCGCATAAGCACTCATAATCTTTTATAGGTCCAAATGTTTTAGCGCAAAATAGCCCGTCTCTTTCAGGTTTAAATGTTCTATAATTTATTGTCTCTGGCTTTTTTACCTCTCCAAATGACCATGATCTAATCATTTCTGGTGAGGCTAACCCAACTTTAATGGCGTCAAAATCATCAGTATTTGTTTGTTGTTTAAAAAAACTAATTAAATCTTTCATTCGATTTCATCCTTTTCAAGTTCAATATTAATACCCAATGATTTGATCTCTTTCATCAAGACATTAAATGATTCTGGCATACCAGCATCTATGTTTTGAGTATCATCAACAATATTTTTATACATTTTATTTCTTCCACTAACGTCGTCAGATTTAACCGTTAGCATTTCTTGAAGAGTGTATCCTGCTCCGTAGGCTTCTAAAGCCCAAACTTCCATTTCTCCAAATCTTTGGCCACCAAACTGTGCTTTACCGCCAAGAGGTTGTTGGGTAACCAAGCTATATGGTCCTGTTGATCTTGCGTGCATTTTATCATCAACTAGATGGTTTAATTTTAAAACATTCATATAGCCAACTGTGGTTTCTCTATCAAAATATTCGCCAGTTCTTCCATCTATTAATTTTGTTTGTCCCGACTCTGGTAGATCAGCTAATTTTAGCATTTCTTTTATTTCATTTTCATGAGCTCCGTCAAATACTGGGGTAGCCATAGGAACACCACCTCTTAAGTTGTTAGCAAGGTTCATGATTTCTTCATCCGAAAAGTTTTTTAGATCTGTTTTTTCAGTCGCGCCAACGCTATATATGCTTTCTAAGAAAGATCTAATAGTTTTAATTGAAGTATCATTATCTAACATCTTTCCAAGTTTTATACCCAAACCTTTTGCAGCCCACCCTAAATGAGTTTCAAGAACCTGTCCTACGTTCATTCTTGAAGGAACGCCTAAAGGATTTAAAACTACATCTACTGGAGTGCCATCTTCCATATGGGGCATATCTTCAACTGGAACTATCATCGAAATGACTCCTTTATTTCCATGCCTACCCGCCATTTTATCACCTGGCTGAAGTCTTCTTTTTACCGCCAAATATACTTTAATAATTTTTAATACGCCGGGAAGAAGATCACCGCCTGCAGTAATCTTAGCCTCTTGTCTTTCAAGAATATCTTTTAAATTATTTTTTTGTTTTGTTAATTGCTTAGATAATTTTTCAAGCTGTATATTTATTTTTTCATCTCTTATTCTAACTTCCAGCCAACTTGTTTTTTCTAAATTATTTAAATATTCTTCAGATACTTTATCGCCTTTCTTGAGATTATTTGGACCACCTTCAGAAACTTTATTTAAAATTAAATTTTTCACTCTAGACAAAATGTCGTCTTCGTAAATTCTTAATTGGTCTGCTATATCCTTTTTGGCTAACTCAACTTGTTCTTTTTCTATATCCAAAGACCTTTCGTCTTTATCAATTCCATCTCTAGTATAAACTCGAACATCGATCACAGTTCCTTCAATACCAGATGGAACTCTTAATGAAGTATCTTTTACATCAGAAGCTTTTTCTCCAAAAATTGCTCTTAACAATTTTTCTTCGGGTGATAGCTGCGTCTCGCCTTTAGGGGTGACCTTTCCTACCAAAATATCATTTGGGCTAATTTCAGCTCCAACATAAACAATTCCAGACTCATCAAGCTTACCTAGAAGATTTTCGCTTACATTTGGAATATCTGCAGTGATTTCTTCTGAGCCCAATTTTGTATCTCTCGTAATGCAAGTTAACTCTTCAATATGTATTGTGGTAAACCTATCTTCCTCAACTACTCTATCAGATATTAAAATTGAGTCTTCAAAGTTGTATCCGTTCCATGGCATAAATGCTATTAACATATTTTGACCTAAAGCTAGCTCGCCAAGATCTGTAGATGGACCGTCAGCAAGCACATCATTCTTTGCAATTTGATCACCAACTTTAACCAAAGGTTTTTGATTGATGCATGTGTTCTGATTTGAGCGTGTATATTTTGTTAGATTATATATATCTACACCTGCTTCTTCTGATGTTGTCTCAGAATCATTTACACTTACAACTATTCTTCCAGCGTCTACGCTATCAACAACTCCTCCTCTATTTGCTATTAACGCAGCATGAGAATCTCTAGCAATTGCTCTTTCCATACCTGTTCCAACTAAAGGTTTTTCTGCTATTAGCGTTGGCACAGCTTGTCTTTGCATGTTTGATCCCATCAAAGCTCTGTTAGCATCATCATGTTCTAAAAATGGAATTACTGAAGATGCAACTGACACAATTTGCATTGGAGAAACATCTATATACTCAATTTTTTCTGGAGGCGACATCATAAACTCATTTAAATGTCTACAAGACACAAAATCATCTTTAAATTTACCTTTGTTATCAAGCTCAGCATTTGCTTGTGCAATCACATATCTTGATTCATCAATTGCTGATAAATACTCTATATCTGAAGTAACTTTTGAATTTACCACCTTTCTATAAGGAGTTTCTAAAAAACCATATTTATTTGTTCTAGCGAAAACCGCTAATGAGTTGATAAGACCAATATTCGGTCCCTCTGGTGTCTCAATTGGGCACACTCTTCCATAATGAGTTGGGTGGACGTCTCTTACCTCAAAACCAGCTCTTTCTCTAGTTAAACCACCCGGGCCTAATGCTGAGATTCTTCTCTTGTGCGTAATTTCAGACAATGGATTATTTTGATCCATGAATTGAGAAAGCTGACTAGAACCAAAAAATTCTTTTATTGCAGCCATTACAGGTTTTGCATTTATAAGCTCTTGTGGCATTAAACCTTCTGATTCAGCAATAGTTAGTCTTTCTTTAACAGCTCTTTCGACTCTTACCAAGCCAACTCTGTAAACATTCTCTATCATTTCTCCTACAGAACGCACTCTTCTATTTCCAAGATGATCAATATCATCAACAATGCCATTGCCGTTTCTTATGTTTACTAGCTCTTTTATTACATCCACGACATCATCTTTATTTAAAATACCCTCACTACTATTTTCTTTACCTAAGCGCGCATTGAATTTCATTCTTCCTACTTCAGATAGGTCGTACCTTTCTTCTACAAAGAATAAGTTTGTAAATAAATTTTGAGCCGCTTCTTTTGTTGGTGGCTCACCAGGTCTCATCATTTTATAAATTTCAACTTGAGCTTCAAGTTGATTTGTTGAGGGATCAATTAAAAGTGTATTAGAGATATAGGGACCATTATCAATCTCATTAGTGAATAAAATCTGAAACCCTTCTAAATTTAATTTCTTTATCAAATCTATGTTTTCAATATCAATTGTTGTATTTAAAGGAACAATAATTTCACCAGTATCTTGATCTATAATATCTTGCCCGATAATTTTTCCATACAAATATTCTTCGCTTATTGGAAGATATTCGATTTTTGCTTCTTGTAACATTTTAACGTGTCTAGCGTTAAAGATTTTTCCTTGTTCGATAATAACTTTATTTTTAATTTTAAGTTCATCAGTTGCAATTGTCCCTTTTAATCTTTCAGGGATTAACTTTAATTTAAATAAATCTTTTTCAATTTTAATATCATCTTTATCGAAAAATAAGTCTATTATTTCTGCCGTCTCGTAGCCCAGAGCTCTTAATAATATTGTTGCTGGTAATTTTCTTTTTCTATCAATTCTTGCAAATAATGCATCCTTAGGATCAAATTCAAAGTCTAACCAAGAACCACGATAAGGGATTATTCTTGCTGAATATAATAATTTTCCAGACGAATGTGTTTTACCTTTGTCATGATCGAAAAATACTCCTGGGGATCTGTGCAATTGAGACACAACAACTCTCTCTGTTCCATTAATTACAAATGATCCTTTGTCTGTCATTAAAGGAATGTCTCCCATAAAGACTTCTTGTTCTTTAATATCTTTTACTTTTTCAAAATTTTCTCTTTCACATATCACAAGTCTCATCAAAACTTTTAGTGGTGCTGAATATGTTAAGCCTCTTAACTGACACTCTTGAACATTAAATATTGGGGCCCCAACTGTATAATCAATATATTCAAGCCTTACATGACCTGAATGACTAATTATAGGAAATACCGAATTAAATGCTTTATGAATTCCTGAAGTAGATCTTGTATCAGCATTTGCGCTAGTGCTTAAAAATCCAGAGTAAGAATCGGTCTGTATATCAAGCATAGGGGGTATATCTATTACTTGTTTTCTTTTGCCGAAATTTTTCCTGATTCTCTTTTTTTCTGTATATGTATATTCCATTTTTACCCTTAAATATTAATATTTAAAAAACAAAAAAACTACCAGCAACAAAATGTCGCTGGCATCTACTTCTCAAACTTTATAAAAAAATTCTAGCTGAGCTCAACAGTTGCTCCAGCTTCCTCTAATTGTTTTTTAGCATCATCAGCTTCTTGTTTCGAAACACCTTCTTTTACAGTAACTGGTGCGCCTTCAACCATATCCTTAGCGTCTTTTAAGCCTAGGCCTGTTACAGCCCTAACAACTTTAATAACTGCAACTTTATTTGCACCAAAGCTGCTCATCTTAATTGTAAACTCTGATTGCTCTTCAGCTGCTTCTGCTGGGGCTGCTCCAGCTGCTGCTGCAGGCGCTGCTGCTACTGCTGCTGCTGAAACTCCGAATTTTTCTTCCATAGCTTCAACTAATTCGACAACATCCATAACACTCATGCTTGATATTGATTCTAATATTTCTTCTTTTGATACCGCCATTTTGATCTCCTAAGTATATACTTAAATAAATTTTGTTAACCTTGCTCTAGCTTAATTTTATATGCTGAAAGTGTTTGAACTAATTTCACGTTTGGCGCCGCCAATGTTCTAACAAATTTTTCTATTGGTAATTTCATTACAGCCATCAACATACTAATTGCTTGATCTTTATTAGGTAGTGCAGCAATTTGACTTAATTTTGCCACATCAACTAACTCACCATTTACAGCAACTACTACTGGTTTTAGAAGTTTATTGTCTTTTTTAAAATCGTTAACTAATTTTGCTGCTGAACCAAGATCTTCTTTTGAAAAAGCTAGAATTAATGGACCCTTTAAAGATGGGTCCATACATTCAAAACTTGTATCTTTTATAGCAATTTTAGCAAGACTATTTTTAACAACTTTAACGTATACGCCGAGCTCTCTAGCATTACTTCGTAACGCAGATAGTTCTGTTACAGTTAAACCTCTATATTCTGCAGCTACGGCAGACTGTGCTGTAGATGCAATCTCAGATATTTCTTTAACTACATCTTTTTTTTCACCAATATTTAACGCCACTTTATCACTCCAAACTTGTGTATACCTTTCAGTATAGTTATCTACGTAGGCAATTAAGTATTTTCATACACCTACGGTCTTTGATAGTTGCTTAACTAAAACAACCTCACAAAGCCTATGAATATGCTGCCTGGTCTAATGAAAGACTTGGCCCCATAGAAGAAGATAATGAAATCTTCTTTAAATATTTTCCTTTAGCAGACGAAGGTTTTGCCTTAATTACTTCCGCAATTAAAGCCCTTAAATTTTCTACTAACATTTCTTCTGTGAATTCTACCTTGCCTATCGAGCAATGTACAATGCCTGCTTTATCAGTCCTATACTGAACTTGGCCAGATTTAGCATTCTTTACTGCTTTTTCAACATCTTTTGACACTGTACCAACTTTTGGGTTGGGCATAAGTCCTTTAGGACCCAATATTTGACCTAATGGACTAACGATTTTCATAGTGTCAGGTGTTGCGATTACTACATCATAGTCAAAATCACCTTTTTTTGCTAAATCTACTAGATCTTCCATTCCTACCATATCAGCTCCAGCTTCAGTAGCTTTCTTTGCATCTTCGCCATCACAGAATACGGCAACTTTTACTGATTTTCCAGTGCCATTAGGCAAAACTAGTGAGCCTCTTATATTTTGATCGGATTTTTTTGCATCTATACCCAAGTTAATACTGACGTCTAATGATTCTACAAATTTTACAGAGGATTTTTCTTTCAAAATCTTAATAGCCTCTAGATCTTGATAAACTTTATCTTTATCTAAGTCTTTGTAGCACTCTTTCATTCTTTTTGTTTTTAATTGATTCATCTATTTATTAGCCTAATATTTAATTTTCTACTGTTATTCCCATACTTCTTGCGCTTCCTGATATAATTTTTACAGCAGCCTCAAGAGTGTTGGCATTTAAATCTTCCATTTTAGCCTTGGCAATTTCTTCTACTTGCTGCAAAGTAACGCTACCAACTTTAACCGAATTTGGTGTACTACTTCCTTTTTCTACCCCAGCTGCTTTCCTTAGCAGTATAGCTGCAGGAGTAGTTTTTATCACAAAATCAAAGCTTTTATCAGTATATACAGATATGATCACTGGGACTTTCATACCTTTTTCTACTTTTTCAGTTTTACCATTAAAAGACTTGCAAAATTCTTGTATATTTAATCCATGCTGACCCAAGGCAGGGCCGACGGGAGGGCTAGGGTTAGCTTCTCCAGCAGGAATTTGTAATTTTATGTATGCCTCTATTTCTTTTTTACCTTTTTTAGCCATTTTATTATCCTTTTTCCACCTGACCGAATTCTAACTCAACTGGAGTAGATCTGCCAAATATTTGAACAGCAACTAACATTCTGCTTTTTTCGTAATTAACCTCTTCAACAACACCATTAAAATCGTTAAATGGTCCATCAATAACCCTTACAACTTCACCAGGCTCAAATAGTACCTTATGCTTAGGTTTTTCAACACCTTCCTGTATGCGGTTCATAATATTATGAGCCTCGTCATCACTAATAGGTGCGGGCTTATCCGAAGATCCTCCAATAAAACCCATAACTTTTGGAGATTTTTTAACAAGGTGCCATGTTGTATCATTCATTTCCATTTGTATCAAAACATATCCCGGAAAGAATTTTCTTTCACTTTTATGTTTTTGACCATCTTTCATCTCAACTACTTCCTCGGTGGGCACTAATATTTTACCAAACATATCGCCCATGCCCTCCATCTCTATTCTTTCTAATAAAGATTTTTTTACTTGGTTTTCGTATCCAGAGTACGCGTGTATTACAAACCATTTTAAAGACATATCTTAACCACCGTAAATTAACATTACTTTATGCTAACAAAAATTTAATTCCAGCTCCAAGAAGCTTATCTAATAACCATAGTAATACAGACATTATAATTACCACTATAAATACTATAATTGTTGTTTGAATAACTTCAGCTTTAGTTGACCATACAACTTTTTTTAATTCTACCCTAGCATCGTAAGTAAAAACTCTTAAATTCTTAATTTTTTCTGTATTAAAAAGAATAGCAAAATCTAAAAGCACTACTCCAATTAAACCTAGAACCCTATAAATGATAGGATATTGATCAAAATAGTAAAATGCAAAAAGAGATCCTGCAAATATCACCAATGATAATATCCATTTTACCAAATCATTTTTATTTGTTTCTATTTCCAATTTATTTGCAACCATAGTTCATATTCTGGCAGGCCAGGAGGGACTCGAACCCCCAACCTCCGGTTTTGGAGACCGATGCTCTACCAATTGAGCCACTGGCCTATATTTTTAAAAACCAAAAAAGCGGGAGGATTAACAGCCCGCTTATATTTATTTGTCAAAAAGTATTATTCAATAATTTTTGAAACAACTCCAGCACCAACTGTTCTTCCACCCTCACGGATCGCAAATTTCAAACCTTGTTCCATAGCAACTGGCGCAATAAGTTCAACTGTCATGCTAACATTATCACCTGGCATAACCATTTCTGTGCCAGAAGGTAATGTTGCTGCACCTGTTACGTCTGTAGTTCTAAAATAAAATTGAGGTCTGTAACCATTAAAGAAAGGTGTGTGTCTACCACCTTCATCCTTGGATAAAATATACACCTCACATTCGTACTTAGTATGCGGCTTAATAGAACCTGGTTTACATAATACTTGTCCGCGTTCTACTTCTTCTCTTTTTGTGCCTCTTAATAATACCCCAACATTGTCTCCAGCCTCACCTTGGTCCAAAAGCTTTCTAAACATTTCTACACCAGTACAAACTGATTTTTGAGTATCTTTAATTCCACATATTTCAATTTCATCGTTGACATTGATTATGCCTCTTTCAACTCTACCAGTAACAACTGTTCCTCTTCCAGAAATAGAGAATACATCCTCAACTGGCATTAGGAAATCACCATCTGTTGCTCTTTCTGGTTGCGGAAAGAAATCATCCATTGCTGCTACTATTTTTTCAATTGCAGGAGCGCCAATATCTGAAGTATCTCCTTCTAATGCTTTTAATGCTGATCCACTTACAAAAGGAATATTATCTCCATCAAATTCGTAAGATGTTAGCAGCTCTCTAATTTCCATTTCTACTAATTCTGTTAATTCAGCATCGTCAACCTGATCTGCTTTATTCAAGAACACAACAATATTTGGAACGCCAACTTGTCGAGCTAAAAGAATGTGTTCTTTTGTTTGAGGCATAGCTCCATCTGCTGCACTTACTACCAGAATTGCTCCATCCATTTGAGCGGCACCTGTTATCATGTTTTTTACATAGTCAGCATGGCCTGGGCAATCCACGTGAGCATAGTGACGATTATCAGACTCATACTCAACATGAGCTGTAGCAATTGTAATACCTCTTTCTCTTTCTTCAGGAGCATTATCAATATCGCCGTAATCTTTAAATTCACCGCCCATTTTCTCTGCCATTACTTTAGTGATAGCAGCTGTTAATGTAGTTTTTCCATGGTCAACGTGACCAATAGTTCCCACATTCATATGTGGTTTATTTCTTTCAAATTTTGCTTTTGACATCTCTATCGCCCTCCGCGGCCTATAGTATATTTTTATTCATGGAGCCCATAACCGGATTTGAACCGGTGACCTCTTCCTTACCAAGGAAGTGCTCTACCTACTGAGCTATATGGGCGTGATTGTATACTGTTTTTAACAGGATTGCTCTAAATTTTTGTTAATTTTATTGGAGCGGGTGACCGGGATCGAACCGGCATCATCAGCTTGGAAGGCTGAGGTTCTACCATTGAACTACACCCGCAATATAAAATAACTCTATAAAACCACGCAAAACCCTTGATTCTTAACAAAAACTTACCCAAATATCTCTTATATTACATTCTACCAGACATCGTAAAATATTGTAATTAGTGGTGGAGGGGGGAGGATTCGAACCTCCGAAGGCATAGCCAGCAGATTTACAGTCTGCCCTCGTTGACCGCTTGAGTACCCCTCCGATCAAGGAAAGAATTTTGAAGTACCAGATGATAGTAGTCAACAAAAATATTACTTAAAGCTTTAAAAAAAAATTAATTTTCTGTTATCAATTTATTATAAGCGTTAATTTTGGAATCATGTATTAGCAAATGATCTGCATAAGAATTATCGTCATATGTCCCAAGAGAATTTTCTTTTTTTAAATTAATTAATTTATTATTCGAATCCTTATATATTCTATAGATATTGTAATTTAATCTATTAATAAAATCACTCAAGTCTTGGTCTCTTTTAATTTTTTTCTCATTATCTTTTTGAAGTTTTAATATTTCTATTAATATTAATGGCGAATCATTAACTAATAGACTTTTGTAGCTTTGAATTACTTCTAGCTCAGAGCCTTCAGTATCAATTTTAATAATATCTACAGCCTCACTACCAATTAATTTTTTAACGCTGTCGTAAGTATGAAATGAAGTAATTTTTTTAACAACTTTTGTAGTCTCAGCACAATCAGGCATTATAGATGAGCTTTTATCATAGTCAGATTTTCCTTCAAGATATTTTAGAGAATTTTCGTTAAAAATACCGATTGGATATATATGAGTTTTTTTCCAGTTATTTATTTCAATTAACTTATTTAAATAGTTTGAGCATAAATAATTTGGCTCAAACGAGTGATAATTTATATTTTTATCAATAGTTTTAACCTTGATTAAAGTTTGTCCTAGATTGGCACCAATGTCATGAAAGTTCTTAATTTTTTTTATGCTATGTATTTTTTTTAAAAGGTCATTCATCCAAAGCTCTGTGCTAATGCCAACCTTAATGCCATCTTGGATTGGTACTTTAATTATTTTTCCATTATAAAATCTTGGTATAAATAAATTAAATGATAAAAGTGAGCTAAATATATTAATTCTCATTTTTTTTCCCGATGTTAATATGTAATTTTTTAATTAGCATATCAATAAAAAGCGCATTCTTATAGCTATTTTGCTTGATATTGTAGGGGAATATTGATTGTGCTAGGATAATCTTAATGAATGCTTCAAAATATTTTGATGTAATAGAAAAAGTAATACTGATTATCTTGTTAGTAGCTACTATTACTGCCATTGGTCAAGAAATTCAAAAAGTTTTCGTGACAGGTATAGTAAGTTTGGCAGACATATTATTGCTGTTTATTTTTCTAGAAGTTATAGGAATGATTAAAGAATATTATGTTACAAATAGAATTGCTATTTCCCACCCTATCTTTATCGCAATCACAGCACTCGCGCGATTAATTATTTTACAAAGAAAGGATTTTGACCCTGTAATTTTAATTTATGAAGCTGGCGCAATATTAATCTTATCATTAGCAATACTAGCTTTAAGAGCTAGAAAAATAGCCTTCTTTAGACCAAAGAAAATTAATTAGGCAAACTAACTGTTACTTTGAATTTCGGAAAGTATGCTGCAACTCTACAGCTATCGGAACCAGCATCTCTTGTAGACTCCATCTGTATAGCTGATTTTGTTCCAAAACTCATATTTATAACAGGAGGAATATCACTCATGGTAAAAGGTGTTGAAATTGTATAAAGCATTTCCATTGTATCTGCAGTATCAGAAGGGACATTTATCGCATTACCATAAAGTGTTGAGTTGTCAGGAATATTATTATCGAATGATAAACCAGTCTGAGAGTTATCGCACGCTGTGTTCAAACATACTATTCCTGAGCTAGTTGTAGAAGTTGAAAAAGTTGTCGTTGTAGTTGCAGTACCATTAACATTTCCTGCGATCTGAGTAATATTTATTGCATTACTTGCGCGCGAAGCATTTTCATCTGTATTACATGTAAAAGTACCACTAACTTGGGAGTCTAAAACAGCACTTCCCCTAATAGAAAAATTTCGATTAATAGTCGGAACAAAATAACGGTAAGTTGTACCCGCTTGTAAAGTATTTGTGTCAGCATATTTTCCAAGAGTCCCGTTTATATCTGCTGATGTTATATCAACTGTTAGCGATGAGTTGCCTAAAGTTACACAGCCTGAAACTGAAAATGATTCTTCGCTATCAATTGTTGCATTTTGACATAATCTAACTGATTCAATTGTAACTGAATATTCATCTGCATTAGCATACTCTAAAGTGTCTGCATTACTCAAAGTAGTTACAAAATAAACTAGAGTTATTATTATAAAATTTTTCATTAGTCTAATCTCCCTATAACAACACCTTCACTCTCTGTTTCAATTTTCATTTTATTGTCTCTTTCAACTTTAGAAAGCAAAAGATGATTAACACTTCCAGAAGCAAAAGCATTTTGACTTATCAAATTATCAAATGCTGAAACACCATCACTTCCAGGAAAAATAAATGTTATAGAGCCAAAACCATCTGAAGAACTAAAATTATCATCAGAATACCCTACCTCTAACATAATATTTTTTGTAATTAACATTTCTAAAGATAATTCACTTCCATCAGTATCTGTCGAAAGTTTATCAGCCTCCCAGTCAAAATAAGTATAATGAATTTTTGCCCAAGGAAAGAAAGGCACTTGGCCTAAAGCATGAAAATCATATCCATCTAATACTCTCTCAGTGTTAACACCCACTTTTGTGGAGCTAGATATTGAAGAATAATAATTTGCATAAGCTTCGAAAGAATTTGACTTGATCTCCAAACCTAAACTTGACCTTGTATTATCTTCATCATCAGCATCTAAAAATACATTAACACCTAAAATATAATTATCATTGAAAATTTTTCTATACCCAATACCCAAATTTATTGCAACTCTTCCATCATTTCTAATGTAGTAATGATTAAGCTGCATTTGAGAAAAAAAGGAATGTTCTGTTGATAAAGAGAATGGTCTGACCATCATAACTGAGTATTCTGGTTTTTTATTTTCCAAACCTTTTACTTCTACTTCAGTTGTTCCTGGACCGCCAAGAAAATCTAGTATGGACTCAGCAGCAAAATTATTTATTTGGCTAATATTTTTTTTTACAATATCATCTACATCGCTTCCTGCAAAAGATGAAATTGAAAATAACAATAAAAAAATAAATCTTAACATGTCTTTTATTATAGAAAAGAAACGCTAAAAATCAAACATTATTCATAATGTTTTTTTAACAAATAAGATCCTATGGTTCCCACCAGTATTGCTATAATTAAATTAATAAATACAATCATTAAAATCACAGCTAAAGCAATAAATATATCAATTTTTGACTTAGATTTAATACTATAAACAAAATTCCAGTCGATTATGTCATAACCGACCTTTAATAATATTGAAGCTAATATTGCAAGCGGTATCATTCCTGCATAGCTTCCAAAAAACATTAGTATCATTATTAAAACAACTGAATGCAGTAATCCTGAAAATGGTGTTTTACCGCCACTTTGAATATTTATAACAGTCCTCATTGTCGCACCAGCTCCTGCTAAGCCTCCAAGAAGTCCTGAGAAAAAATTTCCTATACCTTGACCTATGGATTCTTTGTTAGGCATATGATTTGTGTTTGTCATGTTATCCGCAACTATAGATGTTAGCAAACTATCAATCACACCTAGTGAAGCTAACATTGCGGCATAAAAAATTATTTCAGGTAGCTCAACTAACGTAGGTATGTAAATTGAAAAACTAGGAATTCCAGATGGTATATAACCAATTAAAGTTTGATTGGTAAAATAAAAACTTGCTAGTAATGACCCAACTATTAATGCAATGACTGGTCTTGGTATATATGAATCTATTTTTTTTGACACAAATACCATGATTAATAACCCGGTTAAGCCGATTATCAATGAGTCAATCTTATAATTTGAAATATATTGTAACTTTAATAGAGAAGATATTACGTTTCCTTCAGAGCCAAGACCTAATAAAACTGGAATTTGCAAACATATAATAATAATTCCAATTCCCGACATGAATCCTGTTACTACGCTATCAGGAATTGTTTTTACATAAGTACCAAGGTTAGTGCAGCCTACCAATACTTGCATCAAACCTGATAATGATATAATAAAAAAAACAATTTCTAGATTTCTATCAAAATGTAAAAATATTGATGCGATAACGACTGTCATTGGTCCGGTCGGACCAGAAATTTGCGTTGAGGTTCCTCCAAATAAAGCTGCGAAAAAACCAACAATAATTGCACCATATAAACCAGGCAATGGGCCTAAGCCAGAAGCAACTCCAAATGCTAAAGCCAAAGGTAAAGCTACAACTGCTGCTGTCAAACCACCAAAGAAATCCCCCCTGAGATTACTGATATTAAATCCGTGGAATATTTTCATAGTGATTTTTTATTAAAATGATATAAGTGAAGCCTAATTTAGAAGCGCCAACATTTCATCAGTGTATGTGAATTTTTCTCTTGGCTTTCCTTTTGGTTTGCCATTCTTTACTTCATTCTTATCAATAACTTCCCATTCTATAAAATTAATATACCTAACTTTATTGGAATCAAGAATTTCATGAATTTTTTTATTGCCTAACTTTGTTTTTTTGTCATCTAATTTTTCTATATCTTTCATTAACTCTTCTATTGTTTCATTAGCACAAGCTTTATTTGTTCCTATAATTCCACTTGGACCCCTTTTAATCCATCCAGCTGTATAGAGTTGAGGAACAACGATATTATTTTCATTGTCTTCAGTAACTCTTCCTTTATCGTTTGGTATTACACCCCACGCATCATGAAAAGGCACGCCATCTAAAGCAACTCCTCTATACCCAATACTTCTAAACAAAAGTCCAGCTTTCAACTCTTCTAATTCTCCAGTCCCTCTGGCTGATTGTTTAAATGGGTCCCCCGAAAGAGCATTCTTTTCAAATACAACTGTCTCAAGTTTTTTACTACCTTTGAGTTCTACTGGGCTTCTTAAAAACTGTATGTGACATTTTTTTGGTTTTACGTATGGTCTTGTCCAAGGAAAACTTCTAGCTTTATGTGGGCTTTTTGGTTGAGCATAACCTGCAAATAACTCGTATATCTTTTTAGCAGCTCTACCTTTTCTATCGCTTAATTCATCTTCACTAGATTTATTTAATATTGCTTCAGACGGATCAACAAAAGTATCGCACTCTTGGAGCTCACCAAATTCTTTAAGTTCTTTTGAAGTCATTGCTCCTTGGGCAGGACCTCTTCTTCCTACTACATAAATATTTTTAACTCTACTTGTTTCCAAAACATCAAGCGCATGCTGAGAAATATCTGTGCACTTTAATTCATCAACAGTTTTTGAAAGTATTCTTGCGACGTCAGCTGCAACATTACCTTGTCCAATAATAACTGCTGTTTCATGCGATAGATCAAATTCTCTTTCTCTATATTCTGGGTGGCCGTTATACCATGCTACAAATTCTGTAGCTGTGTGGCTTCCTTTTAAATCTTCACCTGGGATTCCAAGTTTTCTATCAGTTTCCGCGCCCATTGTAATAATAACCGCATGATGAGTTTCTTTTAATTCATCTACTGTAATATCTTTACCAACACTTACATTTCCAAAATAATTAAATTCCTCTGGCTCTGCCATTACTGCAAATTTTTCTATACTCTTTTTAATTAATGGGTGATCTGGAGCAACACCAGTTCTAACAAGTCCGTATGGGGCGCATAATTTTTCAATTAAATTAACTTCGACCTTTAAGTCTGAATTGATTAATGCGTCAGCAGCGTAAAAGCCGCTTGGCCCTGCTCCAACTATTGCAACCTTCAAAGGGTTATCTGAACTTCCTAATTTGCTCATTTTTTCTCACTCTTTATAAAAATTATAAACCTAATGCTTCTCTTTTATCTTCCGCGCCTTCTAGAGGTTCAAGAGTATCTGTAATATTTGGGGTTTCTTGAGATCTTTCTTCATTGATATCTACCCAATGCTCTTGGCCGTCAGGAAGATCATCTTCTTCATATATTGCTTCTACTGGGCACTCTGGTACGCATGCACTACAGTCTATGCAAACATCTGGATTTATATATAACATCTCATCATCAACATGAAATGCCTCAACAGGACAAACTGAAACGCAGTCAGTAAATCTGCACCCTCTACAATTATCTGTTACTACTGTTGTCATAATAAATACTCCTAATAACTTAACTAAATTATATACCTACACAGAATAAACTAAAAGTTCACCACGATTCATTTCTATAGCATCTCCACTCCATCTATGAAACAAGCCTTCTGCAAATTCTTTATCAATCTTAATTTCTGTATTATCAATTAAATACTTAAGCAATAATTTTAAATATACTGGACTATATAAACAATCGTAAGAAAAGGTAGGCAAAATTTCTATATTATCTTTGCAAATTATTGTACCTCTTTTCATTCCTGCTCCAGTCCTAATTCCCATTTCACCAAAGGTTAGAATTGTTCCGGAATTCATATTTACTCCTGTAAAATCACCACATTTACCTCCAACTACAATCGTAGCATTTGCCATACCATGACCTAATTCATTTTTAACATTTCCTTCAATAATAATTTCACCACCAGATACACCTTTTGATGCTCCTCTGTATGCACAAGCAATACAGTGTCCACCATTACCAGTAATATGTATTCTTCCTCCAGACATTTCTGGTGCTATCCAGTCGCCAGTACTTCCGTTAACCTTTATAAATCCACCTGACATTGCCGAACCTAAATGAGGACCAACATCACCTTCTATATGCATTTCACCATCAGCCATATTTGCCCCTAAATATTTAATTTGATGCATATCGCCTTCAACTTCTAATGATGTTGACTTGCTATTTGAAACGGAAAAAAAGTCTGCTAAATGTACTTCTCTATTACCATGATAGATTTTAATTTTTTCAATTTCTTTAATTTTTAAACTATTTATTATTGCGGGAGTAATACTCTCTGCTTCAGTTGGAACCTCAGGTTGTGTATGTAATTTTAATTTCATAATATTATTTTTATTTATTTAACAAGGTCTTTTAAAAAGAATTTATATTTACCAAGTTTTCCGCCAAAATTTCCAGCAGTTATTTGAGTCACCCCATCTTTTGCGGCAGCTTGCATTCCAACACTCATTGCCTCAGCAACTGCTTTCTCATCAGCTCCATCAACAACAATTTCATAACATGCGTTAACATTTTCCGGGACAGCTGAGTCTTTAACAACTCCTTTTATGGTTGGACAGTAAATATGATTTGTTGAAGCAACTAAAGCTTTGTACTTTGAGCCAACTTTACTTCCACTTCTTACCACTCCTTTTGGAAACGGCATTATTACATTTTCAACTCTTTTCATAACTTTAACTGCGTCATAACAAGCATCTAAACAAGCGCTAACATTATCGCCTAAAATATAAAAATTTCCTCCGCCAACAGATTCTTTAACTCCAAAACTTTCTTGAATAATAAACTCTCCATCAAATACAGGAATTCTCCAATATCTTTCATTATTAATTTTTTTACCTATCTGATGTCCGTCGCCAAAATATCTTAATGCTCCACCAACATTGACAGTTTCATCTGTATTAAAACCACTAAAACAAGCAGTAGTAGGACAAGTCATAACACATTGTCCAATTCTCTCTATCAATCTTTTTCCTAAGCTTTCTTTATCCATCGTGAAAAGCAAGATGCTGTAACCCGGTCTGCCATCAGGCGTATCTTTTGGTTCAAGCTTCATATCAATACCAGCTTCACACTTACAGCCAATTACTGATGTCGCCATCCCAGTCATAGCACGGGCAGCACCTTCAGCCCAATAGTCATTTTCTGCTGTAATAATTACTTTTGCAGACCACATTGAAAATGCTTCTGCGTATGTATCTACAATTTCTGTATTTTTAATTTTCATATATACTATTCTTTTTCTTTGTTCCTATTACTTTTCCTAAGCCATGTAAATAATCATCCTGAATTGCATAATTTTGATAATTGACGGAATAAAAATCATCAAAAAAAGGCTTTATAACTTTCTCAATTTCTTTATCGTAATCAGGAGCGACACGTAAAACTTTTTTATCAGTATAATCACTAACGAATTCGTGGTCTGCAATTAATAGTTGTCCTGACTTCATAACATATCTTGGAGCATTAAACATTTCTTCTTTATCCTCCAGCATATCGTAAATAGTTACATCTGCGTCTGCACCAACTCCCAAATGACCTTTGTCTTTTAACCCTAAACACTTTGCGGGCCCAGCTCTTGTAATGATGCAAATTTCATTTAATGTATACTCTCTTTTTAATTCTCCTAATATTGTGCTGTTCATGGCTTTTTGATTAACACTTCTCATTGCCACTTTTCTAAATTCATAATCCATTAATAATTTTATCACCAACGGGTAATTAGCGAATGAGCCTCCGTTTGGATGATCTGTTGACAAAACTATTCTCCATGGGTCTTTAGATAATAAAAATATTTCTAAACCTATAGCCCATTGAAGCGCATGGGTATAAATCATTCCCTGGTAATCAAATGGTAAAATTCCACAGCCACTTTCACACTCGGTATCTGCATTTACCCACTTTTCTTTTTTATAACCTCTTAAAAGATAAGTTAGAGGAGCGTCAGCAGTCATAAACATTGCTTTTCCAAACATTACTTGCCCAACATCGCATGTTATATTTTGGTGTTCATTAACGTAATCAGTAATTTCTTTAGAAGCTGATTTCGGTGGTTTTCCAACTTCTCCAGCATAACTATTAAACTGAATATGAGCGACATGCAGTCTTCTATCGCCTGCTGTTTTCATAGTTTCTAAAGTAGTGTCATAGTTACCACTATGACCAAGATTATTACAATGAATATGGGGAGGATGAGGCAATCCTAATTCATGAACTGCATCAATAAATGCTTCAATAACTTTTCTTGGTGCAATATCGGTAGCCTTACTATCCTCATCAATGCTTTTTACGTTTAAATTTTTGTGGCCTTTCCAAGGCTCGTCTCCACCAGGATTTACTAATTTAACAGTATATGCTTTAGTTGCATTTAACCACCATGCAACCGCTTCTTTAAATTCGGCAAATCGTCCCTCAGCTATCAAACTTTGTAAAAATAAATTATTACCCAAGAGAACATAAAAACCATTATCGATAATTGGAGTGTCATACATTTCTTCCAATGCATGTCTTGCAGTCAAAGGTGGTACTGCCGCTTCCATTGCAGTTGTGTAACCAAGTGTTGCATATCTATATCCCGTGGCAAATGTTGACGGGACTATTCCCCCTGACCCTGACTGAGTATTAGGAGTTTTAAAATGAGGGTCTAGCCTATGGTCTTCTGGCATTAATTTTCTTGCCAAATTAACTTTAGGGCCAGTTATATGACAATGTATATCAACTCCGCCTGGCATTACCGCCATGCCTTTTGCATCTATCACTTTAGCTGATTTAGAAACTTCAGAAACAATCTTTCCGTCTTTTATGCAAATATCAACAACCTTTCCGTCAATATTGTTTGTTGGGTCAAAGACTATACCATTTATGATACGAATTTCATTATTCATAATTTAACTTAAACCTTTATAATATTTTTGATTATATGTACTTACATGTACTTTTTAGTTGCGTATGGTCTATTTGCTTTCTTAGACAACTCATTTACTTTTTTTCTAAGTTTTGTTAATACCTCTAAGTCACTAGGGAATGGTGAATCAAAAGCAGGTCTTAAACTAATTGGGACATCATCCATTCTATAAACTGTACCGCCAGTATTAATACCATACGTACTTGTTTGAATAGAAACGTGGGCAGCCTCACTAGTTGGAGTATTTTTAGTATCAATAGATATTAATTTACATTTATCACTAGTTATATGATCTATTGCAGGTTTTGGAAAATTAGCTACCGGATCGCTTGCAATAATTAAAGCTGCGTCTGCTTCTTTCCTTGATAAAGTATCAACCGTTGTAAATTCCCCAGGATTAAATCTTGGATGCCCTCTACTAAAATTAACACCAAATGGATACCCTGTCTGCCAAGATACGACATTATCAGCACCTGTTACATTACCGTGTCCTCTTGCTGGTTTAGCTACAAAATGTGTAAATTCATTTAAATCTGTGGCTAGAGCCATTAGAGCCCCAGAGTTGAAATGTCTTCCTCTGCTCATAGTTAAGCCCATTCCAAAGAATATAACTCCGTAATTACAATTCTTCATTCTTTGAAAAAGATCTTCAACAACTTCTTTTTCAACACCGCAAATATCTTTGCAGTCATCGGGAATGTCTACACCTTTGCATGCAGCTCTTAACATCCACAATAATTCAAAATCTTTTCCAGGTTTTAACTGGAGAAATATATCTGAAACACCTGCTGTTTTTGTATGTCTTATGTCTACTATCACAACTGTTCTGTCATCTTTACCATTTGGAGTGTACATACCTTCAGGCGTGACTGCATACCTAGCAAAATGTCTTGGGTGTGCTTCCGCTGGGTTGCCTCCCCAATACATTACAAAATCTGCTCTATTTTTTACTTCGCCTAAAGTCATTGTTGGCTCTCCAACGCCTTGAAATGCCATTCCTGAAGGACCGTGACAAACCGATGTTGTGGTATCAATTGTACCACCACAATCATCCATTATAGGTGCGCAATGTCTTTGTGCCTCACATACAGTGTCACTCATGCCATATAATATTGGGAATTTTGCGTCCATCAAGATTTTAGCCGCTTCATTAATTGCGTCGTCTAACGGAACTTCTTTGCCGGCAATTCTTGCTATCGGCTTATCTTCTATCACATGGTTTAAAAACCATGATTTACCAAGAACGCATGCATCTTTGGCTTTAGTTATTACTTTCTTATCCATGTCTACTGTTAAAGTTATATCATCGCAACAACAACCACAAAAAGTACATGTAGCATTTTCAACTATTTTTTCATTTACTACTTTAATATCTTTGCTTGCCGCACTCATAATATCTCCTTTATTAACTTCAACAATAAATTAACCTACCGCTGTTTTTGGCGGTAATGCTGTTTTCTTTTTTACACCTTTCTTAATAAATTCCACATCTATAGTCATTCCTTTTGAAGCAGGCATACCTGTTCCACAAGTCTCACCATCAAACAAGCAACTTGACGGAGGGCCGTAAGGTATAAATGCATAACCAATTGGGAGTTTGCCTTCTTTTAGAACTTTGACTTGAACTTCGGTTTCACCGATATGATTGCTTATTTTTACGATATCAGCAGTTTCCAAACCCAACTCTTGAGCGTCTTCGAAACTTAATTCCAACGTAGTTGTGACCCTTATATACTCTTCCTTAAGTTTACCCTTATTCAGTCCCACTCCCTGCTTCGAAGAGCGGCCTGGTATAAGTATTAGTTGTCCTTTCATTGCATCATTACGTTTTTCCTAAGCCTTTTATATACCTGAATATTGTTATTTACCTATATTAACTTATGCTTATTAAGATAACCTATTATAGGTAATAAAACAACTATCTTAATATTACCATAGTAGTATGTGGAGCCGCCTGTCAGAATCGAACTGACTACCTGCTGATTACAAAACAACTGCTCTACCAAATGAGCTAAGGCGGCAATTTTCATGCTTCCAGTACTACAAGACCATCAAAAAGAAGTGATTCTACATGTATTAAAGGGTAGTTACAATTATCTATTATATCTTTAGCATTTCCTCCAGTTACATATATTTCCACAACGCAATCTTTAGACTTGATCATTTTATCTAAAATATTATTTATTGCATAGTAAGCTGATATCAGTGACCCATTTTCAATGCAAGAACGAGTGTTTTTTGAAAAAATATCAGCAACTAATCGTTCCTCGGAAAAATCAAAATCTAGCATTTCGTGAAAAATATTATCAATCAAATTTTTTCCCGGCAGAATGATTCCACCTATATGATTTTTACTTGAATCGAGATAATCAATTGTAGTTGCAGTGCCTGCATCAATAACTATAAGATCATTTTTTGTTTTAGTGGAAGCGCCAACTAAATTTAATGCCCTATCTGCTCCTAGCCTTTTTATATTATCATTATAAGCTAAAGTAATATGTTTCTGACAATCTTCAGATGAAAAAAACTTAAAAATATTTTTCATGTCTTGAGGAAAATCGCTAACAATAGAATTAATAATGCTTTCATTCAAAACATTACAACAAAGAATTTTATCGCACCCCATGCTTTTTATTTTTGCAATCATGCCATCAAAAATTAGTCTGTCGTTATAGCTATGTTTTTGAAATGAAATTATATTATCATTTTCAATAAATGCTATTTTATAATTAGTGTGACCAAAATCTATTGCGCAATAGCTCATATTTTAGTTATTTTAACCTCATTATATTCGTATAAATTAATCTTATTGTCATGAAAACAACAAAATTGTCCAAACTCATTAATACCCATTAAAGTTGTTTTTATTTTTTCATTATCAATCATAATAGTTTTTAATTTATTGTAATTATAATCTATATTATTCCAATCTTCCGAAAGGTTCTTAAAATCACACAATTCAAATTCAGACAATGATTCTAAGACTGCATTTAGTAAAATTGCTGCTATTTCGCTCCTACTTAAACTTAGATTTTTTTTTATAGATGAAAGCCCTGCTACATCTTGATCAATATTTTTTTTATCATCATTCGAAACCTTTATATTTAGACCAACACCAACGACCAAGTATATTTTAGAATCTTTTCGATGAACTGAGTCAATTAGTATCCCCCCAATTTTAGCTCCTTCAAATACTAAATCATTTGGCCATTTAGTGCTAATCTTCTTAAAACCTTTTTTATGGAGCTCTTTTGCTAACTTAATAGCAATGAAGTAATTTAACATATGGGGCATTTTTAAAGTCTTTTCGAAATTCCAAGCAACAGAAAAACAAACGTTTTTTTCTGTAGAAACCCAGGATTTATTAGATAGCCCTCTACCGCAAGTTTGGTTCTCAGCAAAGCATGTATGGCCATTTGGATACACGCAATTTTTTTCCATCAAAATGTTATTGGTTGATGAAGTATTTTCAAATACCTGAATCACTGGCGTTAGTAATTTTGATTCTATTGGAAGTGAATCCCGTATATAATACGGATTTAGTAAATCATCAAAATTTTTCATGAATAAGCCTACAAACAAAAATTTTATTACAAATATAATTGATAATGATAATAACACTAATAAATTTAGTGGGCGAGTTCAGACTAGATTTCCTCCTGAGCCAAATGGGTATCTTCATATAGGCCATGCAAAGTCTATATGCTTAAATTTTGAGATCTCAAAATCTTATAACGGAAAGTGTAATTTGAGATTCGACGACACAAACCCTGAAAAAGAAAATGTTGAATTTATAGAGTCAATAAAAAAAGATATTGAGTGGCTTGGCTACCAATGGGATGAAATGCATTTTGCATCTGATTATTTTAATAATCTTTATAATTATGCATTGAAACTTATCAGTGAAGGTTATGCTTATATTGATTCATCTAGTCCTGATGAAATAAAAAGAGAAAGAGGTACATTAACGGAACCTGGAATTAATAGTAAAGATAGAGATAGGGCTATCGAAGAAAACCTAAAAATATTTGAAGAAATGAAAAATGGTAAACATGAAGACGGTAAATATATTTTAAGACTTAAAATTGATATGTCTTCACCTAATATAAACATGCGCGATCCAATAATTTATCGTATAAAAAATTTTAAGCATCACAAAACCGGTAATGATTGGTGTATTTATCCAATGTATGATTTCACACATTGTATTTCAGATGCAATTGAAAATGTTACTCACTCCCTATGCACACTTGAATTTGAAGATCATCGAGAACTGTATGATTGGATTATAAAAAAAATTGGACATGTAAATAAACCTCAGCAAATAGAATTTGCAAGATTAGCGTTAGAACATAATTTAATGAGCAAAAGAAAACTTAGTCAATTAGTTGAAGAAAAATATGTATCGGGTTGGGATGACCCAAGGATGCCGACAATATCAGGAATGAGAAGAAGAGGTTTCACTCCAAATTCCATTAAAGATTTCTGTAGTAGAATTGGTATAACGAAAAAAAATAGTTCTATTGAAATGGGGGTTTTAGAAAATACAATTAGAGAAGAGTTAAATCTAACAGCAAGAAGAATTATGGGGGTGCTGGACCCATTGAAAATAACAATCACAAATTATCCAGAAAATGATAGTGAAGAAATTTTTGCCTCTAATAATCCAAATAAAGACAATGAAGGTAAAAGAGGCATTACTATTTCAAAGCATATATTTATTGATAAGAATGATTTTATGGAGATTCCAGAAAAAAAATATTTTAGATTGGCTCCTGGAAAAGAAGTCAGACTCAGACACGCTTTTAATATAGTTTGCAATAATATTGTTAAAGATAATTCTGGGAATATTATAGAATTAGAGTGCACTTTTGATCCTGTAAGCAGGGATATGAGTAAAGGAAATAAAGTTAAAGGAATGATACATTGGGTTGATGCTAATAACTGTGTTGATGCAACAGTAAACATTTATGACAGACTATTTAGTGACCCTAATCCATTAAATCTTAAAAGCTTTAATAAAAAATCGTTAATTGTTAAAAAAAACGCGAAGATTGAAAAAAATGTTAATTTAAATAATTATGAAGAAAGGTATCAATTTGAGCGAGTAGGCTATTTTATCAGAGATAATAAATCATCGAATAAAAATATTGTTTATAATAAAATAGTTTCGTTAAAAGACTCTTGGAAAAAAATAAGTAAATAAAGGAATATAAATGAAAATAGTTAGGTGGATTTTAGGACGTATAATTTTAATATTAGATTTTATTACCAGACCAAAAAAATTAAGCAGGACTAAAGAAGAGCAAGATAAGCTTGATGAAAAATTTAAGAATTATAGTTTATATGAGTTCCGCACTTGCCCATTTTGTGTGAAGACAAGAAGATTTTTAAGAAAAAATTCTATTAATATTGAAATTAAAGATTCAAGAGGCAATAAAGTGTATCGAGAAGAATTAAAAAAATATGGCGGTAAAATACAAGTACCATGCTTAAGAATTAAAAAAGAAGGTGGTTCGGATGAGTGGCTTTATGAATCTAATGATATAATTAAATATCTAGAAAATAAAATTTAGGCCATGAAAAATTATAATAAATTAACTGATGATGATGGCTTTCTACTAGACCCAGAAGAATGGGATAGCGCATTTGCAATACATAGCGCTGACAGAATTAATATACAATTAACTAGTGACCATTGGTTAGTTATAAATATGATTAGAAAACAATATGAAAAATCTATGAGAGTTCCAGAGTTAAGACATATTTTAAAATCAATAAAATCTGAAATGGGAGAAAATAAAGCTACAAGAAAATTTGTGTATAGCCTTTTTCCTTATGGGTATGGACAGCAAGGCTGTTTAATTGCAGGAATGAGACAACCTAAAAAACTTTGGCTAGACTTATAAATAAAACGAATGTAACCTTATTAAAAATTTTAATCTATTAGGGGGCGTAATGACTCAAGCAACAGCAAGACATATATTAGTAGAAAGTGAGGAGCAATGTCTTAGTTTAAAAAAAGAAATTGAAGCAGGTCTTGATTTTGCTGAGGCCGCAAAGACAAATTCTTCATGTCCATCTGGTGGGAATGGTGGAGATCTTGGCTCATTTAGCCCAGGACAAATGGTCAAAGAATTTAATGATGTAGTTTTTACAGGGGAATTAAACAAGATTCACGGACCTGTTCAAACTCAATTTGGATATCATTTGATAGAAATTACTAGTAGAGAAGATTGATTTAGTACTTTTTGTAGATACCGGTAAAAATTTCAGCTTCTGACTCTAAGTAAATTTCATTTTTATCAAAGAAAAATAACTTTATACCTTCGTTTGTAAATTTATTTTGAGAAGAAATATCTTTTTTAAAAATATAATTTATTTCATCATAACCATATAAGTGATGCCAAGAAAAACCTCTCAACTCGAAAGAGTTATTTTTTTTTGGAGTTAATAAAAGTTCAATATTTTTTTGTTGATCAACTTTATTAACTGTCCAGTCAACAGAGTTAATATGTCTGTATCTCAAGTATTGTTTTTTTTGTTTTTTATCCAATGAAACAAAGTCAGAAAAAATAAATCCTTCGACTCCGTCATAAGAAACTAAATACCATTTACTAAATTTATAATTATTAACAATTTCAAAATTATTAGTATTTGCAAGTTTTAAGCTGATATTAGTATTTGGCTTTAGAAAAAATACTTTTTTTATATGAATTTTTTCATTTTTTTTTATTTTTTTTATTGTCAAACTATTTTTAGAAGTTATTAGCGGAATATCCCTAAAATTTATATTATCCGTATTTACAGCTCCATAAGTATCCATGTGCTTATAATAAATAATTATGTCTTTAGGAATATTATTGAAACATTTTTGGTAAATTTTTTCACAGGAATTTTTTTCTGCAGAAACACTTGAAAAAATCATTAGAACTATAGAAAATTTAAAAATAGATTTAATCATACTCGTTATCTTTCCATTCCCTTGTATATTTGAAAATTTCAGCTTCGTTACTTATTTTAATATTAAAGTGTTTTTGCACAGAATTTATTATATTTTTATTATCAAACCTTAAAAATGGATTTATTTTTAATTCATTAGCTAGTAGAGACGGAACTGTGTACTCGCCTTTTTTCAAAATACTTTTAACCTCCCTTTCCCTATTTAATAATTCTGAATTTTCAGGATCTAGTATTTTAGCAAAACCAATATTATCAAGTGTATATTCATGCGCACAATAGATCATCGTTTCTTTAGGTAAATTTTTTATTTTGGTTAGTGCTCTATGCATATCATTATGTGTTCCTTCAAATAATCTTCCACATCCACATGAAAATAAAGTGTCTCCACAAAATAGTTTTTTATCAAAGTAGTATGCGATATGACTATTTGTATGTCCTCTAACATCTAGTACTCTAAACTCTTCATAAAGTGAATCTAATTTTATTATATCTTCATCCTTAACAATATTATCTGCTGGAATTCTAGAATCCAAAGGACCAAAAATATTTACCTTGGGAAAAACCTTTTTTAATTCAGGTACTCCTCCAATATGATCATTATGATGATGTGTTATGAGGATATCTGTTAGTTCTAAATTATTATCTTTTAGGGATTTTATTACCGGGGCATGGTCTCCAGGATCTACTACAACTGCACTTTTCTTATTATCTTCGAACATCAACCAAAAATAATTATCTGTGAATGCTGGAATTTGAATAATATTCATATTTTTTATTTTACTTTAAATTACAAATTAATTACAACTACACAAAAAAAAATTATTTGATAAAGTGGTGTTTTATATGAAAAGTATACTATGTCAAAAAAATTATTTATAGTCCTTGGGAATCAGCTTTTTCCAATTAAGAATCTAAAATCATTCAAAGATGACCATGTTTTTTTTATGTGTGAAGATTATGGTTTATGCACATATGAAAAACATCATAAGCATAAAATTTTACTTTTCTTATCTGCGATGAGATCTTATGCAGAAGATTTAATGCTGAATAAATATAAAATTATATATAAGAAAATTGAGGATAAAGATTTTAAAGAATCATATGAGGATAAACTAGAAAAAATAATTTCATCTAATAAAATTCAAGATGTATCTTTTTTTGAGATTGAAGACAAAAAATTTGAAAAAAGAATTATAAGTTTTATGAAAAAGTTAAATATAAAAACAAATATTATTTCCTCTCCCATGTTTATGTGTTCAAGAATAGATTTTAAGGAACATATAGAATTAAATAAAAATAATTTAATGGCTAATTTTTATAAATACATTAGAAAAAAGAATGATATTTTAATTGAAAGCAATGGTAAACCAGTTGGAGGAAAATGGAGCTTCGATAGAGATAATAGAAAAAAAATTCCCAAAGATACTAAAATACCTTTGTTTCCCAAAATTAAAGAAACTTCGCATACGCTTATACTTAAGCCAATTATTGAAAATATGTTTCCCAAGCATCCAGGCAACATAGATAACTTTTGGCTCGCAACTAATGTAAATGATGTAAATAAGCTTTTAAATTTCTTTATTAAAGAAAAATCAAATTTGTTTGGCGATTATGAGGATGCGGTTACACAACAAGATAATATAGTTTTTCATAGTGCTCTTAGTCCCTATTTAAATTTAGGTCTTGTTACGCCAGATACAATTATTAAAAAAATATTGTCACATCATGACAAAACTCCTATTAAATTAAATTCTCTAGAAGGATATATTAGACAGATTTTAGGGTGGAGAGAATTTATGCGTGGAATTTATCAAAATTATAGTCATGATATGGAAAATAAAAATTATTTTAACCATGCTAATAAGATGAAAAAAAGCTGGTATGAAGGGAGTACTGGATTACCACCATTAGATCACGCAATAAAAAATGCTGAATGTTATGGCTGGTCACATCATATTGAAAGACTTATGATTCTTTCAAATATAATGAATCTCTGCGAAATTAAGCCAGTGCTTGTATATAAATGGTTTATGGAAATGTTCGTTGATTCTTCTGATTGGGTTATGGTACCAAATGTTTATGGTATGGGTTTGTATAGTGATGGTGGTATATTCTCTACTAAGCCATATATTTGTGGCTCAAGTTATTTTCTAAAAATGATGGATTTCCAAAAAGGTGAATGGTGCGACACTATGGATGGTTTATATTGGCGCTTTATAAATAAAAATAGAAATTTTTTCTTAAGTAATGCAAGGCTAGCAATGATGGTGAGAATATTTGACAAAATGAAAACTGAAAGAAAAAAACATATTTTATCAAGAGCTGAAATTTTTATAAAAGAAAATACATTATGAAAAAAGAGAATCTCCCATCAAAAATTTGCCCAATATGCAACAGACCATTTGCATGGAGAAAAAAATGGAAGTTAAACTGGGATCAAGTTAAATACTGCTCAAAAAAATGTTCGTCAAAGAAAAACTAATTATTTATTTCTCTTCTGGGATACTATTTTCTAAATCTTTAAAATTTTTCACATTAAGTTTTTCATCTGCAAATTTATGATTTGTATCACGATGATGGATTTCATCTTTTCGAATTGCGATTATTACATCACTTAATTTTGCATACGTATCGAGATTCCAATAATCTATTGCTAATTGTGGTGCAGGTATATTTTCTATTGTACCATCTAAAACCAGCGACAAATATTCTGTGTAACTAACAACAGCTTCTTCTTCAAAGTAACCGGTTAACCTATGTGCTGTTTGCGGGAAAAATATGTAAAGTATTGAGTAAAAAAATATAAATATAAATTGAGCAAATATAACTAAGATTCTTTCTAGTCTACTTGGTTGGGCAATTTGAATAAATGTCATTAAGTGCATTCTTTCATTTTCAGCCTCAGCAAGCATCTCTCTTAATTTTGGGCCGTACCCTGTCTGCATTGATCTTAAAGATTTAAAGTGCATAAAAACCCCAGACACCATTCCAGGCACTGCGGCAACTGTTTCTAAAACTATTGCTCTATGCCCATATCTTTTGGAAAAAAAAGTGTCTGCGCACCATCTTAGAAGTTTAGTAGTTCTTTTTGCAAATCTATCACTAAATGTTTTAGGGATATGTTTTTCCATAATTCGTTTTATATATTAGTATTTAATTATTTAGTTATACAAAATAATTACTAAAATTACAACAGATAAACTGTTGTACAAATAAAAAGAGATAAAATTAAAACTAAAGCAAGAAAATATAAAAAAATTTGGGTAAAAAAAATAAAGCCTGATAGTGTCCTACTCTCACATGGGGAGACCCCACACTACCATCGGCGATGCACCTTTTCACTTCTGAGTTCGAAATGGTATCAGGTGGTTCAAGTGCTCTATGGCCATCAGGCAATTCTTTTCACAATGCAATCTTAAGTATTTAGCGTTTTTTAACAACCAATATACTTGGATGTTATATAGTCAAACCTCACGGGTAATTAGTACTGGTTAGCTTCAAGTATTACTACTCTTCAACACCCAGCCTATCAACCTAGTAGTCTACTAGGGCCCTTTAGGGAACTTAAAGTTCCAG